>CAMMEP010000023.1 GCA_946495905.1 uncultured Clostridium sp.
TTTCCTTTTATTCCTAATGTAATAAAATAAATTGCACCTGAAATAATTACAATCATTGGTCCTGTTGGTATATTAAAATAATACGATGCAATTAATCCTGCTATTCCAGAAAATAATGAGAATAGTACAGCAAACAAATGATACCATCTCATATTTTTAGCAATATTTCTACTAGATGCGGCTGGTAAAATTAATAAAGAGTTTATTAATAAAATTCCTATCCACCTAATAGATATCATTACTACAATAGCAATTAATACTGCAAAAATATTGTCTATTTTCTTTGTTTTTATTCCTTTACTTTTTGCAAGAGTAGTATTAATACTAATTAAATGTAATTTATTAAAGGTAAAATACCAGAATACTAATACCACTATGGCAATTAAGAAAACATATAGTATTTCGGAATCTGTTATACTTAAAATATCACCTACTAAATAACTAGAATATTGATTAAAATTACCTGTGTTTGCTAAAATAGCAAGTCCTAATGCTATAGCTATGGAAGAAAACACACTAATGATGGTATCAGACCCATAGGTAGTTTTATTTTTTACATAATTTAAAAGTAGTGCAAATCCTATGGCAAATATAATCATTCCAATGTTTAAATTACTAATTCCTATTAAACTTCCGTAGTGCTATTCCTGTTAAGGCAGAATGTCCCAATGCATCTGAAAAAAATGCCATTTTATTGTTTACAATCATCGTCCCCAATATTGCAAATATGGGTGATATTAAAAGAATAGCAATGAAAGCATTTTTCATAAATTCATAGTTCATAAATTCAAAAGGTAATATTACTTCTAATATACTATCTATTACTTCCATTTTATTAAATTTCCTTTCTTCAAATTATGCTGTAAGGATTTTTGTTTTTAATTAGTACCTCCCTGCGCGGACTTAATATTTTGCATAACCATAATCTAGTAACTTTTGTTTTAAGCTAGTTCTCCGAATCGATTTTTAAATTCTAAACTTTTAAAGACATCTTCTGGTTTTCCTTCTTTGATAACCTCTTTATCTAAAAGAATTACTTTGTCTGCATATTTTTTTGCTAATTCTAAATCGTGTGATACTAAAATAATTGACATATCATATTCTGTTTTTAGTTTGCTTATAATCTGATAAAAATCTTGTATTCCGTTTCGATCAATTCCAGAAACAGGTTCATCTAAAATTAGTAAGTTTGGAGTTGGCTTTGTAGCAATTGCTATTAACACACGTTGAAGTTCCCCTCCAGATAAGTCTCCTATACTTTTATCAATTAAACTATCTGCTCCAAATATTTTTAAATGTTCTTTTATTTCATTGTGTGTTTTTTTATCTTTTCTTAAGAATACTGGTATATGCGTAATACAAGATGCAAACAAATCATATACAGTTGTAGGCATATGTTTCTCTACATTAATACTTTGTGGCACATATCCTATTTTTATCTTCTTGGTAATATTGTCTTTTTTATCGACAAAAGCAATGTTTCCGGTGTGCTCAATTTCTCCTAAAATTGCTTTTAGTAATGTGCTTTTTCCTGCTCCATTACGTCCAATAATTACCGTTAATTCCCCACAATGAATATGTATACTAACATTTTTTAGTATTACTTCATTTCCTATTTTAACTCCAATATTATTAATTTTAGTACAGTGTAATCCACAAGCTTTCTCCAATTCTTTTTCCTCCATTACATTGCTAAAAAGTATAGCTTACTATTACTATAATATTTCTTAGTAATTCCATGCAACAAATTTATCTTTCTACTTAAATCAAACTTCTTTATTTGATTTTAAATAGATTTTAACAATTCTAAGTTTTCTTCCATGGCATTTATATACGAATCTTTATCTTTGCTTCCTGTTAAACCAGTATCAAGTTCATATATCTTCGCACCTGTTTCATTCGCAATTGTCTCTGCATTTGTCTTTGAATCATTTTTGTCAATTATTATTACTTGAATGTTTTCATTTTTTATCTCATCAATAATGCTTCTTAGCATTTCTGCTGACATGGTACTCTCTTCGTGGTTGGTTTCCACCATTGTCATATCTAATCTCAAATCTTGTCCTAGATAAGCAAATGCTTCATTTAAACAAATGGCTTTTTTCCCATTTAATTCTTGTAATTCATTTGAATAACTATTTTTTAACTCTTCTAATTTTTCTATATATACATCTGCATTTGCTTTATATTTTTCTGCATTTGCTTCATCCTTTTGAATAAGTCCTTCTGCTATATTTTCTACTTGCAATATATAATTATCTATGCTAGTCCAAATATGTGCATTTACTCCATTAACATCTAAAATAATGTTTTGCATGTTAGTACTAGAATCAATAACTTCCATATTTGTATTTGCGCTAATGACTTTATCGATAAAACTTTCCATTCCAAGTCCATTCATAATAAAGATATCTGCATTTTCTACTTTTTTCATATCTTCTGTAGTTAATGTATAATCATGCAAACAACCTACATTAACATCTGCCATATTCACAAGTTCTATATTTTCTGCTCCTTCTGTTATATTCTCTGCAATAATATACATTGGATAAAAAGAGGTCACTATTTTTAAAGTGCCATCCTCTTTGCTATCTTGCTTATTTCTATTTATATTTAATACTACAAGTGTTACAATGATTGCGATTACAATAATTGCAATTATGATATATTTTATACTTTTCTTCATTTTATTCCTCCAATTAACCTATATAATAATACCATTTTTTGTATTATTTTTCAATGTTTTTATGTTAATTAATAGTATTTTATTGTAACGCATTCTTTATTTCTTCTATTCTATTATTTACCGCTTCATACCCATAATCAAAACACTTATCTAAATTTTTATTTTCTAATAACCCCATTTTTTCGGTATGTATATTTACTACAAAATCACTCTGTTTTATTTTTTCCTCTATAATCTTGTTTCCCATAATATCAATTGTTCTCATTACAATATCCATCATATTACTGTTTTCGTCAATCATATCTTCTTCAAATTTCACTGCTATTACTTTGTCTGCGCCTTGTTTTCTTACTTCTTCTACTGGTACATTGTCAAGTGCTCCTCCATCCATAAATGCATGCTTTTCTATGGTACATAAATTAAATACTGCTGGGAAACTACTACTTGCTCTAACCGCTTCTCCTACTGTAATATCAGTAATATATTTCGTATCATTCTCCTCTTCTGGTATATAATTCGTAAAAATATATTCTTTTGCATCCATTATATCTACCGTTGGAATTACAATAGGCATTTTTATACTACTTATTTTATCATAACTTTTATTCTTCGCTAATTTTTCAAAAACCTCTTCAATACTTTTTCCATTTCTAAAACCTTTTAATGCTACTTTTTTCTTCATTATTTTTCGCATTCCTGTAATAATAGAAAATCTATTTCCTCCAATTATTTTATTGGAATTCTCTTTAAATTTTTCTAATATCTCATCTGGTTTATACCCCATAGCATACAAGCTAGCGACCATACTTCCTGCACTTGTCCCCCCAATAATATCAACCTGTATTCCATTTTCTTCTAAGGCTTTCAATACGCCTGCATGTGCAATTCCTCGCATTCCTCCACCAGATAAAGCAATACCAATTTTCATTTTTAACCACATTCCTCTCTTATGGTACAAATTGGTTGGAAAAGAATTAAATTTTGACTAGGAAAACGAGTTTAAAATTTATGAGGCGTACTCTGTGTACGTTGATTAAATTTTAAACGAAGTTTGACAACGTCAAAATTGTAATTATTTTTCAACCTTTCATTCTCCTTACTATTTATTGTACATAGTATTTCCATTTTTTGTGAATTCTAATCAATTTAATAATTTCTTAAGTTTTTATTTCTTGCTTATTAAGAAATATGTGTTATGATAGCTACATCAAAGGAGGGATGATATGCAAACTACAATTTTAAAATGCGATAATTTGCATAAAAGTTTTAGAAAAAAAGAAATTTTAAAAGGAGTATCACTAGAAGTTTCCAGTGGTGATATTTTAGGATTTATTGGACCAAATGGAGCTGGAAAAACTACTACTATTAAGCTAATACTTGGCTTGCAAAGAATAGGAAGTGGCTTAGTTTCTATTAATGGTTTTGATATTCAAAAAGATTTTGAAAAAGCAATTGCCAAAGTAGGAGCTATTATTGAGAACCCAGATTTATACATGTATTTATCTGGTTACGACAATTTAAAATTAATCGCTAATCTATATAAAGGAATTGGCGAAACTCGTATTAAAGAAGTCATTAAATTGGTCGGACTCGAAAATAGAATTTACGATAAAGTTTCCAAATATTCTTTAGGAATGAGACAACGTTTAGGTGTTGCACAAGCAATACTTCATAAACCAAATTTATTAATTTTAGATGAGCCTACCAATGGCTTAGACCCTGAAGGAATTCGAGATTTGCGTAATTTATTAGTAAAACTTGCGAAAGAAGAAAATATGGGTATCTTAATTTCTAGCCATAATTTAGCTGAATTAGAGAGCTTTTGTAATAAAGTTTGTATTATTAAAAATGGAGTTATTGTTGAAACCAGTGATATGGAAGAAGTGAAAAAAGAAACTTCTAACGGAAACTATTGTATTGAAGTAGAAGATAGTAAAAAAGCTAAAATGATTATTGGAGATATGGCAACTATACAAGATAACACACATATTCTAGTTCATTCTAATAAAGAAAATATTCCATTTATCGTTAAAAAGCTAGTTTTACAAGATATTAAAATCTATTCGATTGTGGAGGATATTGTAAGTCTAGAAGACGCATTCTTTAAAAAGACAGGGGGTAATGTAATTGATTAATTTAATAGGAAATGAATTAAAAAAGATATTTAAAAAGAAAACAATATATATTTTGCTAATTATTACGTTGGCCTATATATTACTAATGAATATTATGATAAAAGTTACCGATAATGAATACTCTTATTACTATTATTATGAAGGAGATATTGCATATTACGAAAGTATGCTAGACGAATTAAATCCAGAAAATCCATCCGATCGTTCTACTTATATTGACTTTCAAAAGCAAATTGAATTGTTAACTTTGACGAAAGAATATGGAAATAACAGCTGGCAAGCTTATGTCATAAATAATATGCTTAATTCTTATGTAGATACTATAGTTGCACATGAGTATTCTGATGAAATAACAGAAGATGCTTATCAAGAAGCAAAATCTGCTTATGATACTGCTATTACAAAACTAGAATCAGATGATTGGAAATACTTTGTAAATCAAGATTTAGAAGAAATTAATGCTTCTTTAGAAGAACAATATGCACAAAAAGAAATAGTAGCAGATTCCCAAGCACTTAGTATGATAGAAAATACCATCTACGATTTAGAGTTAAGAAAACAAGTAGATGAGTGGAGACTAGAAAAAGATATTAGTTATGCACCAAGTTTTTTAAATGATCAATTAGAAGTTTATTACCAAAATCAATCTTCTTTGCATCAATATGAAAATACAGATATTAATGAATTAAGTGCAGATGAGCTACAATACTATAATTCTTCTTTAGAACAAGCAAGTCTTGCTAGGTACTATATTGATAACAATATTATTTTGGATAATAACGGTAGAGAAATTTTCCTTACTCTTTTCAATAATTATGAACTATTTATTTTAATTATTGGAATTGTTATTGCAGGTTCTATTGTTAGTGATGAATTTAATAAAGGAACCATCAAACTTTTACTTGTAAAGCCATATAATAGAGTTAAAATTTTATTAGCAAAACTAATTGTATGTATGTTAATTTTAGTACTAACCATTGTATTTATTGCTGCTTGTCAACTAGTAGTTGGTAGCATTGTATTTGGATTTGATAGTTTATCTACTCCTGCTATTTTCTACAATTTTGATACCAATAGAGTAGAAACAATGAACATTTTAGCTTATGTTGGACTAATTGGTATTTGCAAATTACCAATCTACATTCTTCTAACTACACTTGCTTTCGCTTGCGGTACCATTTTTACCAACAGTGCTTTAGCCATTGCAGTACCTTTCCTAGGCTATATGGTTTCCAGCTTTATTAACCAATTAGCATTAGCATATAATGTAAAACAAATTATTTACTTTGTTACACCTAACTGGGATTTCAGCTATTATTTATTTGGAGGTACTCCTTTATTTAAAGAACTTACTGTACCATTTTCTTTAATTGTTTGCTTAGTATATTTCTTAATAATGGTAGTAGTTAGCTGTATTGTATTTAAGAAAAGAGACATTAAAAATATCTAAACAACTTGAAAAAATAGCAAATATTTTTTATAATATATTTGCTATTTTTTTGTTGATTTTTATATTTATATTGCTTCCTTATTTTTCTAAGAAACATTTGATTTTTCATTGTTTTTAACAGTAATGATATCATTTTTCCATAGTATTCTTAGCATTCTATATTAGGTGCATATTTATTTTTAATTTCAGTGTAGAATACTTGCAGGAGGTAGTAATATGAATAAATTAAAAATCCCAAAAAATCATAGTGGTATTAGCATAACTTTACGCTTACCTGAAAATATTGTAGATGATGTACAAAAATTAGCTAACCTTAAGAATTTATCTTTCAATAGAACTGTAATTACTTTACTTAAATTCAGTTTAGACAATTTAGATGAAAGTGAAAAAGCAAGTTTAACAAAGGCAGAGTAATTAATATATATTTATTAATAGAGATGAATTTATCAAAATCATCTCTATTATTGTGTTGCAATTTTTACTACTAAATCATTATCCATGTATAAAGTGAGTTCATTCTTTTCTTTCTCTTCTTGATAAGTTTGATTTAGATTTATTTCAATAAATACTCCAGTTTCTTTGTCTTTTAAATTTAATACATCATTTTCTATATGATATTCCGCATTCTCAATGTAAAATTTTCCAGAAATAAAGCCTATTAAATTTATTTCTAATGTTTTACCATCCATTGCGTTAAAGTATTCGATAATGTCTTCTTTCATTTTTCCTCCATTCGAGCTCGTTTTAGTTTTCCTACTATTATTTTGTTCTTTAATTTGATTTTTATTCTGTTTTTTATTTCATTTTTTGCAATGCAATCATTAAAGTGATTTTTAATTACTTCTAAAAAAAGCATTTCTCTTTTTTTGCAAGAGAAATACTTTTTTTATTTCCTATTGAAATAACCCTGTTATAAATTCCCATATTCCTTTAAAAATTCCCGTTATAATTGCTATAATAATATCTATTATCGTTTTTAAAATTGGATTTTGTTCATAAAAACTTACCATCCAATCATGTGTTGGTGGAATAAACCATAATGCAGTAATAATAATTGCCATAATTAAAATTACTATAAAAAAATCTTTAATATTTTCTTTTGACCATTTACGTTTTACTTTATAGCCTAAACTTCTTAAATAATCATAATAAGCATTTTCATATTCTTTATTCAAGTTTTCCTGCATCTTTTTTCTTTGTTTTTCTTCTTCTTTTTGCAATTTTTTCTTATACTTCAATTGCTCTTTTTCATAGTCAAAATCTTCTGCCCTATTATTGGAATTATTTACATTTTGTGATACTTCAGCATTCATAGTATTATAATTTTGGCTATTTCTTTCTTGTTCTAATTTTCTATCATATGCTCTTCTTTTTTCTTCATTTCCAAGCACTTCATAAGCTTCATTAATTTGCTTCATTTTCATTTCTGCATTTTGCTTTTCTTCTTGTGTCTGTAAGTCTGGATGGTATTTTTTTGCCAATACTTTATATGCTTTTTCAATTACCTCTGCTGAAGCATTTTCACTTACTTCTAAAATTTCATACAATGTTCTTTCTTTCACTATTCTCCCCTTATCTCTAATTTTCTCTTTATTACAATTCACAGTTTGTTCTAAGAAGTTGGAGCAATGTATATTTTAATTTTATGTTGGAGTGCTTAAGGTGGGGACCGACAAGTTTATACAGTTTGTACGCAGTTGGGGCCGGAAACATAAAATTAAAATATACATTGCTCCAACAAAAGACAAGCGTAAATTGTAATTTGTCTCTAAAATTATACCATTATTCTCTAAAAAAGCATAGTATTTTTAACAGATTTATGCTATAATTATTTTAATTTTTCAGGAAGAGGTGATAGAGTTTGAAATTAGCATCTAATGACGAAACATTAGCAGAAAGCAAAGTCCTTATTTTATATATCTTAAATAGCATAAAAAAAGCAATTACCAATACTGCCTTGTACAAAATAGTACTATCTGCTATCGACATGAATTATTTTTACTTTCAACAATTCTTATTAGATTTAGTAAAAAGTGATTTTGTTCTTACTTATGATAAAGAAGAACAACACATGTATTTAATAACAGAAAAAGGTATTAGAACTTTGGAACTTACAGAAGATATATTACCTGGAATATTAAAATTACAAATAGATACTAATTTAAAATATACCTTAGAGAATGAAAATGAGGAAAATTCTATTGTTGCAGAATATACACCTGTCAATGAAAATTATTATAATGTTACTTGCAAAATTATGGAAAATAATGAATGTCTTTTCGAAGTAAAAACCTTTGCTGGTTCTCGTGAACAAGCTAAAAATATCGTAAATAATTGGAAAAGACATGCTGGAACAATGTATCCAAATCTTTTAGAAATTTTGACACAGGATTTTGGAGATGAGCCTTTGGAAGAGGAAGAAAAAGAATTCTCTGAGGAATTAATTGGTTCTCCTTTAGATGTATATAATTATGATGTTATTAATCGAATTTCTTTAGAAGATACCGATACTCCTGAGGAGAAAGATGCTGAGGAAGAATCAGAGGATTCTAGCAAACACTCCCCTGCCATTTCTAATAATTCTGATGTAATCGAAGGTAATATGAATTTATTTGACTTAATGGATCATCCAAAAAAAGATTAATCAAAAAAAGAAAAGTAGCTATACATTCTTATAAAACATATATAGCTACTTTTCTTTTTAGTATTGTCTTCCCCAAACGACCATTGTATCTGCTGGTTTTCCACAACATACGCACTTATCTGATAATTTTTCTTGCATAAATGGTATGCATCTAGATTTAGCACCAGTTAATTCATGTATCTTTTCTTCACATTTACTATCACCACACCACATGGTTTTTATATATCCTTGATTTTTATTTAGATTTTCGATAAACTCATCTAAATTCTTAGCAGCTGTTGTTTTTTCTTTTACTCTTTCTGCACATACATTATACATATTTCTTTGTATATCTTCTAATATATCCTTTAGTTTACTAGATAGCTCTTCTAAATTTACTTCTATTTTTTCTGAAGTGTCTCTTCTTACGGCAACACATTTATTAGCTTCTATGTCACGTGGACCAATTTCAATTCTAACTGGTACTCCTCTCATTTCCCAATCATTAAACTTATAGCCAGGTGAATATTGTTCTCTAATATCCAATTCTACTCTATATTTTTCTGACAATGTCTGATACAATTCTTCGGCTTTTTCTTTAACGCCTTCTTTATGCATAGCCACTGGTACAATAACTACTTGAATTGGTGCTACTCTTGGTGGTAGTTTAAGTCCTCTATTATCACCATGTGCCATTATAACAGCTCCTATTAATCTTGTACTAATTCCCCATGATGTTTGGTATGCAAATTCTTCTTTTCCTTCTCTATTTTGAAACTTAATCTCAAATGGTTTTGTAAAATTTTGTCCAAAATAATGCGATGTACCTGCTTGTAATGCTCTACCATCATGCATTAAAGTTTCTACAGTATATGTGCTGTCTGCACCAGCAAATTTCTCTGTTTCTGTTTTCTTGCCTTTTAACACTGGTATTGCCAATAAATTTTCTATCACATCTGCATATACATCAAGCATTTCTAAAGTAAATTTTTGTGCTTCTTCTGCTGTCTCATGTATAGTATGCCCTTCTTGCCATAGGAATTCTCTAGATCGTAAAAATGGCCTTGTTTCTTTTTCCCATCTTAGTACATTACACCATTGATTATATAAATATGGTAAATCTCTCCATGAACTTAACCATTTCGAATACATTGTAGAAAAAATTGTTTCAGAGGTTGGTCTTACACATAGTCTTTCTTCCAACTCTTCTCCTCCACCCATTGTAACCCATGCAACTTCAGGTGCAAATCCTTCAACATGGTCTTTCTCTTTTTGTAATAAACTTTCTGGTATTAATACAGGCATAGCTATATTTTTAACACCCTGTTTTTTAAATAAATTATCTGCATATTTTTGTATATTTTCCCAAATTGCATATCCATATGGTCGTATTGTTATAAATCCTTTTACATCTGTATAGTCAGCAAGTTCTGCTTTTAAAACAATATCTGTATACCATTTAGCAAAGTCTTCTTCTATATTTGTTATTTCTTTTACGAAATCTTTTTTATCACTCATATACATTCTTTCCTTTCTTATCTACAATTTTCTTCTAATTTTCTATCTCTTTATCCACATCTTCTCCCCTTTCCCTTTCGGGAGTAGGAGCCTCCGTATTCTCTTCTATAATCTCATCAATTACAATTTGTCTATTTTCATCTAATTTATACCTTGGAAGGTCTGGAAGTTCCTCTAAACTAGATATTCCAAACATTCTTAAAAACTCACCTGTTGTTTTATATGTCATTGGTCTACCAGGAGCATCCATCTTTCCCGCTTCCTCAATTAAATTATAATCTAATAATTTATAAATGGTTCCATCCGAATTTACTCCTCTAATAGATTCAATCTCTGCTCTTGTAATTCTTGGATTATATGCAATGATAGATAACGTTTCTAATGCTGCATTAGATAAGTTTGGTTTACTTCTTTTATCAAAAATTGGATAGATATATTCATAATATTCTTTTTTTGTACATAATTGATAACAATCATTCAAGTTAATTATACTAAGCCCTCTATTTTCTTTTTCATAGTCCAATTTTAACGATTCCACACTACTAATAACCTCTTCTGAACTAAGTTCTAAGGCAGACATTAACTCATTTATTTTTACTTCTCTTCCCGCAGCAAACAAAATTGCTTCAATAATTCCTTTTACTTTATTTTGTTCCATTTAAGCATTCCTCTCGTCTTTCTCTCTTTACAATTTCTTCTTTATTTTACCATTTTTTTTATTTATTGTAAACATCTTGACTTTAGGAATTTTAACATTTATAATTTAATTGTTACAATTTACAGCTATTTTTTTTACAGAACAATCCATAAATCGTAACTATTTAAATACCTTAAAAATGGAGGTTTTCATTATGTATACATATAATAAAAACGATAAATCCTATACCTTTTCTTCAGATGAATTAGATATTGAAAATTTAATTGAAGTAAATGATACAATTAACGAAGATTCACAGGAAAATCCAGAAAATTCTTCTGAAACTCCAAATGAAAGACCACCTAAGATTGAAATTATTAATGGTGGAAATGATTTGGAAATTTCTCCTGTTTCCGATTATTTAGAGATTGAGAAACCTAAAATCGAAAAAAGAGAAAATATTGTAATTCCAGAAGAGAAAAAGGATTAATTGATTTCCCTATACGCAAGCAAAAAATTCAGGTGCTTTACCTGAATTTTTTTAGGAATTTTTTATGTTCTATCTTTTGTTAGAATCTATATGAATTATATAGCTTCCTTACTTTCACTTGGTACTTCATTTTCGTCAGATTCTTTGTTTATTACTTCTAGTGTTGCTACTGATACTTCATAAGCTGTTCTATTTTCAATAGTTCCATCTTCATGCTTTTTCTCATATTGTCTTGATTGTACTCTACCAACTACTTTAATTTCTGTACCTACTGCTACTGTTTCGCAGAATTTTGCATTTCTACCCCATGCAATACAAGGGATATAATCTGATTTGTTATAAGATCTGTTTACTGCTAATAACACATCTGCAATTTCTCTACCAAAAGGTGTTTTACGATAGATAGGTTTTCTACAAATATATCCATCTAATACAACTTCATTTGTAATAAAGTCTTTTCCTACTGGTATATCTGCTTCTTGATCCTCTAAAAACTCAACATTTTTAGCAAATACTGTAAGTACTAATCTGTTTTTTTCACCTTCGTAGCTATTGTAAGATCTAAATTGTCCAGTAATAGACATTTTGCTGTCTAATGGTAAACCTTTTTCTGTAATTAACCTTTCTGAAATAGTAATTGGTATGTTATCATAATTTCCACTTAAACGTGGCACACTTAAATCAAATATATAGAATTTTTCTCCATATATTTCATGACTTAGTCTTTTTTCACTTGTTACCTTTCCCACTAGTGTGATGTGGTTGTTGTCTAAATACAAAGTATTCAATTGATTTTCCTCCCCCATTTGTTTATCTTTTTTTGTAAAAATTAAAATCGCTTTTTTTCATATTATCTATTATACTACCTTTTTTTGGATTTGTCTACATAAAATGTTATTTTTTTGCAATTTTTTATTTTTTAATTTCTTTTCTTTTTTCTTTTTAGTCGTATAATAGCTTAATAATTTTTATTGCTATAATAATATATTTTTCAATATTTTCGTCTATTTTTAATTCATACTCTTGTGGTTCAATTTCTTTTCCTTTTTTGCTAAAAATAATTCTTTGTAAACATATTATTATATTATTTTCTTCTATACTAGATACTGTAAAAGTAGATTTATTATTAAATCCATACGTAATAACAGTTAAATTTAGATTATGCATTGTTTCTAAATTCACGTCTATATCTGCGTTTAAAAGAATATAGTTTGCATTTGCAATTATTTTTCGAAGTTCTAGTTTATTATTAATTTTCGTATCTATGATGATAGTTTCAAACTTAATATTTTTGATATTCAAAATATTTTTTTCTGTAATAAATATAATATTTTCTACTGGTAATATTTTTGATAATTCATTTTTTACATATAATTCATTTTTTTGATTTGTAATCACTCCAATAAAAAACATTTTCTACTCCTAATATAGAATTTATTATTATCTATTATTGGTAAATTTTCATATTTTATTCATAAAATGCATATTTTTCCACTTATTTTTTTGTTAGTATAAGGCTTTACGTAGAAACTTCATTAAATCTGGGCATTAATACTATTTATTCCATTACTAATATTGTTTATAGTATTTGTTATGGTATTACTTATTTCATTTCCATTTACAATATTAGTAGATGTTATTACAGAATTATCATCTGAAACATTATTAAGTCCAGCTGCTGCTACAAACAATATTACAACGGTACATATTGCTACCAGATAAGAAACTATTTTTGATTTATCAATAACAAAGAACATAAAAAACCTCCATTCAAGCCTATTCTCTATTACAAGCTAATAAGATTATATGCTTGTAATTAGAGTTTTATTCTATTTTTATGAAATCTTTTTGTATTAATCATATAGTTCTACTGCTTTTACAACCACTCTTTTTACTGCACCTAATGTGCAGGTTACTAAAGTTATTTCTCTTTCTCCTGAAGTTTCTTGCGACAAACAACTCGTATCATAGGGAGATACTCTCTCTATTTCATATACTCCATAATTAACTGTTCGATTATAGGTATCTGTTACCTCTATTATATTCCCATTTTCTAAGGAACTAATCCATCCAAAAGTATCTCCATAATTATGCCCAGCAATACAAAAGTTGCCTGTTCTATTGATTTCTGGACCGCAAATTTTGGTTACTGCCAATTTTAAGGATTCTTCTGTCGTTTGTTCTAATATATATTTTTCTATTTTTATTTTAGGTATTGCTATTTTTCCTACTACTTTATATCCCTCTATTTCTCTTGGCATCGTTTCATACTCTTTTAAATTTAATACCTCCCTTGCCTCTGCAATTTCTTCTTCACCAACTATACTTAGCGTATTTGTTGTTTCTTTCTTATTTTCTAATTCTTGTATATTCACTACTCTTGTAATAGTAATCATATTATTTTGTTCTGCTATACTACACCATAAAAGAAGGATAAGAATAGTAACACTTACCAGACCAAGTATGATATTTTTTATTTTAATTCTTGATATGTACTTTATAATATACAAATCCTATTAGTAGTGCCACAATACCTATATATATAATATATTTTCCCACACTTGTTCCAGTTTGTGGTAACTCCTCTATTTCATTGTTTTCAATTGCATTTCCTGGTTCAAGTACTTCATTTGTATTAGTAGCATCTTCTAGAACTTCAACTTCAAAAGTTTCACTCATTATTTCGGTTTCGCCACCATCTACATTTACTAAACTTAATTTAATGGTATAGGTTCCTGCTGCTAAAAAAGTAACTTTAACTGGTGTTTCATTTTCAAAAGTTCCTGCCACTGCAAATCCTTCTTCTGGTCCCCAATATCCAGTTTGTGCAAGATCTATTTCTTGATTTAAAGAATCGGTAGCAATTATTTTAGGTGTGCTAGGTCCATCCACTTCAATTTTTACTCTAACCTTCTGATAGGTAGTTGCATTAGTTCCTTTTAAAATAACACTAGCATCTTTGGTTTCGTTTATAACCACATCTCCTGTATACCTTAGTTCAAATTCGAACTCGCTTGCTGCATTTACTGGAATGCAAAAAAGGACAAATATCATTAGTATCGAAATTGTTAAATATCCTATTTTCTTCATTTTAACCTCCTTTGAGCCAATTTAACTCTGACAAAATATTATTACATATATATGGAAATTCTTTTAAAAATATACATTTTCATATCATTAATTCTTTCCGACATTTTTCTACCTTATATTCACCTTTTTTACAAAAGAACATAGAATATATTAAGCAAATTGCTTAAGAAAGGATGATTATTTATTATGGAATATGAAAAGAATATTTGCCCAGTTCTAGATGTAGATGGAATTTTAGCTACTGGAAAACAATTCGACTTAGACATTACTTTACCAGAAGATAATAGAAGTGTTATTTATGGTGTTGTTAAAGACTGCTATCAAGAGCCAGTATGTGAAGCAGTTGTAAAACTTGTAGAAGTTGTTTGTGAATGCGGTAAAGAGGAAAGAAGACCAGTTTCTCATACTTTTACTGATGAGGATGGAGAATTTGTATTCGGACCACTTTGTGCTAATAGATCCTATGAAATAGAAATCTGGGTTGACCGAGTAAAACATTGTAAAGTTTGTACTAAAGTAGAACGTGATGGCAATTGTTTAAAAGGAGTTAAACTAGATTGCAAGAAAGAATGCCACAAACCTTGTCATAAGAAAGATTGCGACGATAAATGCTACAAATACGAAGATAAATACGACGACAAATGTGACAAATATGAAGATAAATTCTGTAAAGATTGTTGCGAAAAAGAAGATAAATGTCGTAAAGAGCATTGTGAAAAAGAAAAAGAAGATAAGTGCTGTAAAGAGCATTGTGAGAAAGAAAAAGAAGATAAGTGTTGTAAAGAATGTTGCGAGAAAGAAAAAGAATGTAAAGAAGATAAAGAATGCGATAAAAAAGATAACAAATGTGAAAGAAGACCAGAAAGACCTTATAGACCTTGCGGTAGAATTTTCTAACTAATATAATATATTAAACAGCTAGAGACGGGCTTGTTTGAGCATAAAATATGCCAAAACAAGCCCGTTCCCAATCGTCCTTTTATTTACATAATTCCCATTTTTCTTGCAAATTGTTTTCCCATTTTTACCATCTTTTTTCTACTTGGCATCATCTTTTCAGAACATACCATGGCAACTCCAGCAGATATAATTCCTCCTACAATCATTCCTTTAACAAATTTCATACTCATTTAATCACCTTCCTTTTTATTACTTTATACTAGTATTCCTATTTTTTTCTTTTCTATACCTTTTATAAAAAGAATATGTTTGATAAATTGCAATAAGAATTAAAAAACCGCCAAAGCACTTTCTTAAAATCCCCACTTCCATTCTACTAGAAATTGTCGCACCAATATAAGCTCCTAATAATCCCCATAGGCAGATTGGAATTCCTACTTTAAATTTAATATTTTTATTTTTTATAAAAATTAAAATAGCGGCAATGGCTGTTGGAACAAAAAATATTACATTGGTTCCTTGTGCAATATGTTGTTCTACATTAGCAAACATACCTAGTAATAGGATTAGTACTGTTCCACCACCCATTCCTAGACCGCCTATAATGCCTGAAATTAATCCTATTATAATTTCTTTCATATTCACCTCATCATAGTGCTAATACCAGCATAAAATAAGAATAAAATAAAAGCAATTTGTAAATATTTGTCTCGAATTTTATTTAACAATTTACCACCTATAACTCCACCTATGATTCCTCCAATCGCACACTTTATTCCTAGATTCCAATCCATAAAGTTGTTATTTTGATAGATAACCGCTGTTAAAATTACCATCGGAGTTATGCAAAATAGTGAAGTAGCTCTTGCTTCTTTTTCACTTAATTTTAGTAAATACACATATACTGGAACTAAAATAAGACCTCCTCCTGCTGAGAACATTCCACTAATAATTCCAGCTATTATTCCTATTAATGCAATTTTCATGATACACACTCTCTTTTTCTTTAGTATGTACCATTTATACCAGATTATTCTTTTTTTGCATGATTATATCCTAATTGATAAAATTCTTGAAATCTATTTTCAGCTATTTTTGTTAGAATATCATCACATCGAAGCATTTGGCCAATAATTTTATTTCTTAAATCTTCATCAGCTATATTATTTGCTTTATCAAAAAAATTTTGTAATTCTTTTAGATAATTTTTATTTTTTTCTTTCCAGTCTTTATCTTCCTTTAGTTTTTTATTTATTAGTTTTAACATAATTCTCCTCTCTTATTACTTTTATAGTATCTATTATTACTCTTAACGTTATATTTTGGTTTGTATATGTAATTTTAATATATTGCGTGATAAAATACAAGTATATGACAAAATATGACAAAAATCGACTTTGACATATTTATTTTAATAAATGGAAGGTTGTGGCATATGATTAGAATAAAAATAGCAGAGCTTTTAGGCAAACATAAGATGAGCCAAGCAGCATTAGCAAGAGCTACTAGTATACGACCTGCTACAATATCAAAGATGTACTATGAAGAATCGAAAAGGGTAGATATCTCGCAATTAAATCGTATTTGCAATGTTTTTAATTGTGAAATATCTGATTTGCTTGAGTATATCCCGGATGATAAGCATAAGTCTAAATAATATATATTTGCTCAAAATTTACTTATAAGTTGTATATATTATACAATAAATACTAGCGTATATGCTAGTATTTATTTTCGTGTTAGTCCTATTTTATTTCGTTTTTTCTTTGTTTTTCTTGATTTTTCTTTTGTTATCTCTTTCTTTTATAATTTTTACTTAATTATTTTGAAGCAAAGAAAAAGCCACTATTTTTGTGCTATTTCCCTTAATTTTTGAACTAAAAACGCAACATCTTCTTTTGTATTTTCTCTTCCAAATGATATTCTTAGTGTTCCATCTAAAAATTCCGAGTCTAATCCAATAGCTGTTAATACATGTGAAGGCATTGGATTAGACGTAGAGCAAGCAGAACCTGCAGACGCACATATTCCAAATTCATCTAATTTAAAAAGAAGCTCTGACCCATTTATTCCTTGAAAACTTATATTTGCATTTCCAGGCAATCTATTTTCTAGGTCTCCATTAATTTTTACATTTGGAATTGCAGTTTTTATTTCTTGAAAATAATAATCTCGAAGTTCTTTTAATTTAGCATTATATTCTTCTTGTTCTTTATCTATAAGTTCTATTGCTTTACCTAGTCCTACAATTTCTGCTACGTTTTCTGTCCCTGCTCTTTTATTTCTTTCTTGCTCTCCACCATCTTGCAATTTTTCAAAATTTATTCCTTCTTTTACATACAAGGCACCTATTCCTTTTGGTGCATAAAATTTATGCCCAGATAAGGAAAGCATGTCAATGTTTAATTTTTGGGCATCGATTCTCACATTTCCAATTGCTTGAACAGCATCAGTATGAAATACAATATTTTTTTGTTTTGCAATTTTCCCTATTTCTTCTATTGGTTCAATTGTCCCTATTTCATTATTTGCGAACATAATAGATATAAGAATGGTATTCGATTTAATTGAATTTACTAATTCTTGTAAATCTACTACTCCATTTTCATCCACATCCAAATACGTAACGTCAAAGCCTTGCTCTTCTAGCGTCTTACAAGTATCTAATACAGCATGATGTTCAATCTTACTTGTAATAATATGATTTCCTTTTTCTTTATTGGCATAAGCAAATCCCTTGATTGCTAAATTATCACTTTCGCTACCACAAGAAGTAAAATATATTTCATTTGGATTGCAATGAATCGCTTCTGCTACTTGACTTCTTGCTTTATTCATAGCACGTTTAGCACTTCTTCCTAAGGAATACATAAGAGAAGCATTTCCATATTCTACTCCAAAATAAAGAAGCATTTCTTTTAACACTTCTTCTCTAACTGGTGTGGTAGCTGCATGGTCAAAATATCTAATTTTCATATTCACTTTTTCCTTTCTTCTTTTTTGAGAAATTGGAGACAGGCCCTAATTTCTCAAAAAAAAATTACATATACTTTATTATATGTAATTTTTTATTTATTATTACTTGCATTATTCTCGCTCCATCTAGAAACACGTATATTTTTATATGCATCCAGTACTTGTGAATATTTTCGATATTCGTCTTCCCAAATCATATCTGGTATTTTATCAAATGCCTCAAATACTTTCTCTGCTTCACTTAAGAAAACTATTTGTTCTTGTGGACTCATTTTTTGGCATTTATTTGCAAACAGATATAGCTTGTCTAGCATTTGGTTTGCCTGTATAAAACTCCAAAAATCTTTTACTTTAATTCCTGCTAGTTTCAATTGTAAAATTGAAAAAGCAATGAGCCCAAATATAATTAATAACAGTATATATATTATAACGGCTAATCCCATTTTTTATTTCCTCTCTTGTTATTTATATGAATTATTATATCATTAGCCTACTAGATGTTCAAGTATTTTTTTGAAAACAATGCCATTATCTAATAACATTAATCTAATTCTAATTCTTTACTGTCTAAATTTTTAGTATCTTTTGGAGTATTTTGAATTGCTGTATCTCCTCCACCATTTGGATTAAAAGGATGCATTTTTCTTTTCATTTCTTCTATTTTTTCTTTCGACGCCTCTGTTAAAGCTCTATTTTTTCCATTATCTGCTATTACTAGCTGTTGCCAGTTGACATTGAAAAAATCTTCTGGTTTATTATTAGGATATGTTCCATCTTTGCTATGTAAAGCACTTGATATATCTATAAATCTTATCTCTTCATCAATTGCAATAACATTCCATGCATGTCCTAAATTAATACCATCTGATAAAATTTGACCTCCTATACTTTCACATGGCAAGCCAAATTCATCACAAATTTCCTTAAATGCAAGTGAAAAATTTTGACATATTCCATAATGTGTTTCAAAAAGATTTCCATATTTATAATTTTCACTACTATTCTCAAACTGTTGTGCACTAAAATAGTATTTATATGCTTTTTCCATTATTTCTAATATTTCTTTATTTTCTTCATTTCTAGGAATTTGCTCCATTATCTTTTCTGTTCTTTCAAAATTGCTCAACTTATCATAATTATCTATATTTTTTATATAGGTTCGCAATACATTTCTATAGGTAGAGAAAGCTTTTTGTAGATAATCAAAAGCTTTTTGTTGGTCTAAAATAGAATAATCATATTTATATGTATTAACAAAATAATCAAATATAATTTTATATTTTTGTTTATCTGTCATATCATCCGTTATTTCTTCTTTTAACCTATCAATAGTAAAGTCTTTTGCTTTTTTACTATCTTTTATTTCCATGTATATTTACCTCCAATAAAACCTTTGTCTATTTAATTGTATCATAATTATTTACATAATTCAAATTGAACATTACTTAATCGATTTTTTTTTAATAATTATAATTAATAATTATTTGCGTTTTAAGGTCTTCTTATTTTCCTTTTCTAGTTGTTTTAAACTCTTTTTAGGTGTTGGTAATTCTTCTGGCATAGTACCACCATTTTTTGCAATTACTTCTCTTATATTCTTTCCTATATTATAATGAGTTTTATTGGCTTCTTTTTCAGTTTGTATATTATCAAAATTTTTAACTCCTGCTTCTTTGGCTGTTTGATTAAGAGAATAATTTCCTTTTCTTGTAAGATTTCTTTGATAA
>CAMMEP010000024.1 GCA_946495905.1 uncultured Clostridium sp.
ATAATACAGACACAGTAATATTAAACTATATTGATTCATTAAAGGAATACGCAGCGATTTAAAAATTGTAATCTAAGTAGTTTCTTCCACTATAGTAAATATGAGAAACATAAACTGTATTAGTTTCTTCTTCTATTGTATATAGTAATACATAATTTTTTATTACTATCCTTCTATATGACCTTTTTAGAGTATCATATTTTTTTATTTTAGTATGTATTCTAGGAAACTCTTTTAATCTTTGTAACTCTTGTTCTATTTTTTTCATTAACCTTTTTGCAGCATGCCCAGCATATAAATCCTCCGTAATGTAATCATAAATCCTATTAATTTCTTTATATGCTGTAGGTGTTATAATTACTTTGTATTGATGCTTAATATCCATATTTCTGTCTCAACTCCTCAAATGCCTCATCTGAATCTATACCTTCGCCTTTTTCGATTTCTTCCTCAGATTTTTTTAATTTTTTAATTATGTCGTTATTCATTTTTTTCCTATTATAATCTTCTACTCTTATGATAAAAGAATTATTTGAACGGTTTTTATCAATTATTATTTTTTTATATTGGTCAAATGCTAATTCAACAGCTTCCTTTAGATTTTTCAAAGCTTCTTCTACAGTTTTTCCTTGAGATGCTACATTATTATCAATACATTTAGCCACATACCACTCCTCTTCTTTTTGAATAATGACATTATATTTTATGCTCATAAAAGTCACATCCTTTCCTCATGATATATTAATAGCATATTTTACATAATTTGTAAATAGTTTTTTTGACTCTTTATACTTTTTTAATTTCTTATTACAGTTGACAGCTTATTGCATAAGAATGAGCTATGAATAATAACAATTTTTTACTTAAATCCCTTTCCCCATGCCTCTCTTGCACTGGAAATTACAATAAATGCCCTAGGGTCTATTTCTTGTGCAATTTGTTTTATTTTAGCGACCTCTCCTCTTGAGGCGACGCACCAAAGCATCATCCTTTTTTCTTTAGTATACATTCCTTTTGCGTAAATTGCTGTACTTCCTCTGTCTAATTTCTGACCTATTTCTTGTGCAATCTCTTTATATTTATTCGATACTATAAACATTGTTTTTGTAAAATAAATTCCTTCGAATACTGCATCTATCATTTTTCCGCTTAAGTAAATAGCTATTGCAGAATAAAGACCTACTTCTATCTCTCGGAAGAAAATTACATTTAATACAACAATAGCAATATCAATAATTACAATTAAATTGCTTGCTCGATAATGTGGTTTATAGGAGCGAATAATATAGGTAAGCAAATCGGTTCCTCCTGTAGAAGCATTTGCTTTTAAAACAATGGCCGTTCCCACTCCAACTAAAATTCCACCATAAATACATGCCAATAACCTGTCTTGTGTTAATGGATCAAATCTTTCTAAAATATCAATAAATGTAGATAATACAATAGTTCCAAAAATACCTTTTATGGCTGTTTCTTTTCCTACTCGAATAATTGTTAGAATAATTAAAGGAATATTTAGAATAAGCATTGTTGTACCAAGAGGTAAATTAAACAAATAGTAGATAATGGTGGAAATACCCGCAAACCCACCAGAAGATAATTGGTTTGGAAGTAAAAATAGAGATGTTCCTGCTGCCATAAATAAACAGCCAATCACTATTTCTATTATTTCTTTAATATATTTGCTTATTATTAATTGATTTCTTGATAACTTTTTCAACTAAATTCACCTACTATTGGAAATTTTTCTCTTTACTATTATTTCCAATAATAGGTGATTTTATACTTATTTATGCAAAAAGGGACGGGCTTGTTTTGCTCATTTTTAAGTATAAATATTTAGTCAAAGATACTACTTATTGCTAAAAAATTGGTTTAATAATGAGCAAAACAAGCCCGTCCCCTTTTGCACATTTACTCATATGATTCTAAGATTTCTAATTCAAATTTTCCGTGGTTTTATTTTCTCATCTTTTTCGATTACCACATCTACATCATATACGTCTTTTAATTTTTCAATATTTTCTTTTTTATGTCCTATGATGTTATTAATATTAACATCATTTGCAATAATCTTAACTTTTTTTACTTTTGCATTTACCTTTTTTATTTTATTTACAATGCTATCATACCACATACTTGACTCTACTAATTGTCTAAAAGCAGGATGGTATGGTCCCGCAATCACACTACTTTTTTCTGTTCCTGGATCTGTAATTTCTTCTGTATTTTGAAGTCCTATTCGTATTACATTTATTTTATTTCGATTAAATAAATCTACAATTTCTTTACATCTTTCTACTGCTTGTCCAACCGTTAGCGGTGTATATTCTCCTTTTTCATATTCTTCAGCAAGTTCCGTGTCTTTAATAACAAGTACTGGATAAATTCTAACAATTTTTGGTTTCAATTTTATTAATTCTTTTGCAGTATTTATTTCGTCCTGTTTTGTACTTTCTGGAAGTCCTACCATCATTTGATGTCCTAAAATAAAGCCATATCTTCTAATTAATTTAGATGCTTTTTTCACATCTTCCCCAGTATGTCCTCTTTTGCATCTGCTTAGAATGTAATTATTCGTGGATTGTACGCCTAATTCGATAGTCTTTACATGATATTTTTTCATTCTTTTTAACGTTTCTTTATCAATACAGTCTGGTCTTGTAGATATTCGTATACTATTTACTAATTTCTCTTTAATATACTTTTGAGCTGCTTCTAATAATTCTATTTGTTTTTCTTTTTCAATTGCAGTGAAACTTCCTCCAAAGAAGGCAACTTCAACATACTTATGATTATCTTTGAAATTTTTCAAATAATATTCTATTGTCTCCTCTACGTCTTTTGCGGTAACCATTTTTGTTTGACCACTGATTCTTTTTTGATTACAAAAAGTACAATTATTCGGACATCCTAAATGTGGCACAAAGATTGGTATAATATATTCTTTCTTCATAAAGTCAATCACCTGCTTTCTTTTATGATTTGTTATATAGAATATAGCATTTTTCTTTGTATTTTTTTATTATTTTAAGCCTATTAGTGCTTTTTCTGCTGCATTCATTTCAGCATGTTTTTTTGTTTTTCCTTCTCCTATCGCTAGTTCTTTTCCATCTACTTCTACTTTTACAGTAAAAGTTTTATCATGATCTGGTCCAGATTCTTTTATTACTGTATATTGTATTTTCACTTCTCCCTTTTCTTGTAATTTTTCTTGTAAAACTGTTTTAAAATCTTTCATTCCCACATGTTTGGTAGAATTTTCTATTGCTTCTTTTAAGTTATCAATAATAAATTTTTCTGCTGCTTCTAATCCACCATCAAAATAGATTGCTGCAATTGTTGCTTCAATACTATCTGCTAAGATAGCTGGCTTATGATTCCCCTTATTATTTGCTTCGCTTTTTCCCACTAAGATGAAATCACTAAAATTATGCGATTTTGCGACTTCATATAAGCTATTTTCGCAGACAACTTCTGCTCTAACTTTAGTCATTTCACCTTCTTTTAATTTTTTATAATTATTATAAATATATTTACTAGAAATAAATTCTAAGATGCTGTCCCCCAGAAATTCTAGCTTTTCATTACTTTCGATATTTTTCTCATACGCATAAGAGGTATGGGTCAATGCTTTTTTTAGAAGTGACTTATCTTTGAATGTATAGCCAATACTTCTTTCTATTTTTTCAAAATCCATGTTGATACAACCTTTCTTTTATTATTTGTTTTTATTGGTAAGCATTTCCATTATACACCTTTTTTTTACAAAAAGAAAGAGGTTTCGCAAAAATATGCAAAACCTATTTACTACTTTGTTACAATTCACAACTTAGTTTTTTTACGCACAAAAAAACAAAGTAACCTATTGATTACTCTGTCTTTTTGCTTATGCAAGATGATCTTTGATATAATCTACTACATCTCCTACAGAAACAACTTTTTCTGCATCAGCGTCTGGTATTTCTATATCAAACTCTTCTTCAAGAGCCATTATTAATTCAACAATATCTAATGAATCTGCTCCTAAATCATCTATAAAAGATGCTTCCATTGTAACTGCTGTATCAGCTACTCCTAGTTGCTCAACTATTATTCCTTTTACTTTTTCAAAAACTTCTTCTGAACTCATTATATAAGTTCACCTCCTTATATTTTTCATAACATTGTTCTATCTAACAATAATACATATTAATTTAATTGTCAATATTTTTTATGAATTTTTTTCAAAAGCATCTATCATTTTTTCTACTGATTTATTTTCTACAAATTGCTCTGCTTGTTTTATAGTAAATTCAAATAGTTTTTCATCACTACTTCCATGTGCTTTTACTACTGGTTTTTTCACTCCTAAGAATAATGCTCCACCATATTCTTTATAGTCTACTGTTTTTGAGAATTTTTTTATTGCAGGCAAACTTGGTATGGCAGCTATTTTAGCAAGTATATTATGTGTTAAACTTTCTGTTAAACTTCTTTTTACGAATTTTCCTAAGCCTTCTACCGATTTCAGAAATACATTGCCTGTAAATCCATCGGTTACGATAACATCTACTTTTCCAGAAAAAGCATCTCTTCCTTCTACATTTCCAATAAAATTAATATCTAATTTTTCTGCATTTTCTTTTAATAATTTATATGACTCCTTGGTCAGTTCATTACCTTTTGTTTCTTCTGTTCCTATGTTCAATAAACCAACCGCTGGCGACTCCATTCCAAATGTATTTTTCAAATAAATACTTGCCATTTGTGCAAATTGAAGCAAATTAATTGGTTTGCAGTTGGTATTAGAACCACAATCCATTAAAAGTAATCTACTTTTATAGGCAGGTAAGATTCCAGCTAGAGCTGGCCTATCAATTCCTTTAATTCTTCCTACTAAAAGAGTGGCCCCTGTTAGGAGTGCTCCTGAATTTCCTGCAGAAATAAATACGTCTCCTTCTCCTTGTTTTAGCATATTAAATCCTACAACCATTGAAGAATCTTTTTTATGTTTAATTGCTTGGGTTGGAATGTCTTCCATTTCTATGGTTTCTGTTGCATTTTTTATACTTAGTCTAGGAGAAATATCCTTGATATCCTCTTTTCCATATAATTCTTTTATACGACTTTTAATTACTTCTTCTTTTCCAATTAAAACTACTTTTGCTTTTATTTGATTTATTGCTGCTACTGCTCCTTTTATATTCGCATCTGGTGCATTATCTCCACCCATGGCATCCAGTAAAATAATCATATTGTTTCCTCCAATAATTGTATTATTCTTTATAAATATATTTACTTTATTTTTTATTAGAACATTTCATATTCAGTATTTGAATAATATTGTATAACTTATATTTCGTAAAGTCAATTATTATTTTAAAAATTGACTCATTATTCGTTACAGTATAATGGTCTGTAAGATCTATTTTGCTGAATTTTAGCTAGAAAGGAAACTAAAAAATACACTCTCCATAGTAAATTTCCTATTTCAAGTGTATTTTTAATTTTTATTAATTATATAAATAATTTTGCGGATTTACAACTGATCCATTCACTCTTACTTCAAAGTGCAAATGATTTCCTGTTGAGTTACCTGTTGAACCAACTGCTGCTATTGTATCACCAGCTTTAACTGTTTCTCCTGTTGATACATATAACTTACTACAGTGTCCATAATAAGTCTCAACACCATTTCCATTGTCTAGTTTTACTACATATCCATATCCACCACTATATCCAGCGAATGTAACTGTACCTCCTGCTGCTGCCTTTATTGGTGTTCCATATGGTGCAGCTATATCTAATCCTGTATGGCTACTAGATCTTATACTTTCTCTGTTTCCAAATCTGGATGTGATTGTACCGGAAACTGGTGTGACTTCTAAATAAACACCTTGTACAGTATGAGATTCTATCTCTTGTTGTTCTGCTATTTCTGCTTCTATTTCTTCTACTTTATTTTCTATCTCTTCGTCAATATCTGCAGCTGCCACTTTTACTGTACTTTCATCTTCTTTATCTGTTGTTATTACATCTGTTATACCTATTTCTAAATCTATTTCGTCTTCATATTTTTCTGTCATTTCATCAACTATTTTTTCAGCTTCTTCTAAGCTAGCTAGAACGGCTTTTTCTTCGCCATCTAGTGTCACGGCATATAATTTATAGGTCGTTTCAGAATTTTCCTCTAATTGTGCAAGTATTACCTCTTCGTTTGTTTGCTCTTCTTTATCTACTAATTTTAAATTATATTCTGGCATATTTTCTATTACAGTAAAAAGTTTTGCTTCTTCTTCTTTATTTATTATTTCATTTACTTTTGCTTCAAATTCTTCTTTATTTGCTACATAACCTACTGTTTCTCCATCTATTGTTACTTCACAAACTAAGTTATATTTAATAAGTATAATTATTAACATTATAAACAGTGCAATTGCTACTATATTTATAAGCCTAATCATTTCTTTTGTGTAGTATTTAATTTTCCTGTTTAAAATATATTTTCACACTCCTTTTTGTGACGTGACAAAATTTATTATACCATATATTCTATACAGTTTCAAATTTAATATTCTATTTTCTCGCATTTTTGACATTTTTTAGACATTTCGTGCTTTTTGCTGTTCAAATTATCTTACGCTTTTCTTCGTTTTTCTTCATTTTCCTCTTTTTTTCTCGTTTTTTCAGCTATTGACTTTTGGTTAAAATTACTATCTATGGAAAATTTTCACACAAATTGTAGCAATTGGGGACGGGCTTGTTTTGCTCAATGTTAAACTATAAATATTTAGCAAAACAAGCCCGTCCCCAATTGCTCAATTATCATACGAATAGATTCTTTTTCCAAATTTTATTTCATTTAATTTCTTTTGTGCTTCTATAATAACGAGTGGAAGCAATGAAATTCCTATTGTATATAGCCATTGTGTTCCATTTAATGGTACTAATTTAAACACATTTGCAAATGTTGGTACCATAACGACAATTGCTTGTAGAGCAGTTCCTAGTACAAACGCTCCTATTAAGTATTTATTCTCAAATAAGCCAACTTTAAAGATGGATTCATCGCTTTTTACATTAAAACTATGTACTAACTCAAGCATTCCAAGTGCTACAAACGCCATACTTCTTCCTACTTCTAAGCCATATAGATTATTTCCAATGCTAAATATTAGTAGGGTAAGCATTCCTAACATTGCACCTTCTACAAAAATCTTTCCCCATAGACCATCTGCAAAAATGCTCTTCTTTGCGTCACGTGGTTTTCGATTCATTATATCTTTATCCGGTGGTTCTAAGCCAATCGCAATTGCTGGCAACGAATCTGTAACTAAATTCACCCATAAAAGTTGTATCGCTAAAAGTGGAGATTTCATTCCTAAGAGTAAGCCTACAAATATGGTTATAATTTCTCCAATATTAGTAGCAATTAAAAAATGGACAGCCTTTTTTATGTTTTCAAAAATATTTCTTCCTTGTTTTACTGCTTCTACAATAGTAACAAAATTATCATCTGTTAAAATCATATCTGATGCATTTTTTGCAACATCGGTACCATTTTTTCCCATGGCAATTCCAATATCTGCTTTCTTTAGTGCAGGTGCATCATTTACGCCATCTCCTGTCATTGCAACTACTGCTCCAGTTTTTTGAAAAGCTTCTACAATTCTCACTTTATGTTCTGGTGATACCCTTGCAAATACAGAATATCTTGAAATATTTTTCTCGAGTTCTTTTTGTGGTATTTTATCCAGTTCTTTTCCAGTTATCGCCAAATCGTTTTTCTTTAGTATTCCTAAGTCTTTTGCAATTGCTTTTGCGGTAGCAATATGATCTCCTGTTATCATGACAGTTTTAATTCCTGCTTTTCTGCAAGTTGCTACTGCTTCTTCTACACCTTCACGTGGTGGGTCAATCATTCCTATTAATCCCACAAAAGTTAGATTGTTTTCTATACTTTGACTATCTATATTTGTGGGCAATCTAGGCATTTCTGCATATGCTACTGCAATTACTCTTAAAGCATCATCTGCCATCTTGTTATTTATTTTCTCTATCTTCTGTATTGCATTGCTATCTAGCAAATGTACTTCTCCATTTAAAGAATAATGCGTACAGTGCTTTAATAGCACATCTGATGCTCCTTTTGTGATTGTGAGGAATTTTCCCTCGTTTTTATGTATGGTACTCATCATTTTTCTGTCTGAGTCAAATGGTATGTCATTAATTCGATTATATTTTTGATACAACCTTTCTTTAAATTTTCCTTGCTCCTTTGCTGCATTTACAATCGCAAGTTCGGTAGCTTCTCCCACCTCTCCTTCTACATCGGTACACATTGTTCCTAGTTCTAGAATCATATTTCTTTGGTAATCTAGGCTTTCTCCCTTGATGTCCATTACTTTTGTTACTTGCATTTTATTTTGTGTTAAAGTTCCTGTCTTGTCCGAACAAATAACACTACTACTTCCTAAAGTCTCAACCGCTGGTAGTTTTCTAATAATCGTATTCTTTCTTGCCATTCTTGTAACACCAATTGATAGCATTATAGTTACAATTGCTGGTAACCCCTCTGGAATAGCGGCTACTGCTAGTCCTACCGAAGTCATAAACATTTCAATTGGTTCTATCTTTTTTAGGATTCCAATTACAAAGATAAAAGCACAAATTACTAAGCATCCAATTCCAAGTGTTTTTCCAACTTCTCCTAATTTTTTCTGAATTGGTGTTTCAGGTGCTTCATTTGTGATAATCATTTTAGCAATCTTTCCCACTTTTGTATTCATGCCAATATCAGTAGCAATGGCTTCTCCATGTCCATTAACTACAATTGTATTTGCAAAAGCCATATTTAGTGTATCACCTAGAGCTGTTTTTTCATCCAATAGCACATCAGCATCTTTAGTTACTGGAACAGTCTCTCCTGTTAGGCTAGACTCTTCAATCTTCAGATTATAACTATTAATTAATCTGCAATCCGCTGGTACAAAATTTCCTGCTTCTAATAAAACAATATCCCCTGGTACTACTTCTGTACCTTTTATAGTAAGTATCCTTCCATCTCTCCTTACCTTTGCCACAGGTGCCGACATATCTTTTAGTGCTTCTAACGACTTTTCTGCTTTTGCCTCTTGCACTAGTCCCATTATTGCATTAAGTACAACTATTGCGATTATAATAATAGAATCAATATAATCATTCTCTCCCTGCACAAAAGATACTCCTGCTGAAACTACTGCTGCTATTAATAAAATGATTATCATAAAATCTTGAAACTGCTTGATAAAACGTATCAGAAGGCTTTCTTTTTTCTGTTCATCCAGTTTGTTCGGTCCATGTTTATTATGTCTTTCTTCTGCTTCTTCTTTGCTCAATCCTCTACTTATGTTTGTCCTAAGTTTTCGTGCAACTTCACCCACATTAAAAGACTGCCACATATATATCAACTCTCCTTTGTTTTTTGGTTATATTAATATATATGCAGCAGTCGTTAACTTTATGACTATTTTTTGCTAATTGGGGACAGGCACCGATTAGCAAAATCGGGACAAAAAAGCCTGTCCCCAATTAGGAAAGTTTCATGGATAGCAATTTGCTTACTCCGTTTTCTTCCATTGTTACGCCATATACAGTGTTTGCTGCTTCCATGGTTCCTTTTCTGTGGGTAATTACTAAGAATTGTGTTTCGTTGCTGAATTTCTTTAGGTATTCTGCAAATCGATATACGTTTACATCATCTAGTGCTGCTTCAATTTCATCTAACACACAGAATGGTGCTGGATTTATTTTTAGAATAGCGAATAAAAGAGCTATTGCTGTAAATGCTTTTTCTCCTCCAGATAATAACATCATGTTTTGAAGCTTTTTTCCTGTTGGCTGTACTTGTATGTCTATTCCACACTCTAATACATTTTCTTCATCTTCTAGTTTTAATTCTGCTTTTCCTCCACCAAATAGTTCCACAAATACTTCATTAAAGTTTTTATTGATTTCTGCAAATTTCTCTATAAACTGTTCTTTCATTGTTTGTGTCATGTCTGCAATTATTTTTCTTAATTTTGCAGCTGTGTTTTCTAAGTCTAAACGTTGTTCGCACATAAAGTCGTATCTTTCTTTTGTCTTTTTATATTCTTCAATTGCGTCAACGTTAATGCTTCCTAGTTCTTTTATTTGATTTCGTAAGACATTGACATCTCTTGCTGCTTTTTGCACATTCTGTGGTCTACTAAATCCTTCTGCGGTGTTTGGTGTTAGCTCGTATTCTACCCACAAGTTATTTATTACTTGCTCTAAGTCTTGCTCTAGCTTGGTTTTACGTACGTCTAATTTTACAAGCTGACCTTTGATGTCTTCTATTACATTAAATTGTTCACTTATATTTGCTTCTGATGTTTTTAATTTTTCGCTCTTTTCCATTCTGTCTTGTTTTAATTTTTCTACTATGTTAGAACTATTTTCTACATCGGATTTAATTTTAGCAATTTCGCTTTCTAATTCCCCAATTCTTTGCTCTAAGTTTGTATTTTCTTCTAAAACTTCCTTGATATTTTTTTCTTTATTTTCAATAGATACTTTATTATTATCAATATCTTGCTTTATTCTTTCTACCATTTCATCAATAGAAGTGCCACTTTCATCAAAAGAAGATACTGATATTTTTAAGTTTGTAATATCAAAATTTAGGTCATCAATATATTTTTGATTATCCTTGTTATTTAAAGCAAATTCTTCTACTATTTTACTTAATTTTTCTATCTCGTCATTTAAGTAATTGGTTTCTTCTTGTTTTTGCTCTTTTTCTGTTCTGTTATCTATTTTTTGCTTTGCTAACTCTTCCAATTCTTTCTTTAGTTTTTCTCTTCTTACTTCTAATTTAGAAATACCTTCTTCCATATTTAGCATTTTTTGATTTTCAGCTGCATAGGTTACTTCTATATCTTGAAGTTCTTTTTCAAGCCTTGTTACCTCTTCTATTACATCTGCCACAGATTCTGTATACTCTTTCTTTTCCTGTGTTAACTTTTCTATTTTGGCATTTACCTCTTTTAAAGATTTTTCTAAATCTTCTATTTCTCTACTTCTACCTAAGATATTTACTGTTTTTGTTTGAATCGATCCACCAGTAATTGCTCCAGTATTGCTTATAATGTCACCTTCTAAGGTAACAATTCTAAAAGAATGTGAGTTTAGTTTTGCCATTTGAATAGCTGTATCCATATTTTCTACAATCAAAGTTCTGCCTAATAAATTTAGCACAATTTGCTCATATTTTTTATCGCATTTTACTAGGTCTGATGCAACTCCAATAACACCTTCTGTGTTATTTCTAATAATTCTGTCTAGTTTTTTTCCTCTAATTGATGATACTGGTAAGAAAGATGCTCTACCTAATTTATTGTTTCTTAAATGCTCTACTAGCTTTTTTGCATCTTCTTCGGTATCTGTTACAATATTTTGTAAAGTTTGACCTAAGCACATTTCAATTGCAGTTTCGTATTTTTTATCCACTGAAATTAAATTTGCTAAAACTCCATTCATACCTTTGCCAAGTTTAGCATCTTTCTCGCAATCTAGAAGTAATGCCTTTACACTTCTTAAGTAACCTTCTTTTTCTTTTTCGGTCTCAACTAAAAATTTTAAACGAGAGTCTTTCATTCTCATTTCATAATTCAAATTATTTAAGCTAGTATCAAACTCTTTTATTTTTGTCATGCTTTCTTCTTTTTTGCTAGCTTTTTCTTGTAATGTTTTAGTAATTTCATTTTTCTTATGCTCTATTTCATAAAAATCTTTTGACTTTTCTTGTTTATCACTTCTTGCGCTATCTATCTCTAGCGTCAAACTGTCTATTTCTGACTTAGCTGTCTTTTCTCTTTTTTCTATGTTTTCCAAATTTGTATCTAAACTACTTATTTCAGATGCAATTTCATATTTTCTGTCTGTGTGTTTTTCTATATTTTGCTTTTTGTCTTCTATTTCTAACTCTTTATCGGACAACTTTTTCGTTAATTCTTCTAATTCTTTTTGCTTTTCGTCCAATTCTTTTTGGAACTTTTCTCTGTTTTGAGATAGATTTTCTTTTTTATCTAACTTTTGTTTTTGCTCTTCTTCTAATTCTGCAATTCTTTGTTTTACTTCTTCAATCTCTTTCTCTAATCTTTCTTTATTTCCGCTATTGTTTTGTATTCTTTCTTTTGAAATACCAATTTCAGAATTAATTTTTTCTATTTTATTAGCACTTTCAAAGCCCAAATTTTGCATTTCTTCTACTTTAGAAGTAATTTCATCAATCTGCTCTTTTAGCTCTTCTTTTGCATTTTGCAAGTTTATCATTTTCTGATTTTCTGCTTCATTCTGTCCTTCTACAATCTGAATATCTTGCACAAGTTTCTCTAATTTTTCTTTATATTCTGTAATATTGTATAGAAATAGACCTACTTCAATATTCTTTAATTCTTCACGTAAATCTAAATACTTTCTAGCTTTATCGGATTGCATTTTAAGTGGCTCAATATTAGCTTCTATTTCCGATAAAATATCATTAATTCTAAGTAAATTAAGTTTCGTTTGTTCTAGCTTTTTCTCAGACTCTGCTTTTCTTGTTCTATATTTTACAATTCCTGCTGCTTCTTCAAATATCTTTCTTCTATCTTCTGATTTATTACTTAAAATTTCATCGATTTTACCTTGCCCAATGATACTATATCCATCTTTTCCAATACCAGTATCCATAAAAAGCTCTAGTACATCTTTTAACCTACAAGGCACTTTATTGATAAAATAGCCAGTTTCACCACTTCTATATAGCTTTCTTGTAACTGTAACTTCACTATACTCAATAGGAAGTTTTCCATCTGTGTTATCAATAACCATGGACACTTCTGCAAAACCTAAAGATTTTCTTGCTTGTGTTCCTGCGAAAATAACATCCTCTGATTTTGCACCTCTTAAAGACTTCATACTTTGCTCTCCAAGCACCCATCTAATGGCATCTGAAATATTACTCTTTCCAGATCCATTTGGTCCAATAACGGACGTAATTCCACTTTTAAATTCTAATACGGTTTTATCTGCAAAGGACTTAAATCCTTGTAATTCTAATCTTTTTAAATACATCTTTTGCTCCTTTTTGGCGTTATAGGGACAGGCCAAAAAACGACAACCTTGTCGTTTTGGGGACAGGTCTCTTTTTGCTATTTGTAAATTTTAAGGAAGAGAAATATTTTCTCTTCCTTAAGATTATATATAACTTTCTGCTTTTTTTCAACATTTTTTGAAAATTTTAGCCACTTATATATCTCATTAATGTAATGGTAGCATAGCCATTTCCGCTTCTTTGACCATTTGACATAGATGGAGAATAGGTTGTTCCACCATAACTGAAGGATGGAACTCCTCCAGTATAACCAGATCCTCCGCCGGCGCCGTTACCAAACGAACCGCCTCCTCCATATAGTCCGCTGCCTCCGCCAGCTCCAACGCTGTTTGCATTTCCACCTTTTCCGAAAGAACCTGAATTAACACCAGATCCACCACCAGATTGTGTTCCTCCACCGCCTTGTGTATGTATTGCTTGAGATGAACCTCCAGTTGTTCCTCCACCAGTACCACCATATCCAGCACTATCACTGTTATTCATATATCTGGCACCGCCACCGCCACCAGCTACAATATACAATCCAGAGGTATTTCCTAGTGCTTGTAATGTACCATTTCTAGTTGCGATATGAGTACATCCTCCACCGCCACCACTTGTATAGTTAGATGCACTTCCACTTCCGCCACCATTATATCCTCCTGATATATAATTAGTATTTGAACCAACGGCTCCAGCACCTCCTACACATATATACAATACTGTTCCTTTATTTACTTGTTTATATCCAATAGCATATCCTCCTTTTCCACCAAAAACTCCGCCACCTGCTGCACCATATACTTGGAATCTATATATTCCAGTAACAGGGGCAGTAAATGATTGTACACCACCTGTGTAACCGTAGTTATATGCAGTTTGTATCCATCTAGCATAAAATGTTGTATTTGCACTTAAGGTAACGGATGCTCCTGCTGAATATTGTGTTCCTGATGTGCTTCCAATTGTCCAATTTGCAAATGTATAATTGGTTCTCGAAAATCCTGTACTTCTTAAACTAAAGCTTGGATTTGTAGCATTTCCATTGTTATAATATCTTGTTCCGCTTTGACTTGCTGTGCTTCCTCCTGTAGCACCATTTCCATTATATGATAATGTTATAGTTTGACTAAATACTGCATATAATGTCATATTACTTGTTCCCATTGTTTTCGAGCTTAATACGCTTGAACTTGCTGTTTTATCTTCTCTCCAACCCACAAAACTATACCCACTTTTGCTTGGTGTAAAGCTTAATCCACTTATTACCGATTGTCCCATACTAAATTGTTGTGTTCGCGTATTGCCCGAATCAACATAGTATGTTACCGTATATATTTGTGTTGTAGATGCTGTTGTGCTTGCTTCGGTTTCATTTCCAACTTCATCTTTTACTATTACTTTTAAATCATAACTTGTTCCTGCTGTTAAGCCTGTGTAATTATAACTTGCTTCTGTGCTTGATTCTTTTTGTTCATTATTTAAATAATAAGTATAGGTTCCTATGGTTGCCAATCCACTTTCTTCATCACTTGCCGTTACTGTTAAGGTTATACTTGAATTAGTAATACTTCCTACTGTTACACTTACCTTTGGAGGTATTTCATCTTTAATACTTGCACTTGCATAATCTCCTGAATATGTTCCATCTGTTAATCTTGCATATACCGTATCTCCGTGTTTTAACCCATTAATGCTTCCATTGTTTTCTACTCTTATCCATTCTTCTTCTGTAGTATTTACTTGATATTCAATATAGTAGTTTGTATTTGTACTTACTGTAATACTTGCTTGCCTATTTCTCCAAATGTTATGTTTCCAGTTATAATTGGCACTTCTGGATCTGGTATATCACTATTTCCATTCATCATGTTGACATATCCTGACATCAAATCATTCATTTTGGTTTCTTCCCTTAACATCGTATTTGTTGTTTCATTTCTTGTTTCTTTTATTTGATTAATTAATCCATTATCTCCAAATGCCACATTTATGGTTATAGTTGATAAAATTATAATAATAATGATTGTTAGTACTAGAGCTACCAGTGTTATTCCATTTGTTCTATTTATTTTATCAAATACTATTTTTTCTTTGCCCTCTTTAGATTTATTAATCATTTATTTTCTCCTCTTTTTTATTTTTACCAAAAGTTTTCTCGTAAAAACTCTTGCATATTTTGTTTTATTGAATCCATATCATATTCTTAGTTTATAGTAATTGAATTAATTCTTGACCAGTTATAAGAACCTCTTGTTGCTTGATGAAGGATATAATAGTTTCCACTAATTCCAGATATATTAACCGAAATTGTAAATGTTTCCGTTAGTCCTCCCCATATAGACTCAATATTTGGATTACTTGGCTTAACAGAATATGCACTAGACCTTGTAAAGGTTGTTCCATCTGACGAAATACCAACTACAATATCTGTATTACCACCACTATCTGGTCTTACTTTAGCAGTTATGTTAAATGTAATAGTACTACAACCACTAAAATAGTATGGTCCGGTTTTACTCTGGTCAGTTCTTACATCATGTTGTGCATTATCATTTCCAATTTGTGCAGGAATAGACACAGAATTTACCTTCCATGTAGCATAGAATGTTGTGCTTGCACTTAATGTAACCGATGCTCCTGCATTATATTTGGTTCCTGATGCACTTCCCATTGCCCAGTTTATGAAACTATAACTAGTTCTGGAAAATCCATTACCTCTTAAACTGAAGCTTGGATTACTATAATTTCCTGCAGAATTATAGTACCTTGTTCCACTTTGACTTGCTGTACTTCCTCCTGTTGCTCCATTTCCATTATATGATAATGTTATTGTTTGTGTATATTTTCCATAGTATGTTGCATTTGAACTTAATGTTACACTTCCTCCATTGCTTACTGCTGTTGAGCCTGTTGCACTTGTTGATGTTGTCCAACCTGCTGCTGTCCATCCAGATAATCCATTTTGACTTAACGTAAAACTTGGATTTGCTACATTTCCATTATTGTAATATTTTGCTTTTGTTTCTGTTGTTGCACTGGATGATCCGTTATACTTTGTTACTGTTATATTTTGACTAAATACTGCATATAATGTCATATTACTTGTTCCCATTGTTTTCGAGCTTAATACACTTGAACTTGCTGTTGTATCTTCCTTCCAGCCTACAAATGTATATCCACTTTTACTTGGTGTAAAGTTTAGTCCACTTATTACTGATTGTCCTTCTTCAAATTGTTGTGTTTGTGTGTTTCCTGAATCTATCTGATAAGTTACTGTATATAACTGTGTTGTACTTGCTTCTATGCTTGCTTCTGTTTCATTTCCAGCTTCATCTTTAACAACTACTTTTAAAGTATAACTTGTTCCTGCTGTTAATCCTGTATAATTATAACTTGATTCTGTATTTGATTCTTTTTTCTCATCTTCTAAATAATAGGTGTAGGTTTCGTTTGTTGCCAATCCGCTTTCTTCATCACTTGCTATTACATTTACTTTTATGCTTGCATTCGTTGTTTTTTCTACTTGTATTTCTGCTTTTGGTGGTATTTCATCTAAAATACTTGCACTGGCATAATCTCCTACATTTACTCCATCCGTTAATCTTGCATATACAGTATCTCCATGTTTTAGTCCACTTATTGTTCCATTATTTTCTATTCTTGTCCATTCTCCCTCTGTAGTGGTATTTACCTGATATTCAATATAATAACTTGTGTTTGTACTTACTGTGATACTTGCTTGCCTATTACTCCATGTTATTTCTCCAAAAGTAATTTCACCTACAATGATGATTTCTGATGATCCCCCTTCTCCTTCAAGCATGTTCATATAATCTGACAATAAGTCGTTCATATTTTTAGATACTTCACCAGTTAAATCTTCCGTTCTGTTTCTTGCATCTTCTGCTTGTTTTATTAGTCCGTTATCTCCAAATGCCATATTGATAGTTACTGTAGATAAAATTATGATAATAATAATTGTTAACACTAATGCTAATAATGTTATACCTTTTTCTTGCTTTATCATTGTTCTCTCCTTAAATACTCATATGTTTTTTTCTCATTTTAATGATAGCATTCTAACATTTTTTCGTCAATATTATTTATATAAATTTATTATATTTTTAACAAAAAACTCCGTACATCTTTTGTACAGAGTTTTAATAATATATATTTTTTCTATTCTGCCTCTTCAATGGTAAAATCTTTTACGTTAGATACATCGGCAAATATACTAGCATTTAATTTTACTGTCTCTCCTGGCTCTATTTCTCCTATTATTGGTTTTATTTCTGTTACTGTTTCTCCATTTTCGCCAATCATTGTTAATTTTACTATTTCAACTTCATGTGTACTGGTTCCTTTATTTGTTACATCAGCAAGCATAACACTTTTACCATCTTTTTCTGTATATTGTATATTACTTATTTCCAAATCCTTATAGGTCTTCGTACTATTAAATTCTGGACTCAAATTTAATTTTGTTCCATCGCTTAAATTTACTGTATATTTTTCTTCATTTACGACAGTGTTATCGCCACTTCCTTCTTGTACACCATTATTATTTGTTGATTTATTAGTTACTGCCATAACAATAACTATTACTAAAATAATTGCTATTACTAACACTAACGCTATGATACCAATTTTTTGTTTTTTACTCATTTGTATTTCCTCCTATTTTTTTCTGTATTATACCAATAAGTTTTTTAACTTTCAAGTAGTTCTATCTTTAATTTTTAATTAAATTATTATGAACTTATGATACATTGCTCTTGTTAAAATATTCTATTAAATGAATTATTGTTTCTTGGTTATTTGGTTTCAATTTATCAAAACCAAATAATGCACTATTAATCTCTTTTTTACCTTTTATATCCAAATACTCACTAAAGATTTCATCTAATCCAATGTTAAAAAGATTACACAATTTAACCAATACCTCATAGGATGGCTTTGACCTATCTTGCTCTATGTCTCCTATATACCTAGGCGAACATTCAATTGCTTCAGCTAATTTTTCTTGTGTATATCCATGACTTTTTCGAATAGCCTGAATATTTTTTCCAATTTTTATTACCTTTGCTTTTTTCATATTCTACCCCTTCTCACAAAAAATTACAATTATATGATAGCAAAGGTATTTGCGATATAAAACGAATTATTTGCGTATGTTGTACTTATATGTTTCTGTTTACATCATATTAAAATTACCAAAAGTTAAATATTTACGCATTATTTTATTGTATTAAAAAATTATGAATTATTTTTTCTGTATTTAAATATTTTATTTTTCTTTTTTCCATTAATATTTCTCCATTGACTATTGTTGTCTCTACACTTCTTCCTTCTGTGTTATATACTAAATTTGAGATTATATCATTATTTGGAATTATTTTTATATTATCTAAATTAGTCTCTATATCTACAAGGATAATATCTGCTTGTTTTCCTTCTTCTATGCTTCCTATTTTGTCTTCTAAGCCCAGAATTTTTGCTCCTTGTATTGTTGCCATTTTAATAATATCTTTTGAATTTATTCTCTCTTCATTTTCATGAATGCCTCCTGGCGCTAAAGCTGCTACTTTCATTGCTTCGAACATATCTAAATTATTACCGGATCCTTGTCCATCGGTACCTAATCCTACCGTTATTCCCTCTCTCATATATTTGGTAATATCAGCTATTTTGCATCCAAGTCTAAAATTAGATATCGGATTATGTACAATGCCACAGTCCATTGTTTTTAATATTCCTATGTCCTCTTCTTGTATTTTTACTCCATGTGCTAGTATTGTATGGATTCCTTCAAAATATTTTTTTAACACTTTTGCTGCAGAATCTCCATGTAGTCTTTTTATATCTTCTATTTCATTAATACTTTCTAAAAAATGAGTGTGAATTGGTAATTGATATTTAATAGCAAGTTCTCTTGCTTTTTCTAATACTTTATCTGAGCACGTATACAAAGAATGTGGTGAAATGGTGTAAGTAATTAAACTGTTCTTTTCATCTCTAGAAAGATATAATTCTTCAAATTCTTCTATTCTTTTATTGGATGCTTCTTCTCCATCATTATCCATTAATACTCTTGTAATAACGGCTCTCATCTTCGACTCTTCTAAAGCTTTTCGAATAGATTTACTAATAAAATAGTGGTCATTTACACAAGTAGTTCCAGTAGAAATCATTTCTAAAATGGATAACAAGCTAGCACGATATACGTCTTCTTCTGTTAGCTTATCTTCTCTAGGCCATATTTTTTGGCTTAACCAAGTATATAGATTGTAACCTTCAAAGGTTCCACGAAAAATACTCATAGCAATATGCGCATGTGTATTAATTAATCCTGGCATTACCACTTTATTGGTTGCATCAATTACTTTTTCTTCGTTTTCTGGCTCTATATTCTCTGCAATTTTTTCTATTAACTCTCCTTTTATTTTTAAATCTACTTTCTTAACTTTTACATCATTCTCTTCAAAAAGAATAACATTTCCATTTTTTATTAACATTTTTAAGCACCTCTTTCGTTTAAATTATAAAATATTATTTTTTCTGTTGCAACAATTTTTATTATTTTTTATACATTAAATGCCGCTATAGGGATAACACCTATAGCGACATTTATCATAAAACTGATATTAATCTCCAGCTAAAACTAATATACCTAATTTATAACCTAACACATATTGCTATGTGAATAAGCTAATCACCAAATATATTAATCAGTTGCTCGACTACAAATGCACCCATAATAACCATATTCATCCACATGGGACTAGTAACAACTATTATCAAATACAAGAATAATCTTAACTTCGAATATATCACCTATGGTTCAACCATACTTTTGTTAATTATATCTATAAATAAGTATAAATAGAAATAATTTTTATACAGCTATAACACAAATAATATACTCTCATCGCCGACATATAATAATATAAGGTCATTACA
>CAMMEP010000025.1 GCA_946495905.1 uncultured Clostridium sp.
CTTATGGTATATATTAAATTTTTTATTTCTTCATTAGATATTTCATTTTGAATTGGTAATTTGTTTTCTTCCATTAATTCACATCCTTGTATTAGATTAGCAATATTATAAAACATTTGTTTGTAATTGTCAAGTGATTTATCCAAATTTATACGTCTTTTCTATTTGATAGTGAATACTATAAAATGATATTTTTATTTTATATATAAAAAAACAACCTACAAACTTTATAAGTTCGTAAGTTGCTATAAAATGGAGCCAATAAGCAGAATCGAACTGCTGACCTACGGGTTACGAATCCGTTGCTCTACCAACTGAGCTATATTGGCATTTTATGAAATTTTTAATCACTTAATTATTGTAACATATATTTTAACTTTTTTCTATATAATTTTATCAAAAAATGCTAATTATTTTGAATTAGCATTTTTTGATATTTATATTGCTATTCTTTGTTGTCACTTCTAAAAATGTTTTCCTTTTTTTCTTCTTGGAGTATTTTCTTCATAGTAATCTGGTTTAATGTCTGCTCCAAAGTTTTCTTCAATAACACTTCTTCTTGTTTGTTCTCTTTCATTTAAGTCAGGTTCTTGGTTGCTTGTTTGTTCTGGTTGTATTTCGGTTGTAGCATTAGAATAATCTATTTCATTATTGTTTTCCATTAACCCAGTATTTTTATCTGTTTCTTCTATACTATCTTGATTAACAGTATTATCTTCCTCTCTATTTAAAGAAGAAAATCCTCCATAATAAGTTCCATAATCTTCTTCTCTATTTCTTCTACGTTTTACCACTACCACAATAATGATAATAATTAATATGGTAAGAACAGCTAAGGCAATGCCACCATATAAGAATAAATCTTCATCATCAATTCCAGCAATTATTTGAGTCTTTTCTGGCTCGTGTATATTCGCAATAATTTGATACGTTACTGTTTCTGCTTCTCCATCTTCGTTTTCTGATTTTACAAGTATAGTAATTATATTTTCTCCTAATACTAATTCGTTATTTCCAGCAATCTCTATTACTGCTGTTTCTAAATTAGATTTTGCGTTAATTGTTAAATTCGTTACTGATGTATCTGGTACATCTAATGTGTATTCATAAACATTACTACTAAATTCTGGCGATAATGTATAACCTTCTACTGAAAGTTCAGATAGACCAATTCCATTTACTACTGTTTCTCCTGCTTCTCCTTTTGTTACAGTTATTGTATAAGTTCTTTCGGTTCCATCTTCTGCTGTTACTTTAATTTCTATTGTGTTTTCGCCCATTAATAAATTATCATTTCCTGTAACTTCTACTTTTGCATTTTCGTCCTCTGCTACTCCAGTAACATCAATGGAAGTAACATCGTCACCTACTGTTAGAGTATATTCTGTTACATCTGAATTAAACGCTGGTGTTAATTCTAGTCCATCTCCTAATGTTAATGATTCCAAATTTTTATTATTGGATTCTTCTGGTTTTTCTGTTGTTAAGTAGCTACTACTAATATATGCTGTTTGTCCATTATAGCTTACTCTGCTCCAGCCATTGCTTCCTCTACCCGTTCTTGTAACACTGTCTCCTGCATCTAAAGATCCTACTACACTGCTACTTGTGCTATAGCTTGATCTTACATTAACACTGCTTGTTGCATAAACGGTTTCATTTACTTCTGTAAAAGATGGTGTAGATTCTCCTGAACTACTGCTTCCAGAATTTCCTCCTGAACTATTGTTATTACCGCTACTTGATGACTTAGCATTTACGGTAACAGTGTCTGTTCTTGCGGATAAATCTGTGATAGGATCTCCTGTATTTGAATCTGACACATCACTAGGTGTTACTGTTACAGTTGCTGTTCCTGTGTCTGTCGTTGTAACTTTTATGGTAGAATCTGCAACCCCATTATCAATCCAAACAGAATCAACATTTACAGAAACATTTGAACTATGTGTTATATTAAATCTTCCTGTTAATCCGCTTGCACTTATGCTAATTGTATATGAATTTCCCACTGTTGTAGACGATATTCCAGAAGTTATACTAAAGCTTGCTGCTTCCACCTTAGTGGAAGCGCAAATGATAATAAACATTGTTATCATTATAATTATACTAATAAACTTTTTTATATTTTTTACTTTACTATTCATATTTTATCCTTTCGTTACTACTTATAATTTATAAACTTATGTCGCCTTTTCCCATAATATAATTTTTTATTTTAACATAATCTGATGAAGTTGTTTTTCCATCTCGATTAACATCTGAGCCATCTTTCGCTGCTGAGCTTAATGAAGAAGACCCCATAATGTAATTTTTTATTTTAACATAATCTGATGAAGTTACTTTTCCATCTCCGCTAACATCTCCTAGTTTAATTACCGTATAAGTATTTCCATTGTATTTTACCGTGTAACCAGTACCAATATTACCAGAGGTTACTGTTTTTCCACTTGCGTCTTTTACGGTTGCATCAGATGCATTTTTTAATATATCACTAACTGTCACATTTGGTTCACATGTTAATTTAGAACCGGAAGTCTTAAATCCATTTCCACTAATTGCTGAGGAACCTGTATTGCTAACTGGCTCTATGAAGTTTTCATCATCGTCTCCTCTTGCAACATATCCTGTAACACCTGAATCGGTAACAATTTTATCCCAAGTATATCCATTAGCAGTAGAAACAGCTTTTTCTATTCTAGTTAGGTAATCTCCTTTATCTGCATATCCTAATATTGAAGAACTTGTTCCTGGTTCTTTTCTTATTGTTAATCCACCGTTGCATACTACTTTTACAATATCACTACCATTAGAAGTAGAGCCATTGTCTGATACTTCTTCTAGGTATCTAGCTACTATATAGCCTTGTGTTCCATCTGCTAGAATTATTCTAGACCAACTATAGCCATCCACATTGGTATATTTTCCTTTTTCAATAATGGTTACCCTTTGTCCTACTGTTAATGTGGTTAAAGTGGTAGTTCCACTCGTTCCTGGTCCATTTCTAACATTTCCTGGTTCAATAGCAATTGCTGTAACATTACAATTTGTAACATCATCAATTACTTTAAATCCTTTTGATATAATATATCCTTTTGTTCCGTCTGCTAGAACTACCTTGTCCCAAACATAACCATTTTCTTTTTCTGAACCAACTTCTATTCTTAAAATTTTATCATTCTTTTTAAGTGTCTCTAATTTTGTAGAAGAGGTACTTTTAGATTTATATACAACTACTGAAGAATCCGTTATTTGTATGTTTTGCGTTACAATTGATTGTGAGCCTGGCATTGCACACTTGCTAGATGGCATATTTTCATAAACTGGAATTACAAAATTGAATGACATATCAAGATCACTACTTATGTCTTTATATGTTTTCAATATGCTTGAACTTTCTGATTTTGCTGCAGAAACGTTTTGCATGTATTGGTGTGAATATAAGCTTCCATCACTATCATCTACATCAAATTTTTGTAAATATAATGTATTTTGTCCAATTGCAATATAGTCTTCTGCTAAAAACTCAGCTCCTCCTTCTATGGATTTTTCTGGGTCTGTCCAACCTTTGTTTTTAGCATAAGTTAAAGCATTTCTTATAATCGTAGAACTTCCTGAACCAATTGCATTTATATTTAAGAAGTTATAATATCCTGTATATCCTGAATAAGTTCCAGATGAAGTAGAAGAACCAGTAGAACCTTGTTCTTGTACTATTCTAGAAGCTAAATGGTAAGGACTTATTCCAGCCTCTTCTGCTGCTTCCATAATTACTTCCGCATATGATTTATTTATTGTTTTTGTAGATCCGCTTGTTGTAGTATATTTAATTGTACTTACATCTAAGTAGGTACCATCCAATATTTGTTCTACTCCGTCTATTGTATAAGTATTATCTTTCCATTCTAAATTTTCAAATTGGAATATGTAATCTTCATATAAAGAATTTCTTGGATCCATGTAATAAGAAACTGTAGAAGCAGAAGCACATCTCCAACTTCCATTGTCATAAGCTTTATCTCCACAAACAGAGCATACCCATTCTCCTGATTTATTTTGTACCAAATTTCTTCCATGAGATGCCGTTGTTTCATTTTTTATAACAGTATCCCAATCTAATCCTGTAAATAACAAGGTAAAGGACCAATCTGGATGTTCTTCTAATAAATCATCTAATAGAGAAGCATACCCTGGATAGTCGTCTAATATATCGCTTCCTTTTTTATATTCTTTCGTGCTTTGTTTTGCTTGCACTTCATTTACAAGAAAAATATTGATAAATATTCCTATCATAAATACTAAAATTAACAATAAGCTAAGCCCTTTTATTAATTTACTACTTATCATATTTACATTTTCCTCCTCATTCGTTTTTCGACATTTTTTTCAGGTACAGTATATCATTAATCTTTTTTGACGTCAACCCAATTATTTTTATTTTTTTCGATATATTCTTTACAAAAAAAACAGTTTAAGATACAATAATGTAGAAATTTGTATTTACTTTATTTACCGTTTTTGGTATAATTGTAAATCGTCTAAAGGGTACTAGGTTTCCCCTGTTTTCAAACCTAAATTTTAAAGATGAGGAAACGTTATGAATACTTTTATTAGTCAAAAGGAACAAGATACTATAGATTTCGCAGAAAATTTTGCATCAAACTTAAAGGTAGGAGATATTATTGTTCTTTCTGGAGAACTTGGCTCTGGTAAAACAAAATTTGTGCAAGGAGTTTTAAAGCATTTTGGATTAGAAAATGAAATATCTAGTCCTACTTTTACAATAGTAAATGAATATAATGCTGAGAAAATAAATATTTATCATTTTGATGTATATCGTTTAGCCGATTCAGATGAATTTTATGCGATGGGTGGAGACGAATATTTTTCAAATGGAATTTGCCTCATTGAATGGGGAGAAATGATTGAAGACATTCTTCCTAAGCCTTACATCAAAATAACATTTGGCAAAAGTAAGGATAATGTCAATTATCGAGAATTAAAAATAGAAAGAATCGAAAAATAGAAACTAGGTGATAATATAAATGAAAATACTTGCCATTGATACCTCTTCTAAGAGATGCAGTGTTGCTATTTTAGAAGATTCAAACATTTTAATTAATCTATATAATGATGATGAAAAAACACATTCTGTAAAACTAATGCCTATGGTAGAAGAAGCTTTTCAGAAAACTAATTTAGCGTTGGAAGATATTCAGCTTTTGGCATGCTGTGTTGGACCTGGTTCTTTTACAGGCGTCCGCATTGGAATTGCTACTATTAAAGCTTTTGCAGATGTAACCAATATTTCAGTAGTTGGAATAAGTTCCTTAGAAAGCTTAGCTTATAATGTAAAAGATAAAGCATCTTCTAGTTTAATTTGTTCACTAATTGATGCAAAAAATGAAAATGTTTATTGTGGACTATATTATTTTGAAAATAACACTTGTAATACAGTTGCTGTTCTTGCAGAAAGTTTAGAGGTAACTCTAACTTCTATCCAAGAAAAATTGGAGGAAATTCAAAAAAGTAATCCAAACATACAAGACATTATTTTTGTTGGAGATGCTTCTCAAGTGTATCAAAATACTATTTTTTCTTCTTTTGCCAATGCTAAATTTGCATCAAATGAAGAAAATATGCAAAATGGAATTAGTGTAGCAAAATCAGGACTTCAAAAATATCAAAATGGTGAATATGGAGATTCCTCTTCTATCTCACCTATCTACCTTAGAAAATCACAAGCAGAAAGAGCATTCGAAGAAAAAATAAAAATTATGGATATGACGATGGAAGATATTGAGGTCATAACTCCCAACTTTCAAACTGAATTCGATAAATTTTGGAACATTCATAACTTAAGAAATGATTTCGCTAATCCCAATTCAAAATATTTTGTTGCCAAAATAAATGATGAAATTGTTGGTTTTGCAGGGATTTTAAAAATATGTGAAGAAGCAAACATTATGAACATTGCTACTAAAGTAAATAAAAGACATTTGGGAATTGGTGCAAAATTGCTAGAGACTCTTATCACTTCTGCCAAAGAAATGGGATGTACTAGCATAACTTTAGAAGTAAATGAGCATAATACTGCTGCCATAAATTTATATAAAAAATTTAATTTTAAACGAATAGGTTTAAGAAAAAAGTATTATAATAATACCGATGATGCAATTATAATGTTCCTAAATGGGGACAGGCATTAATTAGAAAAAAACCAAAAAAAAGCCTGTCCCCAATTAGAGAAAATGGGACAAAAAAGCCTGTCCCCAATTAGAAGGAGGAAAATACGAATGAAAAGAAAAAATGAATTAGGTTATAAGGATTTGAAAGTAACTTGTGATCCGAAGCTTTTTAATTTTAATACAACGGATGAATTAGAGCCAATTAGTACTGGTATTGGTCAAGAAAGAGGAATTAAGGCTCTAGAGTTTGGTCTTAATGTAGATATTAATGGTTACAATGTTTATGTAGAGGGTCCTTATGGTGTTGGTAAGACTGCTTATGTAAAAAATTATTTGAGTGTTATTTCAAAAAAGAAAAAGGTTCCAAATGATTGGTGCTATTTATATAATTTTGATAATCCAAATGAGCCTGTGGCAGTTTCTCTACCTGCTGGTCAAGGAAAAGAATTTCAGGATACAATGAATTCTTTTATTAACGAGATTAAGATTGATATAAAAAATACCTTTAATAATGAGGATTTTGAGAAAGAGAAAAATTTGATTAAGCAAGAATATGAAGCAAAACGTAATTTATTATTAGAGCAATTAAATCAAAAATCTGCTGAATATGGCTTTACTGTTAAGTCTTCGCAAACTGGTATTTATATGATGCCTATTTTAAATGGTAAAACGATTGCTGAAGAGGAATTTAATAAATTAGATGAAGCTACTAAAAAGGATTTTGAGGATAAGTCTACTATTGTACAACAACATATTATGCAGGCAATTGGTGAAATTAAGTCCATTGAGAGAGAGTCGGACAAGCGTATTCAAGAGTGGCAGTCTAATGTAGCTCTTCTTACTATTAATACGCATATTAATTTGATAAAGTCAAAATACAAGAAAAATAAAAAAATAAATGATTTCTTAGATGCTATTAAAAAGGATATTTTAAAACATATTAATTTATTTACTGCAGATGAGAAAGCATTAGAAGGAAAATTACAAGGTCCACAAGCTGCTCATCCAGAAGTATACAAACCTTGGCTTAATTATCGAGTTAATTTATTTATTGATAATAGTAATTTAGAAGGTGCTCCTGTGGTAGCAGATACAAATTATTCTTATCATAATATTTTCGGTAAATTAGAATATGAAAACTATTACGGAACTTTAAAAACTGACTATACCATGTTAAAACCTGGTTTACTTCATATTGCTAATGGTGGATATTTAGTATTCCAAGCAAATGATTTATTGACCAATAGTTTATGCTATGATGCCTTGAAAAAAGTATTAAGAAGTAAAACCTTAGGAATTGAAAATGCTGCTGACCCTCGTTCTTCAATGGTAATGATTTCTTTAAAACCAGAGCCTATTCCTCTAGATTTAAAAGTAATTCTAATTGGAGATGAAAATATTTATCAAACCCTACTTGCAATGGACCCTGATTTTAGAAAATTATTTAAAATTAAAGTAGAGTTTGCCGATGAGGCGCCTTTAAATAAAGATAATATGGTAAAACTTGCTAGGTTTGTAAAAGGTTATTGTGATTATGAAAACCTTCCACCTTTAGATAGTGGTGCCATGGCAAAAGTGATTGAGTATGCTTCCAAACTTGCAGATAACCAAACTAAATTATCTACCCGTTTTACGGATTTATCTTTAATTGTTGGTGAAGCTTCTACTTGGGCAAAAATGGCAAAATCTAAAATAATTACAGAGGAATTTATTACAAAAGCTTTAGAGCAAAAAATGGACCGAGTAAAAAAATATGACGATAAATACATGGAAATGATAAGAGATAATACACTTCTTATTAGTACTTCTGGTTCAGAAGTTGGTCAAATTAATGGTCTTACTATTATGAATGTAGGAGATTATACTTTTGGAAAACCAGTAAAGATAACAGCAAATACGTATACAGGAAAAAACGGAATTATTAATATTGAACGTGAGGTAGAACTTTCTGGTTCTTCCCATTCGAAAGGAATTCTAATTCTATCTGGATATTTAGGAGAAATGTTTGCACAAAACATGCCTCTTTCCCTTACTGCTAGTATCTGTTTTGAACAATTATATAGTGGTGTGGATGGAGATAGTGCTTCTAGTACAGAGCTATATGCCCTACTTTCTAGTTTATCTGGAATTCCAATTAATCAAGCCTTTGCAGTAACAGGCTCTGTAAATCAAAAAGGCGAAATTCAACCAATTGGTGGTGTAAATGATAAAATAGAAGGATTTTTCCAAGTTTGCAAAATGAGAGGATTAGATGGATCTCATAGTGTTATTATTCCAAAACAAAATATTAGAAATTTAAATCTTTCTAGTGAAGTAGTAAATGCAGTAAAAGATGGCAAGTTCCATATCTATGCAATTTCTACTATTGAAGAAGGAATTGAGCTTTTAACAGGTGTACCTGCTGGAAGTAAAGATGAGTATGGAAACTTCCCTGCTGGAACGATAAATTATTTAGTATATAACAAATTAAAGAAATATGCTAATGCTAGTAAAGAAAGATAGATATGAAAGAGGCGTACCTAAAAAGGTACGCCTTAAGTAGATTATTATTCTTCTGCCAGAGCATCCAGAATTAAAAAGTCCATAGGAAGTTGCTCACAACATAATAGCTTTATCTCATCTGATGAAAGCTTTCCATTTACAACTAAGCTTACAATTTTGAGATAGCTAAATGCTTTTCCTTCTGAATCTGCTAAGATTCCTCTTTTAGCATAGCATGGTATTACATTACCCTTTTTCCTTTCAGATTTTGTCTGGCTATCCTGCCATTTATCTGTTTTTTCGCTATTGAAAATTGCCATGTTAAACGGCTTGAAGTTTTCCTGCCATTCGATAGAAATAGCATCTTCTTCCTCACTCTTATGCCCGATAATAATATCTCCATCTGATGTATGGAATACAAACCAAGGTATACGGCTTTTGTGGTTGACTCTATTTGGAATTAATTCCATTTTAGGTTTTTCCAGATAAGCCATATCCACAATACCTGTTATGTTCTCTATTTCCAGCTGGCGATAAAAGTTCTCGTAGCACTTTTTATGTGCCATTTCGGAAGAATCTAGAAGATAAATCTCTTCTAAGCCGTTTTCTAAATCCGCCATTTCGAATTTTCTCCCGCAACACGCACAACTCTCTCCGCTTTTTGGCAAAAGCATTATTTCCTCAGATACAGAGTAGGAATTTGTAATTACATCAAATTCGTTTCTTCCACATACCTTTGGAATCCATGGTTCCTCTTGTACATAATTTACATTTTCAATTTTCAAAATCTGACCATATCGGTCCAGGTAGTACTTACCAAAAACCACAAATTCTCCCAGAAGAAAATCAATTTCTTTAAACTGAGCACAAAGATTTCTTTCTTTTAGCATTTTCCAAAAGGTATCTAAATCTGCAAGAGATCTTTCGATTCCTTCCACTGTATCGAAATTCTTCTTTGCTTCCCAGAACTTTTCTTTTGTCTCCTCTTCAGGGCTTAAGCCCTTAAACTTGCACGAGTCTGAAATTGCTTCTTCTGCAAAAAGTCCCATTATTTCTTCCGCAGTGTATTCTTCATAGCATATTTCTATACTAGGTTCTGTTCTGCCTTCTCTTAATTCCTGTTTTTTCTTCCAAGAATACAATAATGTTTTTACTTTAGAGAATATTGGCTCTCCAGCAATAGTAAAATCATCCGGAACAATTTCTTCTCCAAATGCAAAAACTTTTACCGTTTCTTTCTTCGCCACTGCATCTACTGGAATGTATCCATACTCCAAAGACTCAGCTGTTAGCATTTCCTTTTTTTCTCTCCGCATTGTTGCCTCCTAAATAAAATATAAAAATGTTTTTAGTTACCAGTTATAAAAATCTACTTCTCCTTTCCCAATTTTTAAGGCAATTGCCTTTATGATGGATTTTTACAAATTGCATCCAATATCAATATTATATCACTAATTTACATAATTTTCAATATGTATTAATATTTGTTCCAACCAAAAAACAAACTAGGTAAAAAGATGAATTACCTAGTTTGTTTGATTTATTCTTTATTTATTTTTCTTCTTTTTTAGCATCTTCTGCTGTATCTTTAACAGTTTCTACTGGTTCTTCTTTTACAGTATCAACTACTTCTTGAACAGCTGGTGCTTCTGTTTGGGTTGCTGGAGCTTCTTCTGGAGCAGCTTCTACAGGTGTTTCTGTAGCTTCAACAGTAGCCTCTTCTACTGGCTCTTCTGTCATTTCTTCTTTAATAGTAATTTCTCTATTTTCTATTCTTGCACCTGTATCTTCTTTTGTCTTAGCAGCTTTACCAATTCTGTCTCTTAAGTAGTATAGTTTAGCACGTCTTGCTTTACCTACTCTTACTACTTCTACTTTTTCTACTAATGGAGAATGTACTAAGAATGTTTTTTCAACACCAACACCGTAAGCTATTTTTCTTACTGTAAATGTTGCATTTACTCCTCCACCTTGTTTTTTAATAATAATTCCTTCAAATACTTGGATTCTCTCTCTATTTCCTTCCTTAATTCTTTGATGTACTCTTACTGTATCACCAATTTTAAGTTCAGGTATCTTATTTTTCAATTGTTCATGTTCTATTGATTTTATGATATCCATTTGATATCCTCCTTTCTTAATTTCTAAATGATTTGATACGTTTCCTAAGAGAGTTTATTACACTCTTATCAACTATTTTATTTAAGTAAATCTGGTCTTTTTATTTTTGTGACCTCTAGCGATTTTTGCTCTCGCCATTTTTTTATGTTTTCATGGTGTCCAGAAAGTAATACTTCTGGTACTTTTTTCCCTCTAAATTCTTCTGGTCTTGTATATTGAGGATATTCTAAAAGATTGCTACTAAAAGATTCTTCTTTCGTGGAATCCTCACTTAGTACTCCCTCTACATATCTACTAACAGAATCAATTAATACCATTGCTGGTAGTTCTCCTCCTGTTAATACATAGTCTCCAATTGAAATTTCCTCATCCACAATTTCCTCTAGAACTCTTTGGTCAATTCCTTCGTAATGTCCGCAAAGTAATATTAAATGATTTTCTTTGGATAATTCTTTCACTTTTTGTTGGTTTAAAACTTTACCTTGTGGAGATAAGTATATTACTTTTGCATTTTCTTCTTTTACAGAAGCATATGCATCATATACCACATCCGGTTTCATAACCATTCCTGCTCCCCCACCATAAGGAGTATCATCTACTTTTTTGTGTTTATCTTTTGAAAAGTCTCTAATATTTATTAAATGAATTTCTATTAGTCCTTTTTCTCTTGCTTTTCCAATAATGCTTTCCTTTAATGATTGAAACATTTCTGGAAAAAGTGTAAGCACATCAAATTTCATCTTTCCTCCTATTATTTTCTAAATCAAGCCTTCAATTAAATGAACAACTATCCTATCCTCATCAACATCAATCTGCTTAATTACTTCTTTTGTAGAAGGTAATAATATTTGTTTTCCTAGGGCATCTTTAACTACATAAATATCATGAACTTTGTTATTATAGATGTCATCTACTTTTCCAAGTAAATTTCCTTCTTCGTCATATACTTTAATTCCAATTAAATCTGCAATAAAGTAGGTATCTTTTGGAAGCTTTCTAGCATCTTCCCTTTTTATTTTTAGATAGCAACCTTTATATTTTTCTGCCATATTGATATCTTCTATTCCTTTAAATTTAATTAAAACTAAATGTTTATGAAATTTCACTTCTTCGATTTCCATGTCTATTAGTTCTTTGTTTTTTACAACAAATATACTTTTTAGTTCATTAAATCTTTCTAAGTCATCTGTAAAAGGATTTACTTTGACAAAGCCTTTGATTCCAAATGTATTTACAATCTGACCTATTTCAAAATATTCTTGCTTCATTTTAACTCCTATTCTCTAATTCTTTAAAGAAACGAGTATTGCTAGGCGGACGAATAAAAATTTTTGAGATAGTACTGATGGTACATTGAAAAAATTTTTATGAAGTTCAACAACGCAAGACGAAGTTTATTTAAAGAATTAATCTAAGAATTCTACGCTTACCCTCTTCTTATCCCTCGAACCTAAAGCTTTCATTACGGTACGAATTGAATTAGCAACTTTTCCTTGCCTTCCTATTATTCTACCCATATCGTTTTCTGCAACTTTAACTTCAAAAGTAATTCTATCTGCTTCTTCCTTTTCTGTGATAGAAACAGCATCTTGATTTTCTACTATGTTTCGAATGATTGTTTCTAAAACTTGTTTCATAGCTAATTCCTTTCTTTTTACTTAAGCTACTTTAATAATCTTTTGAACTTTAAATTTTAAAAAGAAACAAGTATTGCTAGGCGAACGAATAAAAATTTTTGAGATAGTACTGATGGTACATCGAAAAAATTTTTATGAAGTTCAACAACGCAAGACGAAGTTTATTTTTAAAATTTTAGTTAGCCTTTTCAATCAATTGCTTAACAGTATCGGTAGGTTTAGCACCATTCTTAATCCATTTTTCTACTTTTTCTTTATCTAGAACGATAGTAGATGGTTCTGTCATAGGATTATATGTTCCTATTTTTTCAATTATTTTTCCATCTCTTGGGCTTCTAGAATCAGCTACCACTATGTGATAAAATGGAGCTTTCTTTGCACCTTGTCTTTGTAATCTTATTTTTACCATTACATTCACCTCCTGAAAATTTTGCAAGAATTATTATTAATGGTGTTTAATAATTCTTATATATATTTTAAAATTAAAATCTAAATTAACTCTTGTCTGTGATAATGCATGTTTTAAATTTTTATTGGAGTGCTTAAGGTGGGGACCGACAAGTCTACAAACTGTTAAACGAAACGTAAGTGAAGTTTTTACAGTTTGTACGCTGTTGGGGGCCGAAAATAAAAATTTAAAACATACATTACCACAAGCAACCGAATTTTTTCATACTAAACTACTTTAGCATGTTTTTTAAATCTTGTGGATTCATACCCTTCATCAGCTTTTTCATATTCTTACTATCCTTCATTTGTCGCATCATTTTTTGTGTCATTTCAAAGGATTTCATAAATTTATTGATTTCTTGAACGGAAGTTCCACTTCCTTTTGCAATTCTCAATCTTCTATTTCCATTCAAAAGTTTTGGATTTTGTCTTTCTTCTTTTGTCATAGAAGATATCATTGCTTCAATTCTAACAAATTCTTTATCATCCACTTTTACATCTTTTAGCTGGTTCATACCAGGTATCATTTTTAATAAGGATGAAAAAGAACCCATTTTTTTTATTTGCCTTAATTGTGTTAAATAATCATCAAGGTCTAAATCCTTTTTCTTTTTAAGCTGTTTTTCTAATTTTTCAGCTTCCTCTAGGTCAATTGCTTCTTCTGCTTTTTCTATAATGGAAAGTACATCACCCATTCCTAAAATTCTTGATGCCATTCGTTCTGGATGAAATACTTCTATATCGCTTAATTTTTCACCAGTTGCTGCGAATTTAATTGGTCTACCTGTAATTTTCTTTACAGATAGTGCAGCACCACCTCTTGTATCACCATCCAATTTTGTAAGTACAACACCATCAATTCCAAGTGCTTCATTAAATGCCTTTGCAACATTTACTGCATCTTGACCAGTCATCGCATCTACTACAAGTAAAATTTCATGTGGCTTTACATTTGCTTTTACATTTTTTAGCTCTGTCATTAATTCTTCATCAATATGCAAACGTCCTGCTGTATCTAGTATTACTACATCATTTAATTTACTTATTGCAACATCAATTGCCTGTCTTGCAATTTTCACAACATCTTTTGTGTTTTCATTTGCATATACTGGTATATTTAGCTGACCACCCACAACTTGAAGTTGTTTGATAGCAGCTGGTCTATATACATCACATGCTACCAAAAGTGGCTTTTTGCCTTGTTTTCTAAGTAAATTAGCAAGTTTGCCTGCTGTTGTAGTTTTACCAGATCCTTGAAGTCCCACAAGCATGATAATGGTTGGTGGGTTTGGTGTAAAGTTTATTTTGCTTTCTGTCCCTCCAAGTAATTCTACTAATTCGTCTTTTACTATTTTTATAACTTGCTGTCCAGGAGTTAGTGATTTTAACACATCTTGGCCTAAAGCTTTTTCTTGTATTGTATTGATAAATTCTTTTACAATTGCATAGTTAACATCTGCTTCTAATAGTGCAAGCTTTACCTCCCTTAACATTTCTTTTAAATCGGACTCCGTAATTCTTGCTTTTCCTCTTAGTTTTCTAGTTACCTCTTGTAACTTAGCAGATAATCCTTCAAAAGCCATACTCTTTTCCTCCCATGTTTATTTTTTTATTAATTTAAGCAAATTAGTTCTCTAGTAACATTACTTAATATCTTTTCTATTTTCTTATCGGATGAAGTATCTTTTATTTTATTTAGTTCTTCAATTATTCCTTGTATTTGTTTTTCTTGGTCTCTCATCTTTTTCATCATTAAAAGCTTTTCCTCATACTCGAAAAGTTTACTTTCCCCTTTCTTTATTACATCTCTTACTGCTTGTCTTGTTATATTATTATTTTCTGCTATTTCAGAAAGTGATAAGTCATTGTTATAATAGTCGTCAATGAATTCGTATTGTTTATCTGTTAGTAATTTACCATAAATTTGGCATAGAATACTTACTTCAACTTTCTTTTCCATTTTTATCACTTCCTATTTTAGACAAAAATATATTAGCATTAATTTGTAATGCTAATATACTTTACACTATTTTTAATCATTTGTCAAGGGGTTTATGAAAATTTATAGGTCCTTATTGCCTATATTTATAAAAACTTATAAGCCTAATGTGTATGGATTACCTGAACTTCCATCTCCTCCCGTTACTTTGACTTCTGGTTTTAGGGTGAATACTGGACGTAGTCCATTTGTTGCATTTCTTCCGTTGACTACTTTCTCTTGCAAATGTTGCTATAAGGCTAGTATATACTTGTCCGCTAGTATTTATATATCGTACATTATAATTGGCTGTATAAAGAGTAGAACTAACAATACGAGAGGCTAACCAATAGTTTTCAGATATATTACAAATATTTAGCGAATTCATTTGCCTCCAATCTGTTTGGTAATTATTATCACTATTTTTCAACTTTCCACTATATTCTTCTGGTATTCTTCCTTCGACCTGCATTGTATGCATACCTGCTTCATCATAACTTGGATCATTTGGTACTGTTCCTATACATCTTACACTGCTTGCATATGCTGTGTTTAGATATTTGCTTGTTGCATCATTTAATGTATTTATTACATTATTATATGAATTTACTGCTTTATCTAGTTTTCCTTGCCAATCTAGTGACGAGTCGTCTTGATTTCCAACCGTTATGTTTTCTACCGTCTCCATTGTTATTATTTGTATACCATAACTTGAACTACTGTCATATAAGACTACACATTTTCTTGTTATTCCTGTTCCATCTACATAATATACATAGTCACCTGCTTTTAATGTGTCCTCTATCGGAACACTTGCTGATTCTACAGTTACTCTACACGTTGCTGACCTATTGCTTCCATCATTTGCTTTTACAGTTATTGTAGTGTTTCCTGCACTTTTCGCTGTTACCAATCCGCTACTACTTACTGTTGCTACTATATTGTCATTACTGCTCCAACTTACACCTTTGTTTGTTGCATTTGTTGGAGTTATGCTAGCTGTTAGTTTACTAGTTTCTCCTTCTTTTAAAGTTAATGTAGTTGGACTTACCGTTATATTGGTTACCAATTGTGTTACTGTTATTGCCATTGATATTGTTTCTATTTTGTTTCCTGCTATATCTTTTGTTAATACATGTAAATAATAAGTCCCCGGAGTAGTGGCTCTTAGAGTGATTTGTTGCGAATTACTTGAAAAACTTCCTGTATAACTGCTTTCATTTGTTCCCATTTTACTACTTGTCGTATTATATATCCATTTGCTTCCTGTTATATTTACACCACTTTGATTATCTGCTAATGTTACTGTTGCAGTTACACTTCCTGATGTTGTAATTGATGTTCCACTTAAATTGATGCTTGCATCTTGTGGCAATATTTTATCTTCTACGCTTGCACTTGCATAATCTCCTGCATTATTTCCATCCCATAGTTTCGCATATACGGTATCTCCATAGTTTAAGTTACTTACTGTTTCTCCATTTGCTATGCTTGTCCAACTTCCACTTATATTATTTACTTGATACTGGATTGTATAACTTGTATTTGTACTTATCTTTATGCTTGCTTTATTATTACTCCATGTTGTTCCTCCAAAGGTTATTGCTCCTTCTACGTTTCCACTTGTTACTTGTCCTGTCACTTGTTTTAGTAATGTGCCTGTTCCTTTGTTTCCTGCTTTATCTCCTGTTACTTCTACTTTGATGTCATAACTTGTTCCTTGTATTAAGTCTGTAAATGTATAACTTGCACTTGTTGAATTTGTAGATTTTTCTACAAAACTGCTATCTGCCTGATTACTTTGTTTTATGTAATATGTATATTTTAAGCTACTTGCCATTCCACTTTCACTATCACTTGCTATTACACTTACTCCTATACTATTACTTGTTATATTTCCTTTTGCTATTGTTACCTTTGGCGCTATTTTATCTTCTACACTTGCACTTGCATAATCGCTTCCATTTGTTCCATCCCAAATTCTTGCGTACACGGTATCTCCCAATTTTAGCCCTGTTATTTTTCCTCCGTTTTCTATATTGGTCCATTTTTCATTTATACTGTTTACTTGGTATTGTAACGTGTAGTCTTTTTCACTCGTTTCTACTTTTACACTTGCAGTCTCGTCTCCTTGCCATTCTACATCTCCAAAAGTTATTGTTTGCTGAGGAATTTCACCCGTTTGTATACTTATTTCTCCTTCTGTTGATCCATTATCGGTCTCCACTTTTACTTTTATATTATATAATTCATTAGTTAACAATCCGTCTACTGTATATATATTATCTTTGCTTTTTCCTGATTCTTTCCATTCTTCTTCTGCTTCTTTTTTATAATAAAAGGTATATGTTGCTTCTTCACTATAATCTGCTATTACTTCTATTTTTACACTACTGCTTTTCTTTTCCAACACATTTATTTTTCTTATTCTAGGCTCTATTGTGTCTTCTCTTCCTATGTAGTCTATCTTTATGTCTCCATCATCTTCTATTATTACTTTAAATATGTAATCTTCTTTTGTTGTTATTTCATATGTATCTTCTTCTATTTTCTTTACGTCTTCTTCTTTATTGTTTATTATTCCTTCTTCTTCAATAATATCAAAATAATGATCTGCATCTATATGACCTTTTCCATCTATTGTTGCGGTTCCTTTTGCTATCTCTAACTTTTCTCGAACACTTTCTATTTGCATTTCTTCTCTAGCGTTTTGTGCTTGACTTAGTAACCCACCTTCCATTGTCATGTTAATTACTATTGATGCTAATATAATTAGAATTATTATCGTTACTACTAATGCTATTAAAGTGATGCCGGCTATCGAATTTTACATTTAATGGAATCTGTTTATTTCTCATTTATTTTCCTCCAATTTATCCTTTCTAACATTTTTTTCTTTTTAGTAATTTCTATTCTATTGCTTCTATAGTATAATCCTTGGCATTTGCTACATCTGCCAATATACTTGCATTTAATTTTATTGTTTCCCCCGGTTCTATTGTTCCAATAACTGGTTTTATTTCTGTTATAACTTCATTATTGTCACCATATATTGTTATTTTTACTATTTCTGGCTCATGTATTCTATTTCCTGTATTTGTCACATCTGCTAGCATAACACTTATATCGTTTTGTTCTGTATACTGCATATTACTTATTTCTAAATCTCTATATTTCTTTGTAGTATTAAATTCTTCACTTGTATTAAGTTTTTTTCCATTTTCTAGCTCTGTCGTATATTTTTCCACATTGACTGTTTCTTCGTTTTTTTCTTCTACTTCCTTATTATCATTTCTATTTATTGCATATACCACTATCGTTACTATTACTAATATTACTGCTATTATCAATAGCAATAACCATCTTTTTTTATTAATATTCATTTTTTCTTTCCTCCAATTTATATTTTATTTTTATTTTTTCTTTTTTCTTTCTTCACAAAAAGGATAGGCTATCGTGCAAAAGTTTTATTTTTTCTTTCTCCACTTTTGCCATATAGTCTATCCTTTTTTTATATCTATTTAATTTATTTTTTACATCAAAAATAAAGCCTATTTCTTTAGAATATAGCTCTCTCTCTCTCTCTCTCTCTTACAGCTGCAATGGTTTCATTCATCGTTCTTTTTTACTCCTTTTATTGTTTTCTTTTTTATAACATATATTTTAAAAAAAGTCAATACACTATTTTTTATTGCTGATTATAACAAATACATTTGCACTCTAAACCCAACGTACGATATTATTCCACCCAGTGTTATACCACGATCTGCTGCATAATTGGCTGTAAATGAATTGTCTGGTGCGTCCGCAAATGTAGAAATAATATTATAATTTCCTCCTCTATTTACACAATGATAAGCGAAATTTCCATCAGATGCAAAAACATATTCAGTCGTCCATTCACTAAAATTTCCAATTATATCATGAATATTACTATAATTATCTGCTTCATCCACACCAGTTGCTTTTCTTGTGCCAGTGTTTATATTTCCATATTTAGAATCTGTAGTAGTTGCTAATGTGTACCCATAAGAACTATTTTGGCAAATAAAGTTCAATGCTGTATCCCATCCATAACTACTTATTAATTCACTTTTTAAATACTTATTCCCACTATACATTGTTTCTGACTGTTCTTTTGCATTTGCATAACTTATATTAGAGTATGTTTCTACTCCAGATTTACACACATTTCCTGTTCCTTGCTCATATCTTCCTATATAATACCCATTGTTATTTGTAGCACTTGTACTATATGCTTCTATGGTATCATATTCGTCAGAGTCGCTATAATTTCCTCCATAAAATGTTCCATTTAGGTAATGTCCACTCTCTTGTGAACTTATTGTAATAGTACCATCCATATCTACTTCTGTTGCCCCACTTGATGTAAACATTCTTCTTGCTAAATTATTCGTTTTTTCTCCACTACTAGTTTGATAATTTCCTACTGGTATCCATACAAATTGATTATCATTTGAATCTTCTATTACTACTCCCTCTTCTATTTTTGTACCAGAATCAGAGGAAACATGGAAGCCACCCGGAACATTTACTTCATTATTAAAATCATCCACTAGTGTTGTATTTTCTTCGAATACCTCACCACTTTCTTTTGCTTCTGCAACAGTTTTGGTTTTAACTTCTTCATGCATTTCTTTATCCTCTGCCATTACATTTGCATATTCTTGTAACAAAGAATTCATGTCGCTACCTTCTGTTTCCACCATGTTACTTGCTCTATCCTTCGCTTCACTCGCTTGTTTTATTAGACCATTATCTCCAAATGTAGCATTTAACGTTATAGTTGATAATATTATAATAATTATTATTGTTATTACTAATGCCACTAATGTGATACCTTTTTCTATGTTTTTTGCATCGCCAATAAAACCTATCTTTTCTCTAAATGTAGCTCTCTCTCTCTCTCTCTCT
>CAMMEP010000026.1 GCA_946495905.1 uncultured Clostridium sp.
GATAATCTCTATATATTGTATTTAATTTGTCGTCCATTACAACTATTTTTACAGTTGTAGAACCTACATCTAATCCCACGTGTAACAAATTACTCATTTAAATTCATCCTTTCGATATGCATTAAAACTTGTCTTTTTTAATATATGCATAAGTCTAATAATACATTCTTTAGTATATACGGAAATGGGTATTTTGTCAAATGGAAAATATGTAAAAAATGTGGATTTTTGCTAGAAAAGTGGGATAAATTGAAATAAAAAAATATTTGTAAAAATGTCGAATTTTGTCGAGAAAAAGTAAATTGGTAAATATTGATTTATAAGGCAAACACATGTTATACTATTAATGCCGACTTGCTTAGAGGCAGGAAGGAGGTTCATCACATGGATAGCTTCATAAAGATTTTAGTTCTTGTATTAATTTATGCTATTTTAGATAAATTTAATAAAGACTAAAATAGAAAGACTAGGTATTAGCGTTACCTAGTCTTTTTTTGTTCCTCACATGAATAGTTTTTGCTTAAGCTATTAATATTATAGCTTATTTTTTATTATATGTCAAACATTTTTTTCTATTCTGATTTTTAATGAATTATTAAATATAACGCTATTTTTTCAATAAAATTAGGACAAAATAGTTCTAAAAAAAACTTGTCTTTCATAACAATGAAATAAGAAAAACGAAAGGAGAATGTATATGAGCAAAAAAATAATTATTGCAATTATTATACTTGTTATTTTAATAGGGGTAGGAGTGTGGTATTTTTTATTCTATAATAAAAATACTGAAGTAGCTACAAATGAAATAATTCCAGAGGAAGAAATTTCAGAGGAGCAAATGAGACAAACCATAGTATCATTATATTTTTATAATGAAGCTACACAAAGTTTAGTACCAGAAGGAAGGTTAATAGATGCTAAAGAATTAGTTGAAGAGCCATATCTAAAATTAATGGAATTATTGATTGATGGTCCACAAAATTCTAGTTTATCAAAAACAATACCAGATGGCACAAAAGTAAATAAAGTGGAAAGAAAGGGAGATATACTATATTTAGATTTATCCAAGGAATTTATTGAAAATCATAGTGGGGGAGAAAAACAAGAAAGTAGTACAATTTATTCTATTGTAAATACCATGACAAATCTTACAGAAGTAAATGCAGTAAAAATACTAATTGATGGCGAAGAAAATAAAGCATTTAAGGGTAATTTAATAAAGTTTGATGACCCATTTGTGGTAATAAAAGAGCAGGGGGAAGAAGATAATAGTAATACCACTGCGGATTAATCGTAAAATTTTTAATAATAAAAAAATTATTTTAGTATTTTATATAAGCAAACTGTATTAAAAACTTTTTTTAAATCACAAAGAAAATGTTCAACTTCGAATAAGGAGTTAATAGCATTTTCTTTTTTGCATTTAAAATCAAATTTTTTCTTTTTAGTTTCCTTTGACTTTTCATTTCCCATGGATATCATTCCTTTCTAAAATTAAAACTTTTATGTAAATCTTGATTAACAATCAAAATTAATATATAATATGTAAAGTAGAGGTAAAAAGTGATGGAATTAAAAGAAAAAGAGAGAATAGATGATTTAGAATTTAAAAATTTAAAAATAATACAAAATGAGGATGGATTTTGTTTTGGAATTGATAGTGTACTTTTGTCTGATTTTGCAAAGGAAGTAAAAGAAAATTCTGTTGGGCTTGATTTAGGAACAGGAACTGGCATTATTAGTATTTTGCTTTCTGCTAAAACGAAAATTTCAAAAATTATTGGAGTGGAAATTCAAAAAGAAGTAGCAGATATGGCAAAAAGAAGTGTGGTATTAAATAATCTTCAGGATAAAATTGAAATTTTAAATTTAAATATAAAAAATATTGTAAATAAAAATAGTAAAAAAACAAATGAAAATTCAATAATAGAGCATAAATTAGTTAGAGAAAGTTTTGATTTTATTGTAACTAATCCGCCATATAAGAAATTAGAGACAGGAAAAATAAATGAAAAAGAATATAAATATATTTCAAGACATGAAGTAACAGCTAATTTAGAAGATTTTATTCAAGTTTCTAAATATTTATTGAAAGATAGAGGCTCTTTTTATATGGTACATAGACCAGATAGATTAGTAGATATTATAGAATTAATGAGAAAATATAAAATAGAACCTAAAAAAATACGATTTGTATATTCGACTGTTGAAAAAGAACCAACATTAGTATTAGTAAAAGGAGTAAAAAATGCTAGGCCTTTTTTAAAAATAGAAAACCCTTTAATTATATATAATTCTGACGGAGAATATACTGATGAGATTTATGAAATATATAACAAGAAAAAATAGAAAAGAGGAGAAAAAATGCCAGGAAAATTATATTTAGTAGCAACACCTATTGGAAATTTAGAAGATATTACTTTTCGAGCAATTCGTGTATTAAAGGAAGTAGATATCATTGCAGCAGAGGACACAAGACATACTTTAAAATTGCTTAATTATTATGAAATAAGTAAACCATTAATTAGTTATCATCGTCATAACGAAAATGTAAAATCGGATATATTAATTAATAAGTTATTAGAGGGAGAAAATATTGCAATTGTTACAGATGCGGGAACTCCAGGAATTTCGGATCCGGGAGAAGAAATTGTAAAAGAAGCAATACAAAATAAGATAGAAATAGTTCCAATCCCTGGTGCATGTGCTCTTGTAAATGCATTAATTCCTTCTGGACTTAATACAAAAGAATTTGCATTTTACGGATTTTTACCATTAAATAAAAAGAATAGAAAAGATAGATTAGAAAGAATAAAAAAAGAAGATAAAACAATTATTTTGTATGAAGCACCACATAAATTATTAAAAACATTAGAAGATATTTTAGAAAATATAGGAGATATTAATTGCGTAATTGCAAAAGAACTTACTAAAATACATGAAGAATTTATTCGAGATAATATTAGTAGTATTATTATGAATTTAAAAAATATGGACAACATAAAAGGAGAATATATTATTTTATTAGATTTAAATAGCAATGAAGTATTAAAAGAAGAAGGAATAGAAAATAAAACTCCAGAAGAACAATATAAGTATTATGAGGCACAAGGAATGGAGAAAAAAGATATTATAAAGCAAATTGCAAAAAATAAAAATGTTTCCAAAAATGAAATATATCAATTATTTATTTAAAAATAAATTCTTAATAAATAAAAATAAAAAAACCTTTAAGTAAAAAAATAACTTAAAAGTTTTTTTGTTTTTAATCGAGTTTTTATTTTAAATATTAAAATTAAATATACTATGTGTTAAAATTAAATATTTAAATTATTTATTTGAACTATTATTAGAAATTTGCTCAGCACATTTATCACATACAAGTTTTCCTCTATATTCCGACAAGTTTTTAGTATTTCCACAAAAAATACAACTTTCTTCATATTTTCTAAGTACGATATTTGAACCATCAACATATATTTCAATTGGATCTTTTTCTGCGATGCCAAATTGGTTTCTTATCTCAATTGGAATAACAACTCTACCTAGTTCATCAACTCTTCTAACTATTCCCGTTGATTTCATAAAATCCTCCCCCAAAATACAAAATTCGACAAAAATCTATTACTATAATACCATAATATACGGTAAAAGGCAATAAAAATATAGAATAAATCTTTATTTTCGTTCGACAAAAACTGACATTTGTAGTTGTAATAAAAAAATATTTTAATGAATACAAATTATTAGGTGAAAAACTATGCTAAATATATTATGGCCAATTTTTATAATTTTATCTTTCATGTATGCGTTAATTTCTGGAAAAGTAAATGAAATAAATAATGGAATATTTGAGTCCATTTCTGATGCTGTTGAACTTTCTATTACTTTTTTAGGAACAATTTGTTTATGGAATGGAATAATGGAAATTGTAAAGAAAACAAGTTTAATAGAAAAATTAACAAATTTTTTAAAACCGCTTGTAAATTTTTTGTTTCCAGATCTCAAAAAAAATGAAAATGCTAAACAAGAAATTTCGATGAATATGATTGCTAATATTTTGGGATTAGGAAATGCAGCAACACCACTTGGACTAAAAGCCATGAAAACAATGCAAAAAGAAAATAAAAAAAAGGACACTCTTTCAAATGCTATGATGATGTTTATTGTTATCAATACAGCTTCTATTCAATTAATACCGACCAATGTAATAGCAATTCGAACTTCTTTGCAATCTGAAAATGCTACTTCCATTATAGTTCCAGTATGGATAGCTACAATTATTGCTGGCGTGGTTGGAATATTCTTTACAAAAATTTTAATAAAAAAGGTGAAATAGATGACAAATATTATTAATTATGCTTCAGCAGCTGCAATTCCTGTTTTTATTACTATCATTATATTATATGGATTAAAAGAAAAAGTAAAAGTATTTGATACTTTTTTAGAGGGAGCAAAAGAGGGGATAGAGATAGTATTCAAAATGCTTCCTACTTTAATAGGAATATTTTTGGCTATTGGAGCGTTAAGAAATTCTGGGATAATAGATTTTATTGTGAAATTAATAACCCCTTTAACAAATTTATTGCAAATTCCAAGCCAAATTATGCCATTAGCAATGTTAAGACCAATTTCAGGCAGTGCTTCTATTGCAGTAGCAGTAGATATTATGCAAAATTATGGGGTAGATACTTTGACTGGACTTATTGCATCTACCATAATGGGGTCAACAGAAACCACTTTTTATACAATTGCTATTTATACTAGTTGCGTTGGAATAAAAAAGACAAGAGGTATTTTATTAGCTGCCTTAGCAGCAGATGTCGCTGGAATGATAGCATCTGTGGTCATTTGTCGAATTTTGTCGTAAAGTTTTTGTTGACAATTGGAAAAAAATGGATTATTATATATACATAATTTATTTCAACATAAATTAATTCTAAAAACTTAATTCAAAATACTTTTCACATATAGAATAAAATTTAATTCAAAGGAAAATAGAATAGGATGATTATAAAAATTTTAACATTTATAATTCTATTTATTATCATTAAAAAAATAATAATAAAAATTATTTCTAGAAAATTAATCAAAAAAATGAAAAATAATTTAATATGTTTTTAAGCTTGTAGAGGAAATACTTTTTAATTATTTTGCCCCCGAAAAAAATTTATATAAATAAATAATTAAAAAGAAAATAAAAAATAAAAGTAATTTATTTCAATATTATTTGATAATTATATTATTAATTGATATTCAAAAGTCCATAAATTAAAATTTGGCATAAAATCTAGGCAAATTATCCACCTTTCATTAGATTAATAAAATTTCCTCTACAATAAATATATTACTCCATTGTATCAAAAAATACATAATCTTTTATTTTTTTATTTAAATAGAAGATTATGTATTTTAATTTATAGAAATTAATGAAAAAATAATATTTATTTGTGATAAGTTTCATGATTAGAAATTTTAAAAGCTCTATATATTTGTTCTAATAAAAAAACACGAATTAACTGATGAGGAAAAGTCATTTTAGAAAAACAAATTAATTCATTTGAATATTGTATTACTTCATTAGATAATCCAATAGAGCCACCAATAATAAAGGAAATATTACTATTAGAATTTAAAGAAATATTTTCTAATTTATTAGAAAATTCTTCTGAAGTAAATTGTTTCCCTTTTAAATCTAAAGCAATAACATAACTATTTTTTATTTGTGCTAGAATTCTTTTTCCCTCTATTTCTTTTACATTTTCTGCTAGTCTATTACTTAAATTATCTGGAATTTGCTCATCTGCGACTTCTATAATTTGTAGCTTACAATACTTGGATAATCGTTTTGCATATTCTGTAATTGCATCTTTTAAATAATTTTCTTTTATTTTTCCAACACAAATAATATTAATATGTAACATAATACTCCTTTTTATCCTACTTTAATAATTTTACTTGGTGCATATCTATTTGCAACATCGATTTTTAATTTACTAAAATCTAATTTACTTTCTATTAACTCTTCTACAACAGTTTTATATGCAAGTTCTGGAAAATTGTTTTCTTTGCTTAAGTGTCCAAGCATTACTTGCTTTAGACCACTGTTCATTAAAAATGAAATTGTTTTTCCTGCATCACTATTGGGTAAATGACCATTTGGTCCTGCAATTCTTTGTTTTAATAAATAAGGGTATGAAGAACATTTTAGAATTTCAGGGTCGTAATTTGCTTCTAATAAAACAAAAAGACTATCTTCTAATTTATGTGCAATATTGGAAGTCATGTGCCCAATATCTGTTGCAATACTTATTTTTTCATTTTTATAAGATATATTAAAACCACATGGGTTTGCAGCATCATGAGGAATTTTAAAAGGATGAATCTTTAAATCCCCAATTTCAAAATTTTCTTCTATTGTAAAGTTTTTTATATTTTTTTCATCTATTTTTGCACTTTGTTCAGGCATAGCGTCCCAAGTTTTCGAATTTGCATATACAGGAATACTATATTTTTTAGAAAAAGTTCCAAGTCCTCTTATATGATCCGAATGTTCATGAGTAACTAGAATAGCATCAATTTGTGATGGATCTATATCCATGGAAGAAAGTGCAGAAGAAACTTTTTTTGCACTTTCGCCAATATCAATCAATAATTTTGTATTCGAAGTTTCTACTAGTAGGCTATTGCCAGAACTACCACTATATAAACTACAAAAATTAAACATATAAACCTCTCATCTTTCATTTACTTTTGTATTTCTTATTCTTTTACTCTTTCAATATCGGCACCAAGGCTTCTAAATTTCTCTTCGATTTTTTCGTAACCTCTATCAATATGGTAAATATTATATAATTCTGTAGTCCCCTTTGCTACGATTCCAGCTATTAATAGTGCTGCACCAGCACGTAAATCACTGGCATATACCCTAGCACCAGACAATTCTTTTACTCCCTCAAAAATAGCTGTTTTTCCTTGTGCTGTGATATGAGCTCCCATATTATTTAATTCATTGGTATATTGAAATCTAGATTCCCATATACTTTCATTAATAATGCTTGTACCATCTGCAAGAGAAAGTACTACACCCATTTGTGGTTGTAAATCAGTAGGAAAACCAGGATAAGGAAGAGTTTTTATATTTGCTTTTCCAGGTCTTTTATTTGTCCATACTCTAATAGTATCGCCAAGGTTTTCTACATTTCCACCAATTTCTATTATTTTAGCAGTAATACAATCTAAATGTTCTGAAATACAATTTTTTATTAAGATATCACCTTTCGTTGCAATAGCAGCAAGCATAAAAGTACCTGCTTCTATTTGATCTGGAACAACAGAATATGTTCCTTCATGTTTTAATTCTTTAACACCATTAATTTTAATAACATCTGTTCCAGCACCACGAATGTCAGCTCCCATTGTATTTAGAAAGTTTGCTACATCTACAATATGTGGCTCTTTAGCTGCATTATCTATTGTTGTAGTTCCTTCCGCAAAAACGCTAGCAAGCATAATGTTTATGGTAGCACCAACGGAAACAACATCCATATAAATAGAAGTTCCTACTAATTTTTTTGCTTTTGCAGATATTTTTCCTTGTTTTACATCTACTTTAGCTCCTAAAAGTTCAAATCCTTTTATATGTTGATCAATTGGTCTTGCACCAAGTTTACATCCACCAGGAAGGCCTACTTCGCTCATTCCACATCTTCCTAGCATAGCACCAATTAAGTAATAAGAAGCTCTAAATTTACTTGTTTTATCAATAGGAGCTTCTTTGCAATTAACCTCTCTTGTATCAATGGTAATTTCATTTTCAGAAATCCAAGTAATTTTTGCTCCTAAATCTTGTAAAATATCACAAGTTATTTTTACATCACTAATATTTGGCAAATTATTTATGGTGTATACTCCATCTAATAATAATGTGGCGGGAAGTATTGCTACAGCTGCATTTTTTGCTCCACTTATTGTAACTTCACCTTTTAATTTTGTTCCACCTTTTATTACTAATTTTTCCAATTTACTCCCCCCAAAAAAACAATGTTGATATATATTAACTTCAATTATTTTAAATTAAAAATAGAGTTTAATACAATAAACTCTATCTATAACTTATAACATATTTTTAAATAAAATACAATAGTAATATAGTTATTTTAGTTCTTAGCAAAAGAGATATTTTTAAAGAATTCAATTAAGCTAAACTTAAATTGTATGTCTCCGCTTTCATTATCACTAATAATAGAATATTCTTCTTCTCCTAAATTTTCTTGCATTATTTCTTTAGACTCATCAGGCACAACACCAGAACTTACATCTACAAAACATAAAGGGGGAAACATGACACACCACCAATTTTGTCCTTTGGCTTCTCCAATTTCTATTCTTAAAGCATCATAGTTACCAGCTGGTAAAGAAATATCTCCGTAAGTTTTTGTTGGAAATTCAAAATTTCCAATGCTTATTGTAACGTCATAGTTGTATCCGTTTTCTTGGATTACTTGCTTAGCAATACGCTTAAACTCATCTTGATATTCATTAGCAAGTGTTATTACTTCCTCTTTAGAAGTACAATCTTTTGCTATTTCATTCATGTATTCTAACACACTATCTCGCACTTTGTATTTTAAACTCTGATCTTCATCACTGTCACTATTAGCAATTACGTGTAGTCGAAAAACACTACTTGCAATATCTTCTGACACCGCATTTACATAGGATATTGCCGAGATAAATACAAAAAAAGAAAATAAAATAACAACAATTAAAAAACGTTTTGTAAAATTAATAAAATTTTTCATATAAATACTTATCCTTTCTTAAGTGTAAACTATGTATTGTGAAATCTACATTAGCTTAAACTAAAATAAATTTTGGGTTAATTTCCATAGAAATTTTTTGCTTGTACTATAATTATTTGTTATTTTAAAAATTTTATACTCTTTTTCCAAAATTTTTTATAGTATACAAAAAAATAAATTTTTATATATTAAAAATGTAAAAAAATAGATACGAAATGAAGAATAAAATGAATAAAAAAGTTTAATAAATAGTAATGTCGAAATAAAGGGAACGAATTCGCTTGACTTACGGAAACACAAATGGTAAAATTTACCATATCAAGAACAAAGGAGGCTTTTAATATGGGAATATTAAAAAAGAACATTGAAAAATTATGTAGTTTTTATGTAAGTGACTGGCACTTAGTTACAATGTTACTTCCATATATTAATAAACAGATAAATGAAAAAGCCAACATTATAACAATATTAGAAGAAGATATAGAAGAAAATATAAGAACATTAACGAAAAAATTGAGTTTAAAGAACGAAGATAAAATATTAAGTTTAAATTGGAAAAGTACTAATGGAATAAAGTATTCTGAAATCCAAAAGAAATTAAAAGAATTAGAGAAACAGGATGTCCTAAATGTTATATTTATTAATGGAAAAAAAGAATATATGGATATAACAAATAAAAACATAGAAAAATTTTTAGAAACAAATAAAGATAAATATAAAAAAATTCAAATAAAAATTATTAACTGCTATGAGGTAAGCGAATTCAATATAAATATGCAGGAAATCTTAGATTCTCATGATAAAATATTAAATACATCTGGGGAGAAAGAAATTAATGATGTATTTGAAGGATATGCTTAATAGAAAAAATACTTGATTTTTTATATTAAATAATATAGAATACTTATATTCTATATTATTTTTTTATAAAAAGTAGTAATTATTATTAATTAAAGTTACAATTAAAGGTCTGAAATAGAAAGCAAACAATACATATAAAAATTTAAAATACGTATTGTTTGCTAAAAAATAAAGACTATAAACTGTAATAAAAAAGTAAGAAGAAAGGAACGATAACAATGAGTGTAAGAAAAGCTGTTATACCAGTTGCAGGCTTTGCTACAAGATTTTTACCAGCATGTAAAAGTTTACCAAAATGTATGTTAACAATAGTAGATAAGCCAATTATTCAATATTTAGTAGATGAGGCAGTAGCATCAGGAATAGAAGAAATACTTTTAGTAGTAGGAAGAAAAAAAGAAGTTGTTGAAGATTATTTTTCAGAAGATAAAGAATTACAAGACTTTTTGATAGAAAGAGGAAAAGAAAGTTTTATTCCACAAATAACAAACTTATCTGGAAAAGCGAAGATTCACTTTATTGAAGAAGAAGGTGGAGCAAAGGGACTTGGACATGCAATCTATATGGCAAAGGATTTTGTTGGAAATGAACCATTTGCCATTATGTATGGTGATGTAATTATGCAAGGAGAAAAACCTTGTTTAAAAGAAATAATAGATGAACATGAAAGATTAGGTGCTTCTGTTATTGGTGTAGAAAAAGTTGCTTGGGAAGATGTTCCTAAATATGGAAATGTTTCTGGAGAAGCTATTAATGATAGATTATATAAAGTAGAAAAGATGAAAGAAAAACCAAAAGTAGAAGAGACTAAATCAAATTTAGCAATATCAGATCGACATGTTCTTATGCCAGATTTATTTGATTTCTTAGCTAAAACTAAACCTGGAAAAGGTGGAGAAATACAAGTAACAGATGCTTATAATAGTATGGTAAATACAAAAGAAGGTGTTTACGCATATGATTATAAAGCAAAAAGGTTTGATTCTGGAGATAAATTAGGTTTTGTAAAAGCATCTATTGATGAAACATTAAGAAGACCAGAGTTGAGAGAAGATTTAGTTAAATTTATTAAGGAATTAGATATATAACAAAAAAGGAAAGTGATCCTATGAAAGAATATGAGATTAAATACAAAGAATGGTTAAATAATCCCATTATAGATGAAGAGAGCAAAAAAGAGTTAAGAGAAATTGCAGGAAAGGAAGAAGAAATAGAAGATAGATTTTATAAAGACTTAGAGTTTGGAACAGCAGGACTTCGTGGAGTTATTGGTATTGGAACAAACAGAATGAATAAATATACAGTAACAAAAGCAACACAAGGACTAGCAAATTACATTATTAAACAAGGAGGACAAGAGAGAGGAGTAGCTATTGCGTATGATTGTAGAATAATGTCCAAAGAGTTTAGTGAAGAAACAGCATTATGTTTAAATGCCAATGGAATAAAGACGTATCGATTTGAAGAATTGAGACCAACTCCTGAATTGTCGTTTGCAGTAAGAGAATTGGGATGTATTGCAGGAATTGTAATTACCGCAAGCCATAATCCACCAGAATATAATGGTTATAAAGTTTATTGGGAAGATGGAGCTCAAATTGTAGAGCCAACAGACAAGGAAATAATAGAAGAAGTTAAAAGTGTAACTGATTTTTCTAAGATAAAGACAATGGATAAAGATAAAGCAATACAAGAAGGGTTATATCATACAATTGGAACAGAAATAGATGATAGATATATAGAAGAATTAAAAAAATTAATCGTAAATGAAGATGCTATAAAAGAAATGCAAAAAAATATAAAAATTGTATATACTCCATTACATGGAACAGGTTCTAAATTAGTGCAAAGAATCTTAAAAGAAGTAGGTTTTGAAAATGTTTATACTGTAAAGGAACAAGAACAACCAGATGGACATTTTCCAACAGTAAGTTATCCAAATCCAGAGGATCCAAATGCATTTGTATTGGCTATTGATTTAGCTAAAAAAGTAGATGCAGATGTTATTTTAGCGAATGACCCAGATGCAGACAGATTAGGAATATATGTAAAAGATACAAAAACAGGAGAATATATACAATTTAATGGGAATATGACAGGAAATCTTATTGCAGAATATATTTTATCGCAAAAGAAAGAAAAGGGAACTTTGCCAAAAAATGGAGCTATTATAAAAACAATTGTATCTTCTAATATGACAGATGCTATTGCAAAAGAATATGGTGTAAAATTATTTTCAACACTAACAGGATTTAAAAATGTTGCTAAAATTATTAGAGAGTTTGAAAGACATAATTCTTATCAATGTTTATTTTCTTATGAAGAAAGCTATGGTTGCATTATTGGAACACATGCAAGGGATAAAGATGGAATTGTGGCAGTTATGACAATATGTGAAGCAGTAGCATATTATAAAAAGCAAGGTCTAACTTTATGGGACCAAATGAATAAAATGTACGAAAAATATGGATATTATAAAGAAAGACAAATTGCAATTACTCTAAAAGGTATAGAAGGAGCAGAAAAAATAAGAAACAGGATGGAAACAATGAGAAATAATCCACCAAAAGAGATTGCAGGAAAGAAAGTTGTATCTTTTGGAGATTATGAAAAACAAGAAATAGTAGATGAACATGGAAATAAAGTAGTAACAGGACTTCCAAAGTCAAATGTATTATATTTTGAATTAGAAAAAAATGCATGGGTATGTGTACGTCCTTCTGGAACAGAACCAAAAATAAAGTTTTATATGGGAGTATGTGAAAATAGCAATGAAGTAGCAGATGGGGAATTAGACAAAATAGAAAAAGTAGTAAAAGAAATGGCAAAAGAATAGTAAAATGCTATTCAAATATATGTAAAAAGAAATAAAGTAAGCTTTCTTATAGCTTACTTTATTTCTTTCCAACCATTAAGGTTAGCACGCTTTATGGCGCCCATTAAATTTGCTCTTACATTTGGAATTTCAATTGTTAATTTATATAACATATCTTTCATATATTCTCTTTTTGAAACTCCATCCATAGGACAGTTTTTAGGCATTACTTCAATATTTTCTCTTTTAATAAATTTACGAATTTCTTTTTCAGGAGCATAGATTAAAGGTCTAATTAAAGTTACTTTTGACCTATCCATATAACTTACAGGAGCAAAGGTGGATAGGTTTCCAGCATATAACATATTTAAGAAAAAAGTTTCTAGAACATCATCCTCATTATGTCCTAAAGCAAGTTTATTACAACCATGCTCTATTGCGGTTGAGTTTAGAATTCCTCTTCTTAGATTGGCACAAAGGGAACAAGGACGTTTTTCTTTTCTTATATCAAAAACAATTTCCTTTATGTGACTTTCTGCTTGGACAAATTCAACCCCTATTTTTTGGCAAGTTTCTTCTAAAAAAGAGGAATCAAAAAAATCAAAACCAGGATTTACACTAATTGCAATTAAATCAAAATGCTTTGGATAAAATCTTTGAAGTGTTTTTAAGCCCATTAGTAAAGTAATAGAATCTTTTCCACCAGAAAGTGCTACTGCAATTTTATCTCCTTCTTCTATCATATTATAATTTTCAATTGCTTTTCTTAAATAACCTAATATTTTTTGCATAAATTCTCCTATATATTTTTATTATTGTAAAACAAATTAATTATAACATTTATGTCAAGGTTACTAGATAATGGTTTTCGAAAGAGCTTGTCCTGCAAACGGGAGTACTAATTAAAAAACTTCGCTTCGTCCCGACTTAAGCTCCCTGCTCCGCTCATTTTTTTAATTAGTACATCCCTGCGCGGACTTAATATTTTGCATAACCATTATCTAGTAACATGTCAAGTATTAAAAAATTAAGTAATACTTGATTATTTCTTAAAAATAATATAAAATAGTAAAGTATAAAAAATGTTTCAGTAGCTCAGTTGGATAGAGCGCTCCCCTCCTAAGGGAGAGGTCGCAGGTTCGATTCCTGTCTGGAACACCATGATAAGTATTAAACATGATATAATTCATTAGGAGGGCACTAAGATAAAATGCAAGAAGAATTCATGAGAGAGGCCTTAAAAGAAGCTAAAAAAGCATATAAAAAATTAGAAATTCCAGTTGGAGCAGTTATTGTAAAAAATGGCGAAATAATTGCAAGGGCACATAATAAAAAAGAGAGTAAGAAAGATACAACAAAACATGCTGAAATCTTAGCAATACAAGAGGCAAGTAAAAAATTAGATAACTGGAGACTTATGGATTGTGAAATGTATGTAACATTAGAGCCATGTCCAATGTGTGCAGGAGCAATTATTCAATCTAGAATTAAAAAAGTATATATTGGTACGATGGATGAAAAAACAGGCGCATGTGGTTCCGTTCTAAATCTATTAAAGGATTATAAGTTTAATCATGAAGTAGAAGTAGAAACAGGAATAATGCAAAATGAATGTGAAGAATTACTAAAACAATTTTTTAAAGAACTAAGAGAGCTAAAGCGAAAAGAGCAAGGAAAATAGTTCTCAGAAAAGCATGTTATCCTAACGAATTTATTAAAACAAAATGTATTTAATATAGAAGTATATTTGGAGTGGTATCGAAGTGGTCATAACGAGGCTGACTCGAAATCAGTTAGGCATGTTTTGCATGCCACGTGGGTTCGAATCCCACCCACTCCGCCATAACATAAATTATTTGACACTAACATATAGTATAATAGACTTGTACAAAAAGTTGAAAGCAAATGAAGGATTTGGTAAAAGTGGATAGAGAAAAAAAGAAGCAAACAATCAAGTTATGTATTGCTGTGGCAGTATTTATCATAATTATTTTGTTAGTTGTAATTTCGATGATACGCTATGAAGTAGAAGGCGATAAAAATATGCCTTTTAACTTGTCAAAAATAATAGTGGTAAGTACAGCAGAAGGTACCGAAACAGAAGGAGATAAAAAATGGAATTTTGATGTATACCAAAATAATGATGTATACATTTATTTCGACAGAAATGAAAATTATAAAGGAGAAGATAAGGTTATAAAAAGCCTTAAAATCGAAAATATAACTATTACAAAAGCTCCTATTAAAGGTGAAGTAAAAGCATATATGCCAAATAGTGTAGAAGGAAGATTATTTAGCTATCAAGACGAATATATCATACAAGAAGGAAGATTAGAATATAAAGGAGCAGAAGAAAGTAATCCTCAAACACTAGAAATAGGAACAAATGGAGGTAGTGCATTAATTCGTTTTTGCAATACAGGTCTAGGTGAATATAGTTCAGATGGTGATGATGAAATTGTACATGATGGTACTTTATTAGAAAAAGTGGATGTTAGCAATGAAGAAGTACAATTTGATGTTGCTTTTGATTTAGTAATTACAGTAGATAATTGTAGTTATAGAGCGAATGTTACTTTACAAATGCCTTGTGGCAATATAGTAGAAGAAGGAACTTGTAGTATAGAAAAGACAGATATGAGTGATGTAATCTTTAAAAGAGAGTAAAACAACTTAAAAAAAAATTCTAAATCTCTATTGATAAATTAAGTAAAAAAGTATATAATACAAATGGTATGAGAAATTTAATTATTGTATGGAGGGGACCAACAAGAATCTGTGAACCTTGTCAGGTCCGGAAGGAAGCAGCAATAAGCAGTAATTCTTGTGTGGGAACTTCCATAGAGTAATTAAATGGATCACACCATTTTTTAAAGATAGAGGGTGATATAGATTGTCATATACAGCGCTATATAGAAAATTTAGACCTTTAAGGTTTGACGAAATAGTAGGACAAGAACATATTACAAAAACACTTAAAAATCAAATTATGGCAGGAAGAGTAGGACATGCATATCTTTTTAATGGAGGAAGAGGTACAGGTAAGACATCGGCAGCAAAAGTTTTGGCAAGAGCAGTAAACTGTTTAAATCCACAGGATGGAGAACCATGTAATGAATGTGAAATTTGTAAGGCGGCTTTAGCGGGGTCACTTACGGATATAGTAGAAATGGATGCGGCATCCAATAATAGTGTAGAAGATATTCGTTCCATAAGAGAAGAAGTAAATTTCCTTCCAACACTAGCAAAATATAGAGTCTATATTATTGATGAGGTTCACATGTTATCAACAGGAGCATTTAATGCTTTACTAAAAACATTAGAGGAACCACCAGAGCATGTAAAATTTATTTTAGCAACTACAGAACCACAAAAATTACCAGCAACGATACTTTCAAGATGTCAACGATTTGACTTTAAGAAAATATCGGATGAAAATATAATGAAAAGACTAGAATATGTAGCAAAAGAAAGTAATATTCAAATTACAAAAGAAGCGCTACATTTAATTGCTATATTGTCTGAAGGAGCAATGAGAGATGCCTTAAGCATTTTAGAAAGATGCCTACAAGATGGAGAAAGCAATATTAATGAAGACAAAATAAAGGATTTAGTAGGAATACCAAAATTAACTTATATTCATGCCATTGTTAAAGCTTTTTTAGAATATAATGTAGAAGAAGCCATAAAAGCAGTAGATGATGTCTTAAAAGAAGGGAAAGACCTAAATAATCTACTTTGGGAGATAATAAAATATGTTAAGGACATTTTGGTATTTAAAGCAACTGGTAATTTAGATATATATAGTACGGAAGAAAAAGAAGAAATTAAAAAATTAGCAGAAAAAGTAGATAAGGAAAGATTATTATATATTATTACAGATTTATCTAAATTAGAAAATGATATGAAATGGTCTTCGCAAAAGAGTATTTTATTTCAAGTAGAAATCATAAAACTATGTAGTGAAGATATTATGCAAATACCGGTGGAAAGTGTAAAAAAAAGCAGTTCCAATACAGGAAAAACGGTAAATAATCCACAGTCAAATGCGGTATCTATAAATCAATCCACAAAAACAAATGTGGATAGCCAAGATATAAAGCAAAAAGAAAAACAGAATTTAGCACAAGCAATTTCTGATTATGGAGAAGCAAAAGGTTGGAGAAATGTATTAGATACGTTAAGGCAGAATGGAAAAATTATGCTATATTCCAATTTACTAAAAGCAAAAGCGATTGAATTAAATGATATGGTAATTGGAATAAGTTTCCCAGAGGGAATTAATGCATTTGGAAAATCTATTTTAGAAAAACCCGAAAATATAAATGAACTTTCTAAAACAATTTCGATGGAATATGGAAAAGATATGAAAGTACGCATCATAGAAAATGCAGATTCTTTACCTAAAAAGGAAACGAGTGTAAATCCAATTGAAACAATGGCATCAGATTTGGATATACCGATTAATATTATAGAATAAAAGTATGACGTTTTTAGGATTGACTATAAAACGACAAAAGGAAGAAAGGATGATAGAAATGGCAAAAAGAGGAGGATTCCCAGGAATGGGAGGATTTGGTGGAATGAACATCAATCAATTAATGAAAGAAGCTAAAAAAATGCAATCGGATATGGAAAAATCACAGGAAGAGTTAGCTGCAAAAGATTTTGAAGCTACTGCAGGTGGAGGAGCAGTATATGTAAAAGTATCTGGAAATAAAGAACTTAAAGAAATTAAAATACAAAAAGAAGTAGTAGATCCAGAAGATGTAGAAATGTTACAAGATTTAATAATTACTTCTGTAAATGAAGCATTAAGGAAAGTGGATAGTGAGCAAGCTGCATCTCTTGGAAAATATAACATACCAGGATTAATGTAGAAAATTAATTTCTAATTAAATAAAAAGTTCATAACAGCTTATAAAATAAAACTAATAGGGCAAACTATACCGGTTTGCTCATATTTAAATAGAAAAAGGAAGGAAAGCTATGTCATATTATTCACCATCTATAGAAAAATTAATAGAAGCATTTGAGAAATTACCAAGCATTGGAAGCAAAACAGCAGCAAGACTTGCTTTCTATATATTAAATGCTAGTAAAGAAGAGACAGATGAATTTATATCTGCGATACAAAATGCAAAACAAAATTTAAAATACTGTTCAAAATGCTTTAATATATCGGATATAGATCCATGTGAAATCTGTTCCAATCCTAAAAGAGATAATTCCGTCATCTGTGTTGTAGAAGATGTGAAGGATGTGGTTGCCATGGAAAGAACGCATGAATTTAAAGGTGTATACCATGTACTTCATGGAAGTATATCTCCTATGAATGGAGTAGGTCCAGATGATATAAAAATAAAAGAATTGCTTACGAGACTTATGGGTGGAGAAGTAAAAGAAATTATTTTAGCTACAAATCCAAGAGTCGAAGGAGAAGCAACTGCTATGTATATTTCTAAGCTCATAAAACCGATGGGAATTAAAGTTACTAGAATTGCACATGGTATACCTGTTGGTGGAGACTTAGAGTATACTGATGAGGTAACTTTGTCAAAAGCATTGGAAGGAAGAAGAGAATTATAGAGTAAAACCTCCCATACTATATAGTATGCGGGAGGTTTAATTTTTGTGCTATATTTAAGATAAACTTCTTTATTTAATGGTGTTAAAGCTAGAAATGTCCTGCAACGGGAGTTCTAATTAAAGAATCTCACTTCGTCCCGACGGAGCTCCCTGCTTCGTTCGCTTCTTTAATTAGAACGTCCCTGCGCAGACTTTAAACGTATTTTACCATTAAATAAAGAAGTTTTATATTATATAAATTTAAATTAATTTCATAATAATTTTACAGATATCGTTCGTAGAATTCTTTTTAGCAAGTAATTTTGTATTTTCTTTCATTTTTTCTAACTTATCTGTATTGCTAAATAATTCTTGAATTACGGTATTAGGGTCATCTTTCTTTTTGAGCCATACAGCAACATTGTGTTTTTCTAAATATTCTGCGTTTTCTTCTTCTTGACCAGGTATTGGATTTATAATTAACATTGGCAAATTGGAAGCTAAACTTTCGCTGGTAGTAAGTCCACCAGGTTTTGTAACAACAATAGTAGCTATACTCATTAGTTCTGGAACCTTATTTGTATAATCCAATACTTTAACCCTATCTTGTGAATTTGATTCTTGTACTAGTTCTTTAAAGCCAGCATTCATTTTAGAATTTCTTCCTGAAATAGCAACAATCTGATAAGTGGTTAAATTGTGGATAAGGGCATCTAAAATCTGAAGAGTCCTGTCTTTGCCAAGACCAAATTCACCACCACCGAAAAATAGAATAACAGGTTTTGATTCTTCTAGTTCAAATTCGTGATATATACTTTTTTTATCAAAATTATTTGAAAATCGATCTGATAAAGGAATGCCAGTTACATGAATTTTACTAGGTTCTATTCCATAGTCTTTTAGATATTTTCCCATACGTTCATTGGATACGAAAAATGCATCTGTATATTCATGTCCAATAAGCCATTGATCGTGAGGTGCAAAATCAGTAAGGATAGTAACAAGTTTACAATCAATTTTTCCTTTTCTACGTAAATAACTAACCATTTGACTACTAAAAGGATGGGTAGAAATTACTAAATCTGGACTTTTTTCTTTAATTAAGTTCTTTAGTTTTACTGCCATCATTTTATTAGCCCTAGAGCTAACATGTCCAAGTACTCCTTTTTGTGAATTCATATAAATACTTCCCCATAAATTTGGAGTCTTTTTGGCCATTTCCTTGTATGCACCAGTTGTTATTCGATTTAATATCTTATTAACATATTCAATACAATCTACTATTTCAGTTTCTACTTTGTAATTGTCATCTAAACATTTTTTTATGGATTTTGCGGCAGAATAATGTCCGCCTCCATAAGCTGCATATAATATTAATATTTTTTTCATAAATTCCCCTTTATTAGTAAAAATCAAGAATATTTTAACATAAAAAATAGAAAAAGTCTAAAAATTAAGAATATTTTAACAAAATTTACACAAAATATGTTACTGTTCAAAGTTAATTTTGGTCGGAGCAATGTATGTTTTAATTTTATGTTTCCGGCCCCCAACTGCGTACAAACTGT
>CAMMEP010000027.1 GCA_946495905.1 uncultured Clostridium sp.
CAAAAATTAGAATTTTTTCTTATTAAATAGGAACAATCGAAGATTTTTGCTATATAACAAGGTTAAGTTACCTTGGGCTGTGCATATTTGCGAAGCAAAATGCACATATGGCGAAGCCACTTTTCTTCTTAATCTCACAGATAATCAATTGACACCAATTTAATAAATTTATATAATATAGGTATGCATAATACTTTTATTTATTGTGCAAAGAAAAAAGTTTTATTATAAAAAATTAACAATAACGATAAATACAAGGTAATAGAAAGGAAACAAATAAAATGCAAGAGCAACAGTACATACTAAAAAATGTTACTTCTTTTGAGCCAAAGCATATTTTTGAGTGTGGGCAATGTTTCAGGTGGGACGAAGAAGCAGATGGAAGCTACACAGGAATTGTAAAAAATAATGTCATCAATGTGAAAAAAGTGGATAACACTATTGTATTTTCTAGCCTAGGTGTAGATAATATAGAAGAGTTAGCAATAGACTATTTTGATCTAAAGCGAAACTACGAAGAAATAAAAAAGGAGCTTTCTAAAGTAGACGAATATTTAGAAAATAGTATACAATATGGAAGCGGAATTAGAATTTTAAATCAAGACTTATGGGAAACCATAATTTCCTTTATTATTTCTGCAAATAATAACATACCAAGAATAAAAGGTATTATTAATAGAATATCACAAAAATATGGAAACAAAATAGAGTGGAAAGGAAAAGAATATTATACTTTTCCAAGTGTAGAAAATTTAGCGAAAGCTGCGGTGGAGGATTTAAGAGAGTTAGGCTTAGGTTTTCGAGATATACGTGTTTATGAAACAACCCATAAAATTTTAGAAAAAGAAGTAGATTTAGAGAAACTACACCAAGAGAAAGATACACAAAAAGTAAAGGACGCTCTTTTAACCTTATCTGGAGTAGGACCAAAAGTAGCAGATTGTATTCTTCTCTTTTCTACGTTAAAAAGGTTTGATGTATTTCCAATCGATGTATGGGTAAGAAGAGTAATGAATGAGCTATATATAAAAAAGGAAGATGAGACCAAGGTTAATAAAAAAGAAATAGAAAAGCTCGCAAGAGAAAAGTATGGTGCTTTAGAAGGAATAGCACAGCAATATTTGTTTTATTGGAAAAGAGATACGGCGTAGAAGTGGTTTTCCTAATTGGGGACAGGCACCAATTAGGAAAAATCAGAAAAAAAAGCCTGTCCCCAATTAGGAAAGGAGCAAAAATGAGTCTTAGAATTGTATATGGCAGATCTGGTACTGGAAAGAGTACCTATATTTTTAAGGAAATAGCAGAAAAAATAAAAAATAATAATAGAAAGATATATATTATTACTCCAGAGCAATTTTCGTTTACAGCAGAAAAAAAGCTAATGGACTCAATTAGTGCGTCCTCTGTTTTATCCGCAGAAGTGCTTACCTTTAACCGTATGGCATACCGAGTAAGAAAAGAAGTGGGAGATGCTAGAAATAAGAATTTATCTTCTTCTGGAAAGTCGATGCTGTTATACAATATTCTTTCGGAACAAAAAAATAATTTGAAGTTTATAGGAAAGTCATCGGAAAATGTAGAATTAATTGGCACACAAATTACAGAATTCAAGAAACATGGCATAACAGTAGATAATTTAAAGCAGGTAATGAAAAATACGGAAAGCCAATATTTAAAAGCAAAAATCAAGGATATGCTAACAGTATATGAAAACTATACTGAAGAAATTGCGGCAGATTATATAGATGAAAATGATAATTTAACCATGTTAGCGGAAGAGTTAGATTTCATACATGATTTTGACCATACAGATATCTATATTGATGAGTTTGTAGGATTCACCCACCAAGAATATGAAATATTAAGAAAGTTATTTCTAAAAGCAAATGAAGTAACTATTACTGTTTGCACAGATGATATTAATTTAAGTGAGAATCCAGATACCGATATTTTTTATGCGAATAAAATGACATTGGATAAGCTATATTATCTAGCTAAGCAAGAAAATGTAACCATAGAAAAACCTATTTGTCTAGAGACTACCCACCGCTTTAAAACAAAAGAATTAAAGCATTTGGAAGAAAATATTTATGCATTTCCTTATCAAAAAACGGAAGGAGCGATACAAAATATATCCCTTTTTTTAGCGAAAAATCAATATACTGAAATAGAAAATGTAGCTAAGAATATTGTAAAATTAGTAAGGGATGAGGAATACCGTTTTAATGATATATCTGTTATTACGAAGGATTTAGAGGGGTATGCCAATTTATGTAAGGCTATTTTTGCAAAATACAATATTCCTATATTTATTGATGAGAAAAAAGATTTGAGCCAAAATATATTAGTAAAATATATGTTAGCAGTATTAAATATTTTTGCAAAAAATTGGAGAACGGATAGTGTTTTAGAATATATAAAAACTGGTCTCGTACAAGAAATAGAAGAAGACGATGTGTATACCATAGAAAATTATGCATTAAGATGGGGAATAAAAGGTGCAAAGTGGTATCAAGGAGACTGGACTTTTTATAACGAAAGCGCTGAAGAGAAAGAAAAAATATTACATATTAGAGAAAAGATAATAAAACCATTATTAAAATTCAAAAAAGACTTGTCCAATGGAAAAGATGTTGCTTCTATTTCCAAAACTTTATATCAATTTCTAATCGAAAATGGTATCGATATGGCAATGGAAAGTAGAATAAAAGAACTAGAAGAAATGGGAGAAATAGAGAAAGCAAAAGAATATGAAACAAGCTATAAATTAATGATGGAACTATTGGATGAAATGGTAATGGTTTTAGGAGAGAAAAAAGTAAGTTTTGAAAAATATGCAGAGATATTAAAAATTGGGCTAGGAAATACAGGGCTTGGAAAAATTCCAGGAACACAAGACCAAGTAATTGTGGGAGATGTGGATAGGTCAAGAAGCCATAAGGTAAAAGCTGTATTTATTATAGGATTAAATGACGGAATGTTTCCTAGTGTAAATAAGAATGAAGGCTTTTTTAATGATAAAGATAGGGAAGTTCTAAAAGAAAAAGGTGCAGAGCTAGCCAAAGGAACACTTGAAAAACTATATGATGATAATTTTAATATCTATAAAGCATTTTCAACGGCAGAAGAAAAACTATTTTTATCCTTATCTTCTTCCGACTTAGAAGGAAAATCACTAAGACCATCTATTTTAATAAGTAGAGTAAAGAAGATTTTTCCTGGACTAAGCGAAGAAAGTGATGTGATAGAAAAAACAAATGAAATTGTAACAGAAGAGAGTACTTTTGAAGAATTATTAGAAAAGCTTAGTGATTTTAGAGATGGAAAAGAAATAGAAGAGGTCTGGTTTCATGTATATAATTATTATGCAAGCCATCCAGACTGGAAAGCAAAACTAGAAAATAGCTTAAAGGCATTAAATTACAAAATAGAGCCAGAAAAAATAAATAAAGCAATGATTCAAAAACTATATGGGGATACCTTAAAAACAAGTGTATCTAGATTAGAGCAATACCAATCTTGCCCATTTTCCTATTACTTAAAATATGGATTAAACTTGTCAGAACGAGAAGAGTTTAAAATACAAGCAATTGATACAGGTACTTTTATGCATGAAGTAATAGATGGCTTTTTCGATAAATTACAAGAAAGAAAGATAAATGTAAAAGAAATCGAGCAAGAGGAATTACAAGAAATAGTAGAAGAAATAATAGAAGAAAAGCTTGGATTAAAGAAAAACTATATTTTTACCAGTATTCCAAAATATCAAGTTTTAGTGAATCGATTAAAAAAGGTAATTCAAAAATCCATTAGTTACATTGTAGATAGTTTAAAATATAGCGATTTTAGTGTAATGGGACATGAAATGGAATTTAAAAATGGTAAAGAATACCCAGCTATACAGCTAGAATTGGAAAATGGAAAAAAAGTAGAAATAACAGGTAAAATAGATAGAATTGACATTGCCAAAACTCCAGAAGGAAACTATATTCGAATTATTGATTATAAATCTTCGGCAAAAGATATTAATTTAAATGAAGTAGTTGCAGGACTTCAGCTTCAACTTCTTACCTATTTAGATGCTGTATGTACCATAGAAGATGTTATGCCAGCAGGAGTGCTATATTTTAATTTAATTGACCCAAGTGTTAAAACAGCCAATAAAATAGATGAGGAAAAATTACAAGAAGAAATTAAAAAGCAATTTAGAATGAAAGGCTTAATTCTAGCAGATGTTGATATTGTTAAAAAGATGGACAAAACCTTAGAAAAAGGAAATTCCAATATAGTTCCAGCATATATTGATAAAGATGGAAATTTAGCAAACAAAGCTAGTACAATAACAAGACAACAATTTGAAAATTTACAAAAATATACGAATAAAATTGTAAAACAAATAGCAAATAATATCTTGTCTGGTAACATTAATGTTAAACCATATTATAAAATAAAACAAGGAAAAACACCTTGTGAGTATTGCAAGTATAAATCGATTTGTAATTTTAATACAGGAATCTGCAAAAAAGAATACAATTATATTGGAAATGAGAATAAGGATTATATTTTGGATAATTTGGAGAGGTGATTGAGTGGATTTTACAAATGACATAGTGGTTCATAAAAATATAGATGGAACGGAATTTTTACAGTTTAGAAGGTTATTAGAATTCCCTAATATTAAGCATTGCTATACATTAAGAAAAAATGGAATTAGTGTTTTTGCAAAAGATGGAGATGGAACGGAACTAAAAGAAAGCTATAAAAAGGTGGCAAAAGCATTAGCATTTTATGAGGAACATATTGTGAAGCCACACCAAACGCATACAGACAGAGTGGAAATAGTAAATAGTGCACAAGAAGAGTTTAATGAAGTAGATGGACTAATAACAAATAAAAAAGATATTTTCTTATGTACTACTTCTGCAGATTGTACTTCTTTGCTGTTTTATGATGATACTAAAAAAGTAATAGCAGCTATCCATTCTGGTTGGAAGGGGACTCTACAACAAATAGGAAAAAAGGCAGTAGAAAAAATGGTAAATGAATTTGGATGCCGTCCAGCAGATATTATTTGTTGTATAGCACCATGTATTAAGAAATGCCATTTTGAAGTAGACGAAGATGTGATGCTGCTCTTTAAAAAAGAATTTGAATATACAGGAAGAATTCATGAAATAATCGAAGAAGGAAGAAAAGTAGAAGAAAAACAGAAATATAATATTGATACGACATTAATAAATAAGATAATTTTAAAAGAAGCGGGAATATTACCAGAGAACATAATAGATAGTGATATTTGTACTGTTTGCCATGCGGATTCGTTCCATTCTTATCGAGTAGATAAGGAAAATTCAGGAAGAAATGGTGCGTTTATAGGGATGGTATAATTTTCAACAATTCATATTGATGTTACTTCAAAAAAATGATAAGATAATTAGTATAAACGTTGTAAAAGAGAGGTATGGACTATGTTTCAAAAAATAAAAAAAGGAGATACAGTTGGAGTGATTGCTCCTTCTTCAAAAATAGATGAGGACGACTTAGAAACAATAAATAATTCTGTTTTATTAATGGAAAGTACTGGATTAAAAGTAAAGTTTGGAAAGAATGCTTTTAAGAAAACACTTGGTTATAGCGCTACTCCAGAAGAAAAAGCAGAAGATATTAATACCATGTTTGCAGATAAAGAAGTAAAAATGATATTTTGTGTTAGTGGTGGATTTAACTCAAATTCTGTGTTTGAGTATTTAGATTATGAAACCATAAAAAATAACCCAAAGCCATTATGTGGATTTAGTGATAGTACTTCACTGGAGAATGTAATATATTCTAAAACAGGAGTTATCACGTTTAATGGACCTACTTTTAAAGCACTTACATCATGGGCAACTCCTTATGGATATGAAGAAGTAGTAAAAAGATTTATGCATGGAGATATGCAGCTTGGACAAGATGATGACGAATACATAACCATAAAAGAAGGAGTAGCAGAAGGAATATTAGTAGGCGGAAATTTAAGCTTAACAGCAGAAAGAGTTGCTGGAAATTATAGTATTGACTTTACCGACAAAATATTGTTTATAGAAGAATTCTGTTTGGAAACTCCTCCAGAAGGAGTAAGCAATTATTTGTATCAAATGAAACAAAATGGTGTGTTTGATAAAATCAAAGGAATTTGGGTAGGAAATTATGATGGAAGCGTAGCCTTAGAAAGAATCTTACTAGATGTTATTGGAGATAACTATAGCTTTCCTATTATTAAATCGAATAATTTTGGGCATACCGAAAAGAAAACGGTAATACCAGTAGGCGGAAAGGCTAAAATTGATACCAGTAAGAAAATAAAAATAGAAATTGTAGAGAATTTTATGGATTAATGTGCAAAAGGGGACGGGCTTATTTTGCACAGAAAGGAAAAAGAAATGTACAATAATTGGGAAGAATTAGAAGAGTCAATAGAAAATTGTAATAAGTGTAAATTGTGTAAAACAAGAATAAATATTGTATTTGGAGTAGGAAATAAGAATGCAGATATTATGCTTGTTGGGGAAGGTCCAGGTGCAGACGAGGATAAGCAAGGAATACCTTTTGTAGGAAAAGCAGGAAAGCTTATGGATAAAGCTTTCGAAGGACTGGGAATCGAAAGAGATAGTGTATATATTGCTAATATTGTAAAGTGTAGACCACCTAGCAATAGAGTACCAGAAGATGATGAGGCAGCTGCATGCTTAAATTACTTGCGTAATCAAGTTATATTAGTAAAACCAAAAATTATTGTATTATTAGGAAGTACAGCTCTAAAAAATATATGTGGGAAAGAATACGGAATTACTTCGGCTAGAGGAAAATGGATTGAGAAAAAGGGAATACTTTATATGCCAACTTGGCATCCAGCAGCACTTTTAAGAGACGAAAATAAGAAGATAGAATTTTGGAAAGATTTAAAGGAAGTAGTAAGAAAATACAATGAAATAACTAATTTATAGATATATTGGAGATGAAATAGTTGAATAACAAATATTATAAAAAAATAGATTATGAATTATTAGATAAAAAAACAGCCTATAAAGGAAAGAGAATAGTAGTAGAAGAATTGCATTATAAAAATCCAAGAACAAATCAAATTATATACAGAGAGCATGTATTGGCTGGTCATGCTGCTATCATTATGCCAATAACCCAAGAACAAGAATTCATTATGATTAAAGAGCCACGTACGCCGGTAGGACTAACAGTACTAGCTTTTCCAGCAGGAATGATAGAAGAAGGAGAAACACCAGAAGAAGGTGCTATTCGAGAGTTAGAAGAAGAAACTGGCTACCGAGCAGGAACAATAAAAAAATTAAGAGAAGTATATCCAGCAATTGGATATTCCAATGAAAAAACGATTATTTTTTTAGCAAAGGATTTGGTAAAAACACAAAGACATTTAGATGCCACAGAAGATATTGAAGTAGTAAGAATACCTTTACAAGAAGCAAAAGAAATGCTAGATAAAGGCGAAATTAAAACATCTAGTGAAACAGTGGCATTACTCCATTATTTCATGTATGAAGAATAAAATGATTGGTCGGAAGGATTGACAAGATATAGTAGGACATATTATCATCAAATGAGATATAGCAAAAAAGGAAGGAATCTAAAAAATGAACGAAGAAATACAAAAATATACAGAATATTGTTTAAATTGCCCAGTAAAACCATGTAGCCAAAAAGGTTGCCCATTAAATAACGATATACCAGCTTTTATAAAACAAGTAAAAGAAGGAAATGTAGAGGAAGCTTATAAAATTCTATCACAAACAACGGTACTTGGTAGTATTTGCGGTAGAATATGTCCGCATTTAAAACAATGTGAAGGAAGCTGTGTAAGAGGAATTAAGGGAGAACCAGTACAAATTGGAGAAATAGAAGCCTATGTTTTTGATGAAGCATTAAAAAATGAGTGGTATAAAAAAATAGAAAAAACAGAGGAACTTGCAGGAAAAAAGGTCGCAGTGGTAGGAGGAGGACCAGCAGGTCTTACTTGTAGTGCTTTTTTAGCAAGAAGTGGAGCAGAAGTTACTATTTACGAAAAGTACAATAAATTAGGAGGCATTCTAGCACATGGAATTCCAGAGTTTCGTTTGGAAAAGGATATACTAGAAAAAACAATAAACTCTATTTTAAGTTTGGGAATTCATGTGGAATTTGGTAAAGAGTTAGGAAAAAATATAAATTTAAAAGAATTAGAAGAAAACTACGATGCCATATTTTTAGGATTTGGTGCTAACATACCATCTAAAATGAATATTGAAGGGGAAGACTTAGAAGGTGTATATGGTGGAAATAGTTTGTTAGAATATGGAAACCATCCAAACTATCAAGGAAAAAAGGTAGCTGTAATTGGCGGAGGAAATGTAGCAATGGATTGCTCCAGAACAATAAAAAGACTAGGAGCAGAAAAAGTATATGTTATCTATCGAAGAGCAGAAAAACAAATGCCAGCAGAAGTAAAAGAAATTGCAGAGGCAAAAGAAGAAGGAATTGAATTCTTATTCCAAAATAATATTGTGAAAATTTTAGGAGATAAAAAAGTAGAAAAAATAGAATGCATCAAAACCGAACTTGTAAAAAAAGAAGGAGAAACAAGAGAAGTACCTATTAATATAGAAAACAGCAATTATGAAATGGATATGGACTATGTGGTAATGGCAGTAGGTTCTAGTCCAGAAAAAGAAGTATTAGAAGGTTTAGGTTTAGAACTTAACAAATGGGGATATTTAGCAGTAGACGAAAATCATAGAACTTCCAACAAAAAAATATTTGCAGGAGGGGATTTAGCAGGAGACAAAGGAACAGTAGCATGGGCTGCAAGAGCAGGAAGAGATGCAGCATGTGCAATTGGGGACGGGCTTATTTTGCACAAGTTATAACTACTAAAAAGATGAAAAAACAATCAAGAAAATAAAAAACAAAAGAAAATGTACTTAATTAAATGATGTATTAAAGAAAATTATGTATCTTCGGGGGTAAAGTTAAATTAATAACAGGAGGTGTTTTTATGCCAAGAAGAGCACGTAAAGACTTGAATACATCTTTTTTTCATGTTATTGTTCAAGGTTTAAATAAGGAATTTATATTTAAGAATAATAAATACAAAGACCAATATTTACAACTAATGAAAAAATTCAAAAAAGATTCAGATATTAATATTATTTCATATTGTATAATGTCAAATCATACACACTTACTATTGCATACTGAAAATATTACGAAGTTATCTTCATTTATGAAAAATATAAATGAGAGATTTGCAAGATATTATAACGAAAAAGAAAATAGGGTAGGCTATGTTTTTAAAAATCGATTTTTAAGTGAATCAATAACTAATCAAAAATATTTGTTAAATTGTATTTCATATATACATAAAAATCCCGTAAAAGCAAATATGGTACAAGAATGTGGTGCTTATAAATATTCTAGTTATAATGATTATATATACAAAAAGGGATTTGTGAATAGTGAAATATGTGAATTAGTATTTGGAAAGAGATATATAGATGTAGAAGAATTCAAAAAAATGCATTCTAATAAATTATACTATTTTAAGGAATATGATGATATGACAAAAGAAAATATGCAAGAAATCATACTGGAATTTGAGTCAAAATATCAGAGAAAATGGTCTGATATAATAGCAGAACCAGGAAATCTAGAAAATATAATAAAAGAAATTAAAGAAAGAATGCAAATAGCAAATATTACATTAGCAAAATATCTAAAAATAAGCAGAAATAAAGTAGATAGAATTATAAAAAAGACATAGAATAATCTATGTCAAAAATATAATTATTAAATCATAACTTGTGCAAAATAAGCCCGTCCCCAATTGCTTATTTTTTTAATTCAACAGTTGCGGATAAAATAGCTCTAATTTTTCTAAAAAATCTTGAAATACCAGAATTATTTACAACTGCTAAATCAGTGTTATTCATAATACTTTCATATTTATTATCTAAATCCATCATCTTATTAATGTAAAATTCATTAAAATCAGAATAAGAATCAGAAATTCCAATATAATTTTTGTAATTATATAATTTCAATCGATATTCATCGATATCTGCGGTAGTTGCTATTTTGGAAAATTGTGTATTAAAATAAGAGGAATAAATTAAATTTTGAGTTTCAAAAAATAATTTTTTAATCTTTTCTTTATAATTTTCAATTTTCTTTGCAACTTTTTGCGCTTTCATTCCTTCACAGCTGTCGCTCATTAACTTGTTATTAAGTTCTATGGCTTTTTCTTCAGATTCCATTATTTTATCTAAATTAGCTTGAATTTTGAAAAAACTATCCATTCCACATAAGTTAGAAAAGCGTTCCTTAAAACTATCAGAGCCATAAAAAGTACTATCATACAAAGTTTCTTCTCCAGCAACATAAGCCATTTGTCTTACTAAATTGCATAAAATAGGATAGTAAGATGGGCTGGTAGTAGGAAGAGATATCCCATAGTATTTTACAATTTCCTCATCCGTTTGGTTGGCTTTAGAAGCCATAAGCTGTACAGCTCCTTCATTTAATCCCATACCACAAACTTTAAAATCTCCAAAATCGCATAATCCTAATCTTAACAAATGCCCTTTTTTATCTTTAATTTCTTGCAAATAATGGATAAATTCATGTACAGCAAATTTTTCCAATTCATCTAGTTTTAAACCTTGTTTAAAATACATAGAAGAATTTTTGTAAAAATAAGTTGCTTCTGCAAATCCATCTGGAATATCTGCAATATACATTGGTATTCTAGATAATGCAATGAATAAATTTTGAAAAATAAAGTTTTGGTTTGGAAAAGCTTTGCATAGTTTTTCTGCAACATCTCTTGCAATAGTATTTATGCTAAGTGTATCTAATGTACCAACAACCGTGATACCATCTTTTCTTAAATCTGATTCAATACTCATAACACGTATTTCTCCTTAGTAATTCATATATCAACATTATACTACAAAATAGACAAAAGTAATATTACAAGAATATTACTTTTGTGTTACAGAAATGTTACAAAAGGGGACGGGCTTATTTTGCACATTGTTAATTATTTAGCAAGAGATACAAGCAATAAGTAGTATTTTTAAAAAAGTATTCAATATGTCGGTCCAGCTGATTTTCATACAACTTCTAAAAGAAATTTTATCAGCGCCCTCAAAAGGTTTGAGATTCCCTAATAAAATTTTTTAAGAAGTTGTATATTCAAATCACTCTCCATTCCATATTTTCATACTTTTTTAAAAATACTACTTATTGCTTTTTATTTATAATAAATCTATTTAACACTGTGCAAAATAAGCCCGTCCCCTTTTGCTCACTTAACAACTATATTATAAATTTTATTCTTTACATAAATTTCTTTTACAATTGTTTTTCCTTCAAGTTGAGCATGGATATTGCTATTTTCATGAACAATCCTTTTTACTTCGTCTTCTACTGCATCTACACTAATTTTTATAGTAGCTTTTACCTTACCATTTATTTGTACTGGAATTTCTATGGTATCTTCTACTAATTTACTCTCGTCATAGGTAGGCCAAGCTTCATAAGTAATAGTATCGTTATGTCCCAATCTGTTCCAAATTTCCTCTGTAATATGTGGTGCTACTGGATTTAAAAGTTTAATAAATCCTTCTGCGTATTCTTTAGGAAGTACGTCTTCTTTGGTAGCATTATTTACAAATATCATCATTTGAGAAATAGCTGTATTATAATCCATGTTTTCGTAATCGTTTGTAACTTTCTTTACGGTATAATGATATACTTTCTCTAAATTTTTATTTTCTTTGTCTTGCACTTTGTTAGATTCTACAAATAATCTCCATACTCTGTCTAAGAATTTCTTAGAACCATCAATACCGTTTGGGTCCCAAGGCTTTGCTGCGTCTATTGGTCCCATAAACATCTCATAAACTCTTAAAGCGTCTGCACCATATTCTTTTACCATATCATCTGGATTGATAACATTTCCTTTGGATTTACTCATTTTTTCTCCATTAGAGCCTAAAATCATACCTTGATGACGTAGTTTGGCAAATGGCTCTTTGGTAGGAGCAATGCCTTTATTATATAAATAATTATTCCAAAATCTAGAATATAATAAATGTCCAACAGCATGTTCTGGACCACCTACATAAAGGTCAACTGGCATCCAATGTTTTAGAAGCTTAGGGTCTGCTATTTCGTTTTCATTATGTGGGTCAATGTATCTTAAGAAGTACCAACTAGAACCTGCTGAACCAGGCATTGTACTTGTTTCACGCTTTGCAGGCTTTCCTTCAAAGGTTGTATTTACCCAATCGGTTGCTTTATCAAGTGGAGAAGCACCTGTTTTGGATGGAGCGTAATCTTCTAGTTCTGGTAAAACTAAAGGTAAATCTTCATCTGCTAACACATGAATTTCATTATCCTCAGTAAACACAATTGGAATTGGTTCGCCCCAATAACGTTGTCTTGCAAAAATCCATTCACGTAATTTATAATTTACTTTTTTCTTGCCGATACCTTTTTCTTCAAGCCATGCAATCATTTTATCAATTGCTTCTTGCTTGTCAAGTCCATTTAAGAAATCAGAGTTTATATGAATTCCATCTCCAACAAAAGCTTGTGGATGTAACAAATTGTTAAAAACGGTACTATGAAGTTCGTCTGTAACTTCTGCAAGTTGTTCTTTAGAAACCCATTCAATTTTAAAATTATCTTTTTCATCTTCGTCTAAATTAGTGTTAACTTTGTCATCGCCTACTAACTCAAATAATAGGCCAACTGCATTTATGGAGAATGCTTTATTTTTGTTATATGCAAAATAATGATGATTAATAGGGAAGGTGTTTCGTATAAACTTAATATTAATATAACCAGTTTCTTCTTGTATTTCTCTTATGGCACAATCTAAATCTGTTTCATTTTCTTTCTTAGTGCCGCCAACAAAAAGTCTACCACCTTTATTGCCCCAATTAATTGTTAAATATTTATCTGTTTTAGGGTTATAAAGAACTGCTACAATACTATTTTTAAAGTTCTCATTTTCTCTTCTTGTTCCAGTTTCTTGTTGCAATACGGGAACAATGTCAATTCCAAATTTAGAAGCAAATTCATAATCTCTTTCATCATGTGCAGGAACAGCCATAATAGCACCAGTACCATAGCTAGCTAATACATAATCCGAAATCCAGATAGGAATTTCTTTTCCATTAACTGGATTAATGGCATATGCTCCAGTAAAGCATCCTGTTTTTTCTTTGTTTAGCTCTGTTCTTTCTAAGTCAGATTTTGCAGCTGCCTCAGCTTGGTATTTTTTTACAGCATCTTTTTGTGCAGCAGTTGTAATTTCATTTACTAATTCATGTTCTGGAGAAAGTACACAATATGTTGCTCCAAATAACGTGTCTGCTCTTGTCGTAAATACAGTAAAGGTTTTATCTGTTCCAGCTACTTTAAAAGTAACTTCGGCACCAACGGATTTACCAATCCAATTTCTTTGAATCTCTTTGGTAGATTCTGGCCAATCCACTTCGTCTAATCCAGAAAGAAGAATTTCTGCATATTTTGGAATATCCATTACCCATTGCTTCATATTCTTACGAACAACAGGGAATCCACCTCTTTCACTTTTTCCATTAATAACTTCATCATTGGAAAGAACGCATCCTAGACCTTCACACCAGTTAACGGGCATTTCTACAAGCTTAGCTAGTCCATCATTGTATAATTGTTTAAAAATCCATTGTGTCCATTTATAATAATTTGGGTCACAAGTAGAAATTTCTCTATTCCAATCAAAAGAAAGACCAAGCATTTTTAATTGCTTTTTGAAAGTTTCAATATTTTTTTCTGTAAATCCAGCAGGATGATTTCCTGTTTTTATTGCATATTGTTCAGCAGGAAGTCCAAAAGCATCCCATCCCATTGGATGAAGTACGTTATATCCTTGCATTCTTCTCATTCTAGACATAATATCGGTTGCTGTATATCCTTCTGGGTGGCCTACATGAAGACCTTGTCCAGATGGATAAGGAAACATATCAAGTGCATAATATTTAGGCTTAGAAAAGTCCCATACATCGGTCTTAAATGTTTCGTGCTTGTCCCAATATTCTTGCCATTTTTTTTCGATTTCATTAAAATTATATGCCATACTATCATTCCTTGTGTTATAAATTTAGGTTTTCAAGGTTACCTATAACCATTAATAGCATTACTATATCATAAAATGGCTAAAATTTCCATAGATTTCAAAACTTTTTTAGAATTTCAATTACAAGAACAAACTATCCGACTATAAATTCTATTCTATTGACAAAAAATGTAAAATATAGTATGTATTTATAGGAACAAATGCACAAGGAGGAAATAGAACAATGGATAAATTTATGAAGATAGCACAAGAATATGCAGAATATGGTTCAAGACATAACGAAGGAGGTCCATTTGGAGCAGTTATTACAGATAAACAAGGAAATATTATTGCAAAAGCAAACAATACGGTACTAAAGAATAATGATCCTACCGAACATGCAGAAATGAATGTTATTCGCGAAGCATGTAAAAAATTAGGAACTTACGATTTAGGGGATTACATTTTATATACTTCTTGTGAGCCTTGCCCTATGTGTTTATCTGCCATTATTTGGTCAAATATAAAAGAGGTATATTTTGCTTGTACCAGAAAAGATGCAGGAGAGATTGGGTTTCGTGACGATAGTATTTATGAATATTTAGAAGGAAAAAATGAAGAGTTAATTAAACTAAAACAAATCGACCGAGAAGAATGTATTTCTTTGTTCCAGGAGTATGAAAAAAATAAGAAAACAATATATTGAAAATAACAATAAATAGAGTTAAAATATAAAATTAGAAGATTATATTTACTGTTTTTGTTATATAGAAAAAACAAAAGAAAGGAGTTGCCATATTGAAAGAAAAAGACTATTCAAAAGGACAAAATAAAGGGGAATGTACATGGAACAGAAAAGAGGGGATTACTTTAATAGCTCTAGTGATTACGATTATTATATTAGTTATATTAGCTACCATGACTTTTTATTGGATATTTGGAAGTGATGGGTTAATTAACAGAACAAATGAAGCAAAAGAAATGTCTAATATTAATACTATTCTAGAGGAGTTACAATTAGAAAAGGCAGACTTAATTATTGAGCTAAATAAAGACGGAATACATGAAATTACAGTAGATGACTATCTGGAGCATATAAAAGATAATGAAATTATAACAGATGAAGATATTATCTACACAGAAGAAGGATACGCAGAAATAGAAATAGACGATTATGTTTTTTCTTTAACAGAAAAAGAAGATGGAGATTTAGAAATTAAATATTTAGGAAATAGAGATAATTTAGGACCAAGAATAAAAGAAATAAAAGTAACATCATATAGTAATAAGTTAAAGGTAGATATTGAATATATTAGAAATGATGGAGGAACATTTGAATATTTTATAAAACAAGCTGAAGAGGAGGAATATGAATCAAAAGGAACTTCACAAGAAGCAACATTTACATTTGAAGGACTGACACAAGAAACAGAATATGATATTAAAGTAATAGCAAAAAATACCAAGAATTTGTCTCATGAAAAAGAGACAAAAGGAACAACAATAAAAACACAAAGTGCTCAGGAAAACATCATATTAGAAAGTTTAACTTGGAATAAAAATACCCATACCGCGACCGCTACTTTAAAGAAAGTGGATGGTGTAGAAGAAGGATATAGTATTCAATATAATATTAATAATACGGAAAGTGGTTGGCAGGATGGTGATACACCATCTGGATTAAATCATGGAGATGAATTATATTATCGATTATATGATGGAACAAATGTAGGAGATTATGGGCAGACTACAATAGAGGATAATGCATTACCACAAAATGCAACCATTACATTATCTGATACTACTTCTTTCATGAATAGTAGTAGTACAACTGCAACAGTGACACAAGTAGATAATGAAAGTGGAGTTGATATTACAAAATGTAAATGGATATTTACAACTCAAGCCACTGCAATAGGAACAGATGAATCATCCTATACAAATAGTTTTACGCAAAATGGACAAACAATTACAATTACAGGAACACAAGCAGGAAACTTTTATTTACATGTATTAACAGTAGATTTTGCTGGAAATAAAAGAGAAACAATTTCTAGTGCTGTACTAGTAAAAGATGCTAAAGCTGCTAGCAACTTAAAACCAGGTGATTATATTTATTATGATCCAGGCACAAGAAGTTATACATCTCCATCTAGTACAAATGGTATGAGAAACCAAACATATAATTCTGGAAACTATAAAGGAACATGGAGAGTACTAACTAATAATGGTTCATCAGTAACTATTATACCAAGCTTTTCTGTTGATAATTTCCAAGTTAAGGGGCAAGCTGGATATAACAATTTTATTAGTGAATTAAATAAAATATGTCAAATTTATATACACCCTACTTATGCAACATCAGCAAGAATAGTACAATATTCTGACGTTAGTTTATTAACAAGTTTAGGTACTTTAAACATTGGAAACACATATTGGTTAGGAGATAGATTTTCAGAAGAAGATGATATAGGAAGAACATTCTATTACGCAAGAACAGTAGTATCTGGTGGAGCTGTACAAAATTCATGGATTTATTATAGAACTGGTTCAGGAACTATAGTTGATGATACACCTGCATTTGATATAAGACCGATTGTTACAATAAAACCAGATGCGTTACTAGAAAGAGGATCTGGATCAAGTGATGATTATTATTACTTAAGATAAAAAATTTCATAAATATTAATTAAAAAGTAGGAAGGCATGCCCGTCGATGCGATAATTTCCTACTTTTTATTTATGTCTATTATAATGTTAATAAAGTTGTATACATTGTTAAAATTCACAGCATAGTGTAAAACATACATTGTTACAAAAAAAGCTCCGAATAGTAATGTTGCATTCTTATAGTTAGAATATGCTATAAAAAATTATTGAAATAATGCATATTTCATGATATAATCTTAAAAGTAAATCACTTATGTATACGAAAAAAGGAGGAAATATAAGTGAATAAAAATATGGAAAATGATGTAGTAGAAAAAAGTAAAAAGTTAAAATCTAATATAGAAGATAAAAATAGCATTATTCAACTATTGTTAAAAGGAATAACGTCAGAAGAAATAAATAAAATGGAACAATTTAAAAAATATTCACTAGAAGAAACTAAGAAGCTAGAAGAATCATGCAAAATAGAGATTTTAGCAATGAAATTAATGCCTGTAACTGAAATAGCGGGAAAGTTAGGTGTAAAGCTTCAAGCTGTTTATATGAGTTTAAGAAGATTTAAATCAAATGGAATAGATATAATGGAAATACGAAAAGAAAAAGAGCAAGAGGTTGAGCGAAGATTAGAAGCAGGAGAAAGTGCAGAAAATATTCTACAAGATAAAAATTTAAACGTATGCCTAGAAGCATTAGAACAAATAAAACAAAAAGTAGAAAAAAAGATAGAAAAAGATAGAAGAAAATTATCGCAGTCACAAAAAGATAAAGTAGGACAACTTTTGTTACAAGGAAAAACAATAGATGAAATTCATGAAATGGAAGAATTTAAAG
>CAMMEP010000028.1 GCA_946495905.1 uncultured Clostridium sp.
TGAAAATTTCTTAAAATTACAGGATAACTATTTGTTTTCCAGCATTAATGCAAAAGCGAATGAATATTTAGAAAAAAATCCAAATGCAGATATCATACGCCTAGGAATAGGAGATGTAACAAGACCTATTCCTAAGGAAGTAATAAATGCCATAAAAAAAGCAACAGAAGAAATGGGAGATTCTACTACTTTTAAAGGTTATGGACCAGAGCAAGGATATGAGTTTTTAAAAGAAAAAATTGTGAAAGAGGACTACAAAAATTTGCAAATAAAAACAAATGAAGTATTTATATCTGATGGAGCAAAATGTGATACAGGAAATATAGTAGAATTATTTGATAAAAATATAAAAGTGACAATTACAGATCCAGTATATCCTGTTTATTTAGATAGTAATGTAATGTATGGGAGAGCAGGAGAATATAATGCCAATACAGGAAAATATGATAACATTGTTTACATGAAAGCAACAGAGGAAAATAATTATACACCATTACCAGAGGAATTGGAAGCAATACCAGATTTAATTTATTTATGCTCGCCCAATAATCCAACAGGCGTGGCTATGAATAAAACAGAGTTGCAAAAATGGGTAGATTTTGCAAAAGTACATAAAAGTATTATTTTATTTGATGCGGCTTATGAAGCTTTTATTGAAGAAGAAAACATACCACATAGTATTTACGAAATAGAAGGTGCCAGAGAAGTCGCAATTGAATTCAAAAGTTATTCTAAAACAGCAGGATTTACAGGACTTCGTTGTGCTTATTGTATTGTGCCAGAAGAATTACAAGTTGAAACTAAAAAAGGAAATATAAGTTTAAATGCATTGTGGAATCGAAGACAAACCACAAAATTTAATGGAGTGTCCTATCCAATACAAAGAGGAGCAGAAGCAACGTATACAGAAGAAGGAAAAAGAGAAATTAGAAATAACATTTTATACTACAAAGAAAATGCAAGGATAATGAAAGATGGATTAAAACAAGCAGGCATAATAGCATATGGTGGAGTAAATTCACCATATATATGGCTAAAAACTCCTAATGGTATGAAGTCATGGAAATATTTTGATTTGTTACTAGAAAAATATCATATAGTAGGAACCCCAGGAGTAGGATTTGGACCAAGCGGAGAGGGATATTTTAGATTAACAGCCTTTGGAGACAGAAATAAAACAATAGAAGCAATGAAAAGGATAAATGCTACTAGATAATCTGAATATTACAAAAATATTACAATAAATTTACATTTGTATTACAAATTAAAAAAATAATTGAAAACAAAGTACTGAAATGATAGAATAAAAGTATACTATTAGAACATTTTTGCACGTATTTTAAATGTAGATTAAAAAGTAACAAAAGATAGGAGAAGTACATGAAAAACAAAAACGAGGAAAACCTTGGTGCTGTACACACACACACACACACACACCAATATTTTACAAAAGAATAAAAAATATAGTAAGTTTATGGATTAGCATAGACTTAAATTTACATGCAGAAAATTTAATAAAACAAAATAGAAAGATGGGCTATTGTAGGATACAGGAGTATATAAAAAGAAAAAATCTAATTAGCCTATCATTTTTGTAGCAAAAGTAAGCAATCAAAAATAAGTGCAAAAATTGCTTTTGAAAATAAAAAATAAGGAGGAGAACCAAAGTGAAAGAAAAAAACATTGCAAACAACATTATAAATAGTACTATAAAAACAGAAAATAGTTACTTTGAACTAAAAAATAAAGAACAAGGTATAACGTTAGTGGCGTTAGTAATAACCATAATAATCCTAATTATTCTAGCGACAGTAGCTATAAACTTTGCATTTGGAAACAATGGATTAATACAAAGAGCAGAAGACGCACGAGACTATTATGTAAATGATACATCATATACAGATGAATCCATCACAAATGTAGAAAGTTATTTAAATGATATAATAGGAGGAAATGGAGGAAGTAGTAGTGGAGCGAAAACACTAGTACAAGCCTTTAATGATGGAGAGATAAAGGTGGGAGACTATGTAAATTACACCCCCGAAGCACACGAACCAATAACAGTAGGAACGAGTGAGACAGGATATACGGATTCAAAAAATATAAGCGGAGGAACAGACCAGACTTTTAGTCAAAATGCAAATACTACATGGAGAGTACTAGGGCTAAGTGAAGATGGGCAGCACCTATTACTAACAAGTGGAAGCCCAATCAAAAAAGATGGAAAGATAGATTTAGAAGATGAAGAAATAGACGATCCATACTTAGTACTAGAAAGCTATATAGGAGCAGATAATTGCGTAAACGTACTAAATAAAATAAGCAGTTTGTATCATAATAGTAGCTTAGCAGACGAAACAAGAAGCATGACAATAGAGGACTTAGAAAATGTAATAGGAGATATGACAGTAGTGCCACCAACGTCAGCCGGAAATGATGGATATGTATATTTGACATCGGACGAAAGTAGAACACCAATAGGTCAAACAAGTCGATATCCAAGTTATACATATGATAGCAACGATTATACATTAACAAATCCACCACAAAGTGCAACAGCAGGAGAGAAAGTAAATGCAGATGCATGGATGTTTATGTACACAACAGATGGAACTACAAGAGCAGACTATATAGACGAAAGGGTATATGACATGCTATTTAAAGACACAACAGAGGATGGCAACTACGCAAAGAGTTACTGGCTTGCTTCGCCGGGAGTTAAAGCGGTCTCGTCCTATGCTTACTTCGGCCCAGGCGCTGTTTACGACGGCGGTGCGGGCTCGGGCTACTCCCTCTTCAACTCGGGCGACGACTGGAATGCGAGTGGCTTTGCGGTGCGCCCCGTAGTTGTTCTAAAATCTAATATCACAGTAGAGCAGATACAAGTAATAGAGGATCAAACCGAAGAGACTTGGAATACAACGGGAGGTATGAGTTATGGAGCTTCGGCAATATAGGTGCACAATAGTATAGCATTGAGAGGGAGAGATAATTTAATAAAGTGTGTAGAGAGTGTATAATACAGTGTGGTGCGATTGTTGTAAATGACAACTAGCCTATCGCCTTCCTTGCAAGCTCATCGCAACGATTGTTATACTCATTATCTGCATGACCTTTTACCTTAATAAAAGTAACATCATGAGTTTTGGTAAGACTAATTAATTCTTGCCATAACTCTTTATTTTTTACCTCTTTTTTATCTGCTGTTTTCCAGTTATTCTTTTGCCAGTTAATTATCCATTTTTGTAAAAAAGCATTCACTACATAAGCACTATCACTATATAATTGTACCTTACAAGGAAACTTCAAAAGCTTTAATGCCTCTATTACAGCAGTAAGCTCCATCACATTGTTTGTAGTATCCTTCTTTCCGCCAGAAATTTCCTTTTTATTTCCTTTATACATAAGAATGGCACCCCAACCACCAGGACCAGGATTTCCAGAACATGCACCATCTGTGTAAATTGTAACTTCTTCCATTTTATCATCCTTTCTTTTACCTCTATTTTGTTGTTAGCTAAGTTACTGAATAATAGTTTTTTTCTAGAAACATACCTCCTAGCTGGTTTTTAGTAAAACAAATAGTAACTTAGCTAACAACAAAATATTACATACACATTGTAAATTTTATGAATTTATGATATTATATCAGTAAATTGATTTTTGTACAAGATGGAGGGGGAAAAGTTATGAGCAGAGTTCTAGGAATCATTGCAGAATATAATCCATTTCATAATGGACATTTATACCACATTGCTAGGTCAAAGCAAGAGACTGGAACAAACTATGTAGTAGCAGTAATTTCTGGAAACTTTGTACAAAGAGGAAATACCTCCCTTATTAATAAATGGAAAAAAGCAAGGATGGCACTTTTAAATGGCGTGGACTTGGTAATAGAACTTCCAACCGTATATAGCATATCTAGTGCAGAGAATTTTGCAGAAGGTGCTATCAAAATACTAAATTCTTTAGGTGTTGTGGACACGCTCTCCTTTGGAATGGAAGCAAATGATATTGCAACTTTAAACAATATTGCAAATGTGTTATATCATGAGCCAAAAGACTATGTTACGATATTAAGCCATGAGTTAAAAAAAGGAAATTCATATCCAAAAGCGAGAGAAAATGCGCTACTTATGTATTTAAATGATATCAAAAGATATGCAAATGTATTGTCTGGCTCGAATAACATTTTAGGAATTGAATACCTAAAAGCAATGCGAAAAACAAAAAGCACCATTATTCCAATGGGAGTGAAAAGGCAAAAAGTATTATATAATGATAAATATATTGTAGATGAGTTTGCGAGTGCTACTGCTATAAGAAAAATGCTAATGACAAAAGAGCTAAATGATATTAGCAAAGTAATGCCAAGAAACTCATATTTATTATTAGGGGAAGAATTAAAAAACGGGCATTATGTTATTGATTTATCAAGATTTGAGAAAGAAATAATTTATGTATTAAGAAAAATGTCAGCAGAAGAAATTGCAAAACTACCAGATGTTTCGGAAGGATTAGAAAATTCTATCAAAAATGCAGCAGATTCATGCAATACATTAAATGAATTAATAAATATAGTGAAAACAAAACGATTTACACAAACTAGAATTCAAAGAATTCTTTTATACGCATTATTGGGAATTGATAAAAAAATGATGGAAACCTCTAAAAAGGTAACTCCATATGTTCGTGTACTAGGATTTAATAATAAAGGAAAAGAACTTATTTCAGAAATGATGAAATTAAATCCAAAATTAAATGTAATAACATCGGTAAAAAAATATATGGATACCGTAGCAAATAAAAATTTAAAAGAAATGTTAGAGAAAGACATTCTAGCAACCAATATTTACACATTGGGATATTATTCAGACTCCTATTCAAATTTGGATTATACAAATAAGATTGAAATATTATAAAAACTAATAAAGATAAAATCATGGATTACTACGCTAAAGAAAAGGAGGGAAAAAGGCATGATTATAGGAATAACAGGAAGTTCTGGTTCTGGGAAAAGTACAATATGTAAAATATTAGAAAAAGAATATAAAGTTAAAATAATTAACGCAGATAAAATTGCTAAAAAATTATCAAAAAAAGGAACTAGCTATATTCAAGATATTATTGATGCATTTGGAAAAGATATTGTAGATGAAGAGGGAGAATTAAAAAGAAAAAAATTAGCAGAAATTATCTATTCTGATGCAGATAAAAGAAAAAAATTAAATAATTGTACTTTTAAATATATAGTGGAAGAAATAAAAAAGCAGATTAGTAAAGTACAGAAAGATGCTACTGTTATTATAGATGCTCCACTGTTATTTGAAGCGGGATTAGATAAAATTTGTGATACTGTAATAGGAGTAATATCCAAAAGAGAGTTACAACTAGATAGAATGGTAGCAAGAGATAATATAGATTATGAGCAAGCAGAGAAAAGATTAGCATCGCAAAAGAATAATGCATTCTATCAGGAAAAATGTGATATTATCATTAAAAATGGTACTAATATGAAAATTTTAGAAGATAGAATAAAAGAAATTTCAGAAAAAATAAAAATGCAAAGTAAAAGAGAAGTATAAAAATTATATAATGCAAAACAACTTGACACATACAAACTAATGTTTTATAATAAGCATGGTGATGCTTATGAAAAAAAAGCAAAGACAAATTTTACATGTAGATGTAAATAATGCATTCTTAAGTTGGACTGCTATTGACCGATTAGCACAAGGAGAGAAGATAGATATACGAGAAATAGAAGCGGTCATTGGGGGAGATGAAAGCAAAAGATCTGGAATTGTTCTAGCCAAAAGTATGAAAGCGAAAGCAAGAGGAGTGCATACAGCAGAAACTTTATATCAAGCAAGATTAAAATGCCCAAACTTACAAGTATTTAAAGGAGATTATAAAAGTTATAGAAAACATTCAAATGATTTATATCAAATATTATCACAATATACAGATAAAATAGAGAGATTTAGTATTGACGAATGCTTTTTAGATATGACCGAATATTTAGGGAATAGGAAGTTATTAGATATTGCTTATGAAATAAATAAGAGAGTAAAAAAAGAATTAGGTTTTACTGTTAATATTGGAGTTGCACATAATAAACTATTAGCAAAAATGGCATCAGATTTTACAAAACCAGACAGAGTGCATACTCTATATGAAGAAGAAATACCAAGTAAAATGTGGACACTTCCTGTATCTGAATTATTTATGATTGGAAGAAAAACAATTCCCAAATTAAATAATATGCGAATAAAAACAATTGGCGATTTGGCTAGACAAGATAAAAACGAAATGATAAAAAAGTTTGGAAAACATGGACTTATGATGTGGGAGTACGCCAATGGTATTGATAATGCAGAGGTGCATTATTTAGAAGAAAAACCAAAAGGAATAGGAAATTCTGTAACGCTCCCAATGGATATAGCAAATAAAGAAAAATTAGAAGAAATTTTATTAACTCTTGCAGAGCAAGTAGCTTATAGATTAAGGCGTTATAATATGTATGCTAATGTGGTAAATGTTCAGCTTCGTACAAAAGATTTTAAAGATTTTTCTCATCAGAAAAAATTATTATATGCTACGGCAAATACAAAAGAAATTTATAAAGTGGCAAAAGAGCTTTTAGAGGAAATGTATAAGAAGCGGAACTTTTATACGTTTAGTTGGATTAAGAGTAGATAAGTTAGTAGAAAAAGATGAAATGCAACTTTCATTATTTAATGGAGAGGAAAATAAAAAACAAGAAAAATTAGATGAAGTAGTAGATAAGTTAAAACAAAAATATGGATACAACAGTATTACCAGAGCAGGAAAGCTACATTCAGAAGAAATTATAAAACTAAAAGATGTATAGGCTAGCCGTTACTAGATAATGATTATTCAAAATATTAAGTCCGCGCAGGGATGTACTAATTAAAAAAATGAGCGAAGCAGGGAGCTCCGTCGGGACGAAGCGAAGTTTTTAATTAGTACATCCCGTTTGCAGGACATGCTTTCTTGAAAACCATTATCTAGTAACGGCTAAAATATACATTTTTCAAAAAAAGTATTTACAATTCTTTCTTTTGTGATATAATTCGAGTATAACAGCAAAAGAGAAAACATTATGAAAGATAAAATATGCTTTTGAATAAAAAAGCAAAAGAAAAGAAAGGAATGTGTTTTATAATGGAAGAAAAGAAAGAAGAAAAGAGAGTAACTGAGGAGAACAAAGCAACTAAGAAAGAAGCAGTGGAGAAAAAAGTTGAAAAGAAAGCTACAACAGCAAAAAAAGATAATAAAAAGGTAGCAACAGCAAAAGGAAAAACAGAGAGCAAAAAGACTTCTACCACTAAAAAGGCGGAAGAAAATAAAACAGAAAAAATGGAAACAAAGATAGAAAATCCAAATACATTTAAAAAAGTAGACATGAAAAATAAAGTAGGAAAGAACACAACAAAAGAGAAAAAGGCATCTCATAAAGTAATAAAAGCTATTTTAATAATAATTTTAATACTTATTGGAGCATATTGCATATTCTTCTGTAGAAATTTAATTATATTAAATAATTTAAAAGATTTAGCGAGCCAATATGAAGATATAGCAAGTTATTCGTATAAAACGAAAAATGGAAACGGATATGTAAGTTATGCTCAAAAAGATAACATATTAAGATTAGATTTAGAAAACACAAACGACCCAGCTAAAAGTATGATTATATGGCAAGATAAAAATACAGACGAACAAATAATAGCATTTCCTGGTCATAATACAGCAATAAAATCTAATATAAGGATGCAAGTAGCTGCTAGTTTACCATTTACATTTACAAATGTAGATGATACAATAAATGGAACTGCATTATTTGCCTTTATTTATACAGAAACTATTAATAATAAAGAATGCTATGTAATACAAATGGCTCCAGATTTTAAGATGTGGATAGAAAAAGATACAGGATTGCTATATAAACAAGATAGTGGAAATGATTTTATATCAGAAGTAACAGAATTAAAGATTGATAATGTAGATGAAATTTATAAACCAGATTTAACAAACTATGAAGTAAGTACAGATGTAGAATAGAAAATATAATTTGATAGAGAATATTGCAGGTGACAATTCAAATTGTCACCTGTAATGGATTTAAAAAAGAAAGGGATAGAGTATGAAAATAGATAAAGCAAATAAGCTGAAAAAACAAGAAAAAATATTCAGTATATTTTCAAAAATAGTTTTTATTATAATAGGAGTTCTTATTATTATAACGATGGTAAGCTCATTAGTGATGTTTACAGCAATCCTCTTAAGAAAAATTATTTTACCAATTATTTTAGTACTAGGCATAGCTGTATTATTAATGTATTTAGAAAAGGTAGTTACTTATAAAAAACAAGTTAGCAAAATGGTACTTAAAGTACTAGGAATATTAATTGCCACAGTACTACTTGTATGTGGAGGAGTCTGGGCATTTGTATACTCGATAACAGGCATTTTCTATAAATTATTATTATTACTTGCGTTAATATCATATTTTTTCTTATATGCAGCTATTTCAAAACAATATAAAACAATCATAAAAGAGCAAATACAAGAAATAGATACGGAAGGCAATATAGAAGCAAAAGTAGAAGAAGATAAAAAATCAAAAAAAGATTTAAAAATAGTAATCTTTACTACAATAGGAATAGCACTTAGCATTATTTTAATAGCAGTAATAGTAAACGCTTTAGAAAATAAAAAAATTTTAGAAAAAAATCAATCTGCTAATGTAGTAGAAAATAGTGTAGAAGATACTCAAGACACTACAGAATATTATACTTATTTTGCAGATGATAAGAATGGTACTAAAGTTGAAATAGGATATCCGTTCCGAGATAAATGTATTATTCAAATTTATAAAACAGAAGACGGAGGAGAAACTTGGAACGAGATAGATACCAATTTAACACAAGTATATGAAGGAACAAAATGTTTATTTATTAACGAAAAAATAGGCTTTTTACATGATCCACATGGAGGTGCAGATAGTTTTGCATCTTTATCAATGACGAAAGATGGAGGTTATACATGGGAGGATGTAAAAGTAAATAAACCAAAAGAAATAACAGAAAAAAACATTTTCTTTAAAGATTTACCAGTAAAAAATGGCGAGAACTTAGAAGTGATAGCCTATACCTTTGACTTAGGAAGAAATCCAGAATATAAATATTTTAAATTTGAATCTAGCGATTTAGGAAAAACATGGGATTTTGTTGAAGAAATAGATGCCTAAATAAAAATATGTTACAATTCACAGTTTGCTATAAAAATGTCGGAACAATAACAAAAATATAAATCTTAACAAAGAATTAAGAAAAAATAAATTGTTTTTTTAGAAATACGTGTTATACTAATAAAAATTTAAAGATAGAAAGAGAAGACGTGAAATGAGTAAGAAAACAAAAGTATTTAAATATACATTAATGATAATTGTAATTGCATTAATAATTGGATTAATTATTTATTTGTTTCCGGTAATAAGAAATTTAAGTACACCAGAAGGACAATTAGATTTCAAAAATCAAGTAGCTAATATGGGAATACTTGGATATTTAGCATTATTTGGATTACAATTTGCACAAATATTTTTATTTATACTTCCAGGAGAACCAATTGAAATTTTAGCAGGAATGTGTTATGGAGGAGTGGGCGGTTTAGTATTTATTACTATCTCAGTATTTATTATAACTACGATTATTTTCTTTGCGGTGAGAAAATTTGGAAGAAAATTTGTATACAGCTTTTGCAGTAAAGAAAGAATTGATAAAATAGAAAACAGTAAGCTATTTAAAAATCCTAAAAAAATAGAATGGATTATGCTAATCTTATTTTTAATTCCAGGAACACCGAAAGATTTACTTGTTTACATTGCAGGATTACTTCCGCTAAAACCATTAAGATTTATTTTGATTTCGACATTTGCAAGACTTCCATCTGTTATATCTTCTACTTTTGCAGGTAGTAACCTAGTGGCAGGAAATTGGAAATTTAGCATCATTATTTATGCAGTAACTTTTATTGTGGTAGGAATAGCAATACTAATTATTAATAAATTTGATAAAGATAAAACGGCAGAAGAAGCAATGAAAGTAATGAAATAAAGTTTGTATAAAAAAATAAATTTAGGGCATAATTGTAAATAGAATAAAAAAGAAAAGAGGGATTTTATGATTACAGAAGACTTAAATTTATTTTTAGCTAATTTAAATGTATTTTATCGAAAATTACAAAATTATCATTGGAATATAAAAGGAGAAGATTTTTTTAATGTACATGCAAAATTAGAAGAATTGTATGATGATGTAAACAAGCAGGTTGACGAGATAGCTGAGCATATTTTAATAATTGATGGACAGCCTTTAGGTACAATGAGTGACTACTTAGAAATAACACAAATAAAAGAAGCACAGAATGAAAAAGTTTGTTCCAAAACAATATTTGAAAATATTTTAAAAGATTATTGCATTTTATCAGAAAATGCAACAAAAGTAAAAGAAGATGCAGACAACGAAAAGAAATATGCTACTTCAGCATTAATGGATGAGTATTTGCAAGATTATGGCAAAAAAGTTTGGATGATTCGTCAATGGTTGATGAAATAAAAAATAATTGGTACAAAAATAGAAAATTAAATTTTTTTTAATTTTCTATTTATTTTTTTGCATTATTTTTATATAATGTATAGCAACAAATAATTATATAAAAATATTTTATCTTAATTAACAAATATCTAAATAATAAAGTATTAGAATATATATTAATTAAGAAAGTTTAGGACAATAAACTAAAAAATAACGATTTTGAGAGGAAGAAAAACAATGAATTTAGCAAACAAACTTACCTTATTTCGAATTATTTTAGTACCGGTTATTCTTATTATACCGTACTTACCAATACAGGGAGATTTATGGGGCATACCGCTCACTTATATTATTATTGACCTTATATTTATTCTTGCATCTGCAACAGATAAATTGGATGGATATATTGCGCGTTCTAGAAACCAAATAACTACCTTTGGTAAATTTCTAGATCCCATTGCAGATAAAATTTTAGTTATTGTAGCGATGCTTATTCTAGTAGAAGCAGGTAGATTACCAGCATGGATTCCTGCCATTGTTGTTATTCGTGAGTTTATTGTGTCAGGTTATAGATTAATTGCCGTAGAAAGGCAAGGAAAAGTAATTGCTGCAAGTATTTGGGGAAAGATAAAAACATGTGCGCAAATGTTAGGTTTAGTAGTTGCTTTCGTTGATGTAAATGGTTTTGGAGCTATTTTTAGTGGAAAATTAACGGGAGCTGCTTTTGGGCTAAACTTGGTAACAACAGTGTTATTAAGTATTTCGGTAATTGCAACTATCTTTTCTGGAATTGATTATTTAAAGGGGTCAAGAGAATTGTTTAAAGGAGAAATGTAGGGCTTGGAAAACAATTACAATTTTGGCTGTGTCAAACTTCATTTGAAATTTAATTGGCGTAGCAATGAGTACGCCTCATAAATTTCAAATTCGTTTTCCTTGCCAAAATTTAATTTTTTCCCAAGCAAACTTTTATGTGTTTAGAGAGGAATGTGAGAAAAATGGAATTAGAACAAGCAAAGAAAAGAGTAGAGGAATTAGTGCCTTTACTTAACTACTATACACAAATGTATTTTGATGATAAACAAGTGGTAAGCGATTATGAATATGATATGCTTATGAAAGAATTAAAAGGAATAGAAAAAGAGTATCCAGAATTAATACGAAAAGATTCTCCAACGCAAAAGGTTGGAGCAAGCATAAAAAAAGGATTTGAGAAAGTAACGCATGAAATACCACTTCAAAGTCTACAAGATGTATTTTCTTTTGAAGAAGTAAAAGAATTTGATGAAAGAATGAAAAAATTAGCAGAAGAAAATCATAAAGAATTACGATATGTAGTGGAAACAAAAATAGATGGTTTATCGGCAGCATTAGAATACAAAAACGGAATATTTGTAAGAGGTGCTACAAGAGGTAATGGAATTGTAGGGGAAGATGTAACAGAAAATTTAAAAACAATAAAAACAATTCCAAAAAAGCTAAAAGAACCAATAGATATAATCGTCCGTGGGGAAGTGTTTATAGGAAAAGAAGAATTCGAAAAATTGAATGCGGACCGATTAATGGATGAAGAAGAACAATTTGCCAATGCTAGAAATGCTGCAGCTGGTTCTTTAAGACAATTAGATAGCAAAATTACAGCAAAAAGACCACTTGATATTTTTATATTTAATGTACAAAAATCAGATTCAGTTTCATTTACTTCTCATTATGAAAGCTTAGAGTACTTAGAAGAAATAGGATTTCATGTAAATCCAGTAAGAATTCTATGCAATAATATTGATGAAGTAATTGCTGCTATTGAGAAAATAGGAAATGATAGAGAAAAAATAGCTTTTGGAATTGATGGTGCTGTTGTAAAAGTTGACGATTTAGAATTAAGAGAAAAAGCAGGTACTACCTATAAAACACCAAAATGGGCAGTGGCATACAAATATCCACCAGAAAAAAAGGAAACAAAATTAAAAGATATTGTGTGTCAAGTAGGTAGAACAGGTGCTATAACACCAATGGCAATCTTAGAACCAGTGGTAGTTGCAGGCTCCAAAATAACCAAGACTACGCTTCATAATGAAGATTTTATTAGACAAAAGGATATTCGAATTGGAGATACCGTAGTAATCCAAAAAGCAGGAGACGTCATACCAGAAGTAGTAGAAGTTAAAAAAAGAAAAAGAACTGGAGAAGAAAAAGTCTTTGAAATGCCAACAGTTTGTCCAGTTTGTGGAGCACAAGCAATACGAGAAGAAGGAGAAGCCGCATGGTATTGTAATGGAATTGAATGTCCTGCAAAATTATATCGTGGAATTATTCACTTCGCTTCCAGAGATGCAATGGACATTACAGGTCTTGGTGAAGCAATTATAGAAGAATTAATTAATAGAGGTTTAATTACCAATATAACCGATTTATATAAACTAACATTAGAAGAAGTAGCATCCTTAAAAAAGAACGGAAAAAAATTCGCACAAAATTTAATAGATAGCATAGAAGAAAGTAAGCATCGCGATTTATATCGATTAGTAAATGCTTTAGGAATAAGACATGTAGGAGTAAAAATTGCAAAATCCTTATGCAAAACTTATGACACCATGGACAAGCTAATGAATGCTTCTTATGAAAGTTTATATATGAATGAAGAAATAGGAAAAATTATAGCAGAAAGTATATACAACTTCTTCCGAGAAGAACAAACCATAGACTTAATAAATAAATTAAAAGAATATGGTGTTAATATGGTAGCAGAAAAAGAAGAAGGAGTAGACGAAAGATTCGCTGGTAAGACATTTGTACTTACAGGAACATTAGAAAAATACTCTAGAGACGAAGCATCCGAAATAATAGAAAAATTCGGAGGAAAAACCTCTGGTACAGTATCGAAAAAAACAGCCTACGTATTAGCTGGAGAAGCAGCAGGAAGCAAACTTACAAAAGCACAAAACTTAGGCATACCAATCATCACAGAACAAGAATTTGAAGAAATGATTTCCTAATTGGGGACAGGCTTTTTTGTCCACTTTTTTCCAAAATGGGGACAGGCCTAATAAAATATTAATTTATTTTTGCTAGATGACGTTATAAAATAGCAGAAGGAGGAAAAATGGACGGAACCTATACTTTTAAAGAATTTAAGAAAAATTTAGATGATGGATATCAAATATATTTTACTTATGTACGTAATCGATATTTGTTGTTTAAAACAGCAGAAAATTGCTATACGCAAAAACTACTAACAGATGATCCGAAAAATCCACAACCACGTCATAGCATGATTACTTTTAAAAGAGTAAAAAAAATGTTTCCACATATGGAACAAGTGGAGTATAAAATAGGTGTAGCAGAATAAATGAGCAAATGCTCATTTTTTTTGTAACTTTTTTGTAAAAATTGTTGTCAAAAAAAAAGATTAAGTATATAATCAAGGTATAATGAATTTATATAAATTTATTAAAGACAAAGGAGGAATTTTTATGTTAAAAGCAAACATAGGTTGGAGCACAGAAGCAGATAATTACGAAGCAGGAAGAGCCTCAGCTAAGAAGGCTGTAGTAGATTTAGTTCAAACAAAGGTGGCATTTTTATACACATCAGCTGATAATGATGTTAAAAAAGTGCTTGAAGGTGCAAAGGCTGAACTTGGTACAGCACCAATTATTGGTTGTACATCAAGTGGAGGAATTATTGTTCCAGATGGGTATATTTCATCTGAAAATGGATTCGTAGGAATTATGGCTATAGGAGACCCAGACACAACTGTAGGAGTAGCAGGATCAGCAAAACAAAAAGATGCTAGAGCAACAGGTAGAATGCTTGCAAAAGAAGCAATGGAAAAAGCAGGACAAACAGTAGCACCAGCATATTTCTATATGGTAGCTTCTCCAGCAGAAGAGGAAGATTACCTAAAAGGAATTGAAGATGTTATTGGTAGAGTGCCTTTCTTTGGTGGTAGTGCAGCAGATAATACAGTATCAGGTGAATGGAGCATTTATACAAATGACAAAATATTCTCTGATGGATGTGCAGTAGCATTCTTCTATACAGATAAGCCAATGGCAAATGTATATACTGGAGCATATCATGAAACAACAAATTCAGGCGTTATTACAAAAATAGATGGAAAAAGAACATTAGTAGAAATTGATGGAGAACCTGCAATGAAAAAATATGCATCATGGACAGGTAAAAAATTAAAAGATTTAGCAGGTGGAAATTTACTTTCTCAAACAATATTAGCACCACTTGGAGTAAAAGATAGATTAGGAGATTTAGTAGCAATTCGTCACCCAATGAATGGAAATGATGACTACTCTATGAATATAGGAAATAACCTAGCTGTAAACACAGCAGTTATTCAAATGGAAGCAACTGTTGATGAGTTAATTGATTCTACTGGTAAAACTATGAAAGAAGCTAAGAAAAACTTAAAACAAGATGTTGGAGCTTATCTATTAGTTCACTGCGGTGGAAGAAAACTAGGAATTGGAGACAGAATTAATGAAGTTGCAAAACAATTAAAGAAAGAAGCAAATGGTGTTCCATTTATGACAATATTTACATTTGGTGAATATGGTTCAAGAGAGCATGGAGCAAATACTTGTGGAGGATTAATGCTTTCTTTCACAGCTATCGCAAAATGAATGCAAACGTCTACTGAGAATGTAGACAGTCAGAATATGACGCAGGATTTAGAAGAAGATATAGCATTGGATTTAGAAAAAAGTGCTAGAGAACAAAGTACGGCGTTATATGAATTAAATAAAAAAGTAAATAGTTGGAATATGGCACTTAATTCTAAACAAGAAATAAAATCTCAAAATGACGAAGAGACACAAGAGAAAAAAAGGAGGGAAACAAGCGTGAAAAATTTAATAGGATATGAATGGAAAGAAGCTTCTAATGGAGCTAAAATAGAAGTGGTAAACCCAGCAACAAGTGAGCTTATCGATACAGTTCCAAATGTTACAGAGGAAGATGTAGATGAAGCTGTAAAAGTTGCTATGGTAGAGCAAAAAAATGGGCTGAAGTACCAATTCATGAAAGAGCTGACAAATTATATAAATTTGTAGATTTAGTAGAAGAAAATAAAGAAAGACTAGCACAATTGCTAACAGCAGAAACAGGAAAACCTATCAAAGAGGCTAGAGGAGAAATTGCCAATGTTAGAATAGGTGTTAGAGCATTTATTGAAAGAGCAAAACACTTATATGGTGAAAGCATTCCAGCAGGACAAGAAGCTGGTCAAGAAAAAACAATGCAAATAACAAAAAGATATCCAATAGGCGTTATTGCAGCAATTATACCATTTAACTTCCCAAGTGACTTATTCTGTCAAAAAGTGCCACCAGCACTACTTATGGGAAATAGTATAATTGTAAAACCATCAAACTATAACCCATTAACCTTAATTGAATATGTAAAATTAATGATAGAAGCTGGAGTTCCAGCAGGATGTATTCAAATATTAACAGGTGATGGACCAAAAGCAGGACAAGCATTAGCTAGACATCCAGGAGTACACCTAGTATCTTTAACAGGTGGAACAGCAGCTGGAATTGAGACAATGGGTACATGTTCTAAAAACTTAACACATGTAATGCTTGAACTTGGTGGAAATGATGCATTCATCTTCTTAGAAGATGGAGATATGGACTTAGCAGTAAAAGAAACTATCTGGGGAAGATTATACAATGGTGGACAAGTTTGCTGTGCAAGCAAGAGATTCTTAATTCACAATTCTAGAAAAGCAGAATTTATCGAAAGAATGAAAGAGGTTATATCAAATCTTAAAGTTGGAGATCCAACTAAAGAAGATACAGATATGGGACCAATGATTAATATAAATGCTGCAAAAAGAATAGAAGAACAAGTAAATCAAATGGTTGCAGAAGGAGCTACAGTAGTTTGTGGTGGGAAGAGAGAAGACGCATACTACTATCCAACAATATTAGATAATGTAACAAAAGATATGGAAGTTGCAAAGGATATGGAAATCTTTGGACCAGTAATCTCTGTTATAGGATTTGATACTGTGGAAGAAGCAATTGAAATTGCTAACCAATCTTCTTATGGTCTATGCGGATGCGTTATCACTAAAGATTATTCTTTAGGAATGAAAATTGCAGATAGACTAGAATGTGGTGGAGCAATAGTAAATGGTGCAAGCTTCTATCGTTCATTCGAAATGCCATTTGGTGGATGGAAACACAGTGGTATAGGAAACGAAGGTGTTCTTACAACACTTCAAGAAATGAGTAGAATGAAGACAATTGTTTTGAAAAATATACTTTAACAAGCAATTGGGGACAGACCCCAATTGCTTGTCTAAGACGAAATTAGGAGGAAAAGGAAATGGCAGTTACAAAATTTGTTTTAAATGAGACTTCTTATTTTGGAGAAGGTGCAAGAAGTGTTCTTGCAGATGAGATTAAAAATAGAGGATTTAAAAAAGTTTTAGTAGTTACTGATAAATCACTTTATGAAGTTGGTGTTAGTAAAAAAGTAACAGACATATTGGATGAAGCAGGAATTGAATATGGAGTATATCATGATGTACTTCCAAACCCACCAATTGCAAATGTAAATGCAGGAATTGCAATGTGTAAAGAAATTGGAGCAGATGTAATTGTTG
>CAMMEP010000029.1 GCA_946495905.1 uncultured Clostridium sp.
ACTGATGTACTTTTTCTATATAATGTGTCTAATTTTGCTACAGATACGAATTTAAATAGGCTTTATTAATTAATTTTATAATCGAACTAATGTTATATTTCTCAAATTTTTTTGCACCTTGCTGTCGAAACGATATAATCAGAATTAAAAAATAAATCTTTTAATTCTGAACGTTTCTTCAATCGCACTCGCCTTCAGGCTCGTTTGGTCGCTGCGCGGATGCTACAAAAATTTTCAAAATATAACATTAGTTCTGATAAAAAATATGAATATAAAAAATTAAGAATAAATTAATTGACAAAACTTGAAATAAACAATAAAATGACACATAAAGGACATAAAAGTAGTGTATAAATATAAACGAAGGGAGTTGATGACCTATCGGAGAATTAGTAGTGAAAAAGGATGAAAATAAACTGCAAGAGGATGTGGAGTATAAGAGGCTTACACTTATGTATAGTGCAGCTTTAAAACAATTAGAAACAAAAATAGAGGTAATTAATAATGAATTTAAAACATTACATAAATATAATCCAATAGAGCATGTAACTAGTAGGATAAAAAGCAAAGAAAGTATTAATAAAAAATTGAAGAAAAAAGGATTAGAACTAACACATGAAAATCTAGTAAAGACGATAAATGATATAGCTGGAATTCGTATTATATGTTCATTTATACCAGATATCTATAAGATTGTAGAGATGATTGAAAACATGCAGGATATAACGATACTAAAGAAAAAAGACTATGTAACAACGCCAAAAGAAAGTGGTTATTCAAGCTATCATTTAATTGTATCTGTGCCTGTAAGTTTATCGATGGGAACTATTAATGTAAAGGTTGAAATCCAAATTAGGACAATGGCAATGGACTTCTGGGCAAGTTTGGAGCATAAAATAAATTATAAGTATGATAAACAAATACCAAAAGCCGTAAAAAAAGAACTTAAAGAATGTGCTAAAATGACACAAAAACTAGACAAAAGAATGTCACATTTAGGTAGAAATTTAATGGAAGAAGAAAAACAAATTATAAAAGAAATTACAGCAGAATATTCAACTGTATATGCGACTGCATTGCTGACATCTAATTAAAACAAGTACTGTGTTGTTATATATTTCTTATTCAAAAAGAAAAAATATGTAGCAACACAGTATATATATTATAAGGGTGAAATAAAATGCAAAATTTAATTATAGATTCTAGAATACGAGAAATAGAATATAAATATTTAAGTCAGTTTTTTAATATAATAAAATTACCATTATCAAACGATGTATATGAAGAAATATCAGGACATAGTGATATATTTTATACGAAAATAAATGACAAGGTTATTGTTGCTCCAAATGCAAAAATAAAGGAGAAACAATTTATACTAGGGCAAGAAAAAGTAGAAAAAGAGTATCCAAAAGATGTATTATATAATGCTTGCCAAATAGGAAATAAAATAATAGGCAGTAAATATACGGATAAAAGTATAACACCAGACATTTTAGTAAAACAAGGATATGTAAAATGTTCGGTAGCAGTGACAGGAGAACATTCTTGTATTACATCAGATAAAGGAATAGAAACATTATTAAGCCAAAACAAGATAGATGCATTGTATGTGGAAGAAGATAATATAAAGTTATTAAAAAAGGATGGTTCTATTTCAAATATGAAAGGCTTTATTGGAGGGGCAACTTTGATATTTGATAATAAATTTGTATTATTTGGTGATAGTGACCATTTAACTAATAAAGAAAAAATATTAAAACATTTAAACAATCATAGTTTAGAGTTAATAGACTTCGAGGGCTTAAATATTTATGATTATGGCGGTGGAATAATATTTTAAATTTAACAACACATAATTACTTTTCATACTATATAAAAAGGAGGAAAGTAATTATGTGTTGTTGTAATAATATATGTAAAAAGACGCTTATATTTTCTATAATAAATTTAATATTAATAAGTATTTTAATATTTATATTTATATTTATTATTTATATAAATAATCCAGTACAAGATGAAAAAAACATCTTAGTTGCTACTGCAGTGTCACGGCGATAATACCCAAGTAGGAAATGCAATTATTAATTTTAGCCAAAATCAAATTGTAGAAGGAGATGCTCTTTCTCATACTCAAGGTTCGAGTGAAATTATGATTAATGAAGATGGGATTTATCAAATTTCATATTCATTAACGGGTGTAGGGCAAGATATTGGCAGATTTAATTTTAGTGCTATTTTATTGGTAAATGCCACACCAGTTGATAATACTTTAAATGAAGGGCCTGTAATAAATGCAACCAATTTTAATAATAGGCAAACTCTTACTGCTACAGTAATTCTTAAACTTAGTGCAGGAGATATGTTACAGTTAGGAGCCTTATCTCAAGAGAATATTAGCTATACAAATGCTAGAATTGATATAGAGAAAATAAGATAATATATTTTTATCTAATATAACAATAAGAGAGAATATTTAAAATTGCAAAAGGAAATCTATCTTAGATTTCCTTTTGCAATATCATGCACACTTTATTATATTCCAACATTTTCTATGTGAATAAATCTAATTTTTGAAAAATTATATTCACCAATACCTTTATGAAGTGAGTCATAAGACTGGATCAAAATTATAATATTTTGGATTACGAGATAAAGCCCATTTGTTGGCATATACCACTGCAGCAAGTCTATCATATTTTCGCGTTGCCATTTGAATCACCCATATATTATATGAAATATTATGTGGATTGATGCTACTATTTTTATTCACTTCTAAGGAAATAACTATTGCCAAAATATTCTATTCGGTATAAAATATTACTATCAAACAAAGAAAAGGGGATGCAATGTTACAATTTCAGAGCTACCTTTTGCCGGAGCAATGTATGTTTTAATTTTATGTTTCCGGCCCCCAACATCGTACAAACTGTACAAAATTCACATTTGTTCATTTTAACAGTTTGTAAACTTGTCGGTCCCCACCTTAAGCACTTCAACATAAAATTAAAACATACATTGCTCTGACATTTTGGTATAAGCTATAAATTGTAACATTGCAACAGAAAGCAAAGGAAGTGATTACATGAGAAAGAAAAAAGTAGAAGATGATGAAATTCCAAAATCAGTTTTAAAAATGAAGCAAGAGAAAGCAAGAAGAGAAGAAGCAGAAAGAAATAAAAATATTAGGAGACAAGGAGAAGCGGTATCTAGTAGTGAAAGCCGACGAGGAAGAAAATCGAAGCAACAAATTAAGGATGAGAAAAAGCAAAAACTAAAGAGGTTAAAAAGGAAAATTATTTTATTCCTCATTCTTATTCTTTTAATTGCAATAGGAATTACACTTGGTGTGTCTGCATATTCATGGAATCAATTAACAAAAGACATGTTTTTAAATGAAAATTCTGTGGTTGTAGATACAGATGGAGATGTTATTGCCACTTTAGGAGCTGAACAGAAGAAACTTATTGTGGACTTTGAAGATATACCGGATAATTTAGTAGATGCTTATGTTGCCATCGAAGATGAAAGATTTTATTCGCATCATGGAATTGATATTAAAAGAACGGGAGGAGCAATTCTTTCCTATATTACTCATTTTGGTAATTCCTCCTATGGTGGAAGCACTATTACACAACAACTAGTAAAGAATTTAACAGGAGATACTTCTGATTCTATTACTCGTAAAGTAAAAGAATGGTGGAAAGCATTTTTATTAGAATGTTACTATTCCAAAGATGAAATTTTAGAAATGTATCTAAATGTCATTTATGTTGGACCAAATATCTATGGCGTGCAAACTGGAGCAAACTATTATTTTGATAAAGATGTATCAGATTTATCACTTGCAGAATGTGCTTATTTAGCAGGAATAAACAATTCACCAAATTCATATAATCCTTTTGGAGATTCGGATAATTCGGAACTTATTACAAATAGAACATTAACCGTATTACAAAAAATGTTGGAATTAGGATATATTGAAGAAGATGAGTATGAAGATGCAGAAAAAGAAGTAAATGCAGGACTAGACTTTGATAGAGGAGAAATAGAATCCGAAAATTCAATTTACTCTTATCATACAGATGCTCTTATTACGGAAGTAATAGAAGATATAGCAGAAGATAAAAATATCACAGAAACATTTGCTCAAAATTATTTATACTTAGGAGGTCTTACCATACATAGTACACAAGATTCTAGTATTCAAGAAGAAGTAGAAACAGAGTTCTTAAAAAGTCAATATTTATTGGAATCGTCAGATGGAGAATCTACTTCGCAAGCAGCAATGGTAATTATGGATCACACCAATGGAAATGTTGTAGCATGTGTTGGAGGACTTGGAGAAAAAGAGTATTTTAGAGGATTAAATAGAGCAACACAAAGTCAAAGACAAACAGGTTCTTCTATTAAGCCATTAGCGGTATTAGTACCAGGAATTGATAGAAAAATATTTACCGCTTCTACTATTTATAATGACGAAAAAACAACTTTTGCAGAAGGATATGCTCCTGGCAATAATGATGGTTATTTAGGAGAAATAACGGTAAGAAGAGCTTTAGAGTCTTCTCAAAATGTTCCTTTTGTAGAGATGATGGAAGAAATAGGACCTGCAAGAGCTATTTCGTATTTAGAAAATATGAGAATTACATCTTTAACGGAAGAAGATGAGAGCTTAGGTCTAGCATTAGGTGGATTACAAAATGGAATTACGCCATTAGAGATGGCAGCTGCATATGCAACAATTGCAAATGATGGAGAATATATAGAACCTACTTTCTACACTTCTATTACAAATAATGATGGAAAAATTGTATTAAGAGCAGAACAAGAAACAAGAAATGTATTTTCAGAACAAGTAGCCTATATTGTAAAAGAACTTTTAACACAACCGGTAGAAGGTTCTCACGGTACAGCAACCTATTGCTCTATTTCTGGAATAGAAGTAGCAGCAAAAACAGGAACTACAGATGACAACTATGACAAATGGCTATGTGGTTTTACACCATATTATACAGCAGTAACATGGTTTGGATTTGATCAAAATGAAAGTATATATTATAACAATCAAAATCCAGCAGGAGTTATATGGGCAAATGTAATGCGAAGAGTACATAATGGCCTTCAAAATATCAGTTTTGTAAAGCCAGGTTCTATCGATACAGAAATGGTTTGTGCAGAGACAGGAATGCTTGCTAGAACTGGATGTACTATTACGTATGAAGAGTATTTCTTACGTGGAACTGCACCAGAGTTATGTAATGAACATTCTGGAAGTAAAGTAAGCAGCAGTACTTCAAATAATACAAGTCAATCAACAGGGGTATATCGAGATAATGAAGAAGAATTAGAATTAGATCCTGATGATGAAGAAGAAGTTAGAGTGGAAAATGAAGTAGAAAATGACATTGTAAATAATTCGGACAATGATGTAGTAGACAATACAGAAGCGGCACCGGAAAATACAGTGGAAGAAAACATTGTAAATGACACTGATAATAATACCGAAAATGAATTAGAACAAGACAATGATATTGTTGGAAATGAGACTTTGCCAGACACAGGTCAGAATACAACTGATGATACAGGACAAGGAGATTCAAGTGGCGATATAGAGAATGTGCCAGAACAAGAGGAGACAAATAGCGTTGAATAATTATGGATTATTTAAAGATACTAACAAAATGAATAAAAATATAAGAGAAGAAATGTCAAAAATTATTGTTATTGGAAGTCCTGGGGCAGGAAAGAGTATATTTTCACAAAAACTAAAGCATTTCAAAATAATAAAAATTGTTTAATCAAAAAAGTAATTTGTAGGTGAAAAACCATGAAATTAAAAGTAAAAGAAAATAATAAAAATGTGCAAGAATTTAATTTGCTATATAATGCAGTTGGCTGGGGAGCATATGATGAAAATGTTACTAAAAGAGCATTAGATAATACTTTTTATTCAGTAAGTATTTATGATGAAGATAAAATAATTGGTTATGGAAGATTAATTGGAGATAGTATATGTTTTATGTATATACATGACATAATGGTTTTACCAGAATACCAATCTAAAAAAATAGGAACATTGATAATGAATAAATTATTGGAAAAGATAAAGGAATTAAAAAAAGAAAATCCAAATTTACGAGTATATTTAGGAGCATCTAAAAATAAAGAAAAATTTTACGAAAAGTTTGGATTTATTAAAAGAATTGATGCAAATTTAGGATATGGAATGATTTTAAAATAAATTTACAATTATAAAACAAAATATCTATAAATAATAAAAAACACTACACAAAGCAAAAAAAGTATGATAAAATTAAATTGTATGAAAAAATAAAAAAAGGAGGAATTAACCATGTCAGGACACAGTAAATGGCATAATATTCAAGCAAAAAAAGGAAAAGCAGATGCAGCAAGAGGAAAAATATTTACAAAATTAGGTAGAGAATTATTAATAGCAGTAAAGCAAGGAGGCCCAGATCCGGCAGGTAATTCTAAACTTAAAGACGTAATAGCAAAATGTAAGGCAAATAACATGCCTAATGATACAATAAATAATGCAATAAAAAAAGCTTCAGGAGCAGGAAATAACGAAAATTACGAAGAGATAACATATGAGGGGTATGGTGTTAACGGAGTTGCAGTTATAGTGCAAGCAAGTACAGATAATAAAAATAGAACAGCAGCTGATGTAAGACATGCATTTGACAGAGCAGGAGGAAATCTTGGTACCTCTGGCTGTGTATCTTATTTGTTCAGCAAAAAGGGAGTTATTGTTATAGATAGAACTACAACAGATTTAGGCGAAGATGATATGATGATGTTAGCACTTGATAATGGAGCAGAAGATTTTGAAGCAACTGATGAATGTTATGAAATAACAACAACACCAGAAGATTTTGCAAAAGTAAGAGAAGCATTAGAAGCACAAGGACTAGAATTCCTAGAAGCAGAAGTTCAAATGGTTCCATCTACTTATATTAAATTAGATGAAAAAGACGGAGAAAAAATGCAACGTTTAATTGACAATTTGGAAGATTTGGATGATGTTATGAATGTATATCATAACTGGGAAGAGTAAAATTAAAAAATAATTGCGTTTTGGCGTTGTTGAACTACACATCGAAAATCCTCAGCGTACAAAGAGTACGCCTCCGGTTTTCTCGTTTGTTCGCCTAGCCAAAAGCACAATTCTTTTTTAATTTTAAACATAGTAGAATAAAAGGGGAGAAACTTATGAAGAAAAAAGGAGTTTTAATTACAATTATTGTAATACTAATTTTATTAGTTTTAGCAGGAGGAACTTTTGCTTATGTATATTTTGCTACGGATTTATTAAAAACAGATAAAGAATTATTTGCAAAATATTTTGTACAAATAGCCGATGAAGAAAAAGGAATGTCTCCTACTATTTTGACTGAATATGAAAACAAAAAATTAAGCACGCCATATACCAATAATGGCACTTTTACAGTAAATAGTGATCTTTTAACCGATACTTCTACCGATTTAACAATGCAAGTAGTAGAAGGTCTTGTAAATTATGGGAATAATACTAATATTTCCTTTTCGGGAAAAGTAGATAATCCAAATAAAAAGGTAGAAGAAAATGTAACAATCAATTACACCGATACAGTAAATCTACCATTTACCTACAAGCAAGTAGGTGATGTATATGGAATTCAAGCAGATATTCTATCACCAAGTTATATTTCGGTAGAAAACAACAATTTACAAGAATTATTCCAAAAACTAGGAACAACAGATGTCACGAATATTCCGAATAAAATAGAAGCACAAGAAGTTCAATCTTTGCAGTTTACAGAAGAGGAACTAATTCATATTAGTACACAGTATTTTATACCAATGTTTGAAGGATTATCAGAAGAAAAATTCTTAAAAACAGAAAATTCAGATGGTTCTATTAGCTATACATTAACAATTACAAATGTAGAATTAAGAGATATTCTTGTAACAATGCTACAAACCTTAAAGAGCGACACTATGATGCTTACAAAAATAAACAATATAGTAGCAGAAATGTATGAAGAAAATGCCGTAACAATAACAGCAGAAGATATACAAGAATTAATAGATTCTTTAACTTCAGCAGATATTGTTGAAGAAATGAATATTGCGATTACTGTAACACAAAAAGATGGCAAAACTAATAAAGTAGATATAAAAGTAGACGATGTAACAATAGAAATGTTAATGGAGCAAACCGATTCTAATATTGTTTATACAATAAATATAGCACAACAAGGAAATATGAGTCTTACAATACAAATAAGATATGAAGGAGTTACAACGAATACAGTAAAAGAAGTACTTAATATTACAATTAATGTTCCAGATTCTACAAACACTATTTATACTTTTGAAAACACATTAAATTTTGGAGGTACAGTAGAAATAGCAGATTTTGATACAAACAATAGTATTCTTATTAATGATTACTCAGAGGAACAACTACAATTTTTAATTTTACAAATTGCGTATATCATAGAACAAACAAATACTAGTCAAATGACACAAATAGGATTCCCAACAGAATTAGGAAATCCAATGATTATGTGGATATATGGTCCTATTGAAGGACTAAATAATGGAACAACAGTTACAGATAATTCCGTAGCGTAGGTTGTAGATTATGATTCTCTTAATACAATAAACGTAAATTGAAAATGTAACAAAAAATAGTTCTAAAATGCAAAAATACAGCATATATATTTAATATATATGTTGTATTTTTTATTTTTTCAACAATTATTATATATAAATGAGTTACAGTTTACAGCTATATTAATATCGAGAAGAAGCATGTATTTTTTTCTTTTTGATTTCCGGCCCCCAACATCGTACAAACTGTAACAGCTTCGCTTAACAGTTTGTAAACTTGTCGGTCCCCACCTTAAGCACAGAAATCAAAAAGAAAAAAATACATGCTTCTTCTATAAAAACTAAGCTATGAATTGTAACTCAAAGGAGAAAACAAAAATGGATAGTGTACAAGAAGTATTAGAATATTTTCCGAGTGAAATAAAGAAGCAATTACAAAAGTTACAAGATAAGATAAATAAAGTAGAAGAAATTCGTTTGCGTACCAATAGAAACATATTACTAAAGTTAGGACAAGAAGAGTATATGGTAGAATATAGGGTTAGCACACAAGAAATTTTAGAAATATTACAACGAATATGTGATAATTCTATTTATACCTACCAATCACAAATTTGCAATGGATACATAACCATAAAAGGGCGGACATAGGGTAGGCATTACAGGGAATGTTGTCATAAAAGAAGGACAAGTTATTAACATATCCTACATTTATAGCTTGAATTTTAGAATAGCAAGGCAAGTGCTTGATTGCAGCAACATGCTATTACCATACATATTAAATGTAAGAGAAAATAACATATACAATACCATTCTTATTTCGCCACCAGGTAGAGGAAAAACAACATTGCTCCGTGATAGTATTCGAAAAATAAGTAATGGCATACCAGAATATGGTTTTAGAGGAATAACGGTAGGAGTAGTAGATGAAAGAGGAGAAATTGCAGCGATGTATAAAGGAGTTCCACAAAATGATTTAGGAGAAAGAACAGATATTCTGGATAATGTTTCAAAAGATGTAGGAATGAAAATGCTAGTACGATCGATGAATCCTAAAGTGATTGCTGCAGATGAGATTGGAACTAAAGAAGATGTGGAAGCAATCAATTATGCAGTGACTTCTGGAGTAAAAGGAATTTTTACTGCACATGGTAACAGTTTAGAGGATATCACATTAAATCCGATTTTGAGTAAGCTATATCATTTAAAGATAATTGAGAGAATCCTTCTAATAGAGGAAGATAGAAGCATAAAACTAATCTATTGTGATAAAGATGAGATAAATGCTAAGAAATTAGCATAACTAGCGGACCTAATATTTTATATAAACCATTATCTAGTAACAATAGCAAAAACTATAATGGAAAAGGGGGAATTTTAAATGTTTTTTATTAAAGTATTTATTTTATTGTTTATTTTTTTAGGAAGTTTGCAAGCTGGAAAAATTATTGCAAAAAAATATTCAAATCGAGTAATCGAATTAAAAGAAATGAAAAATGCATTAAACATGTTTTTAACTAAAATTAAATTTACCTATGAATCCGTACCAGAAAGTTTTCAAGAAATAGGCAATAATATTGGTGGAAATATAGGTAAGATATTTGGAACCGCTTCTGAAAATATGAAAGAAAAATCGGCAGGTGAAGCTTGGGAAGAAACCATAGAAAAAGTAGAAACTAGCTTAACGGAGGAAGACAAAGGAATTATAAAGAGTTTAGGAAGAATGCTTGGAAAAACCGATTTAGAAGGACAAGTTAGTGAAATAAAACTAGTACAAGATTTTTTAAATACACAAATAGAACTAGCAGAAAAAGAAAAGCAAAAGAATGAAAAATTATATAAAACACTGGGTGGAGTAGTAGGACTTGCCATTGTAATTATTTTAGTCTAAAGATAAGGAAGGAATTTTATATGGATATCGATTTATTATTTAAAATTGCAGCAATAGGTATTTTAGTAGCAGTTCTTCATCAAGTATTAGTAAGAGCTGGAAGGGAAGACCAAGCAATGATGACAACACTTGCAGGCTTAGTAATTGTGCTTACCCTAGTAATTAAAGAAATTAGTACTTTATTTGACTCTGTAAGAACCATGTTTGGATTATGAGAAATTGTTGCACAATTTTAATTAAATTTACTATAATAAAAATGACATTTACATAGAATGAATGCATTTTAAATTGCTAAAAAGAAAGGAAGCACAACTTGTGGATATTATAAAAATAATTGGCATAGGTCTAATATCTTTAATAATAATTATCATTGTACGACAATACAAACCAGAATTTACGTTATATGTATCCTTGCTTGCTGGTGCATTAATATTGCTTTTAATCATGGACAAGTTAGAAGGAATAATAGATTTACTTACAACTTTATCTAATAAAACAGCAATTAATAATGATTTTTTAACCCTGTTAATCAAAATTACAGGAATTGCATTTTTAACAGAATTTGCAGTGAGCATTTGTAAAGACACAGGAGAATCTGCAATAGCAAATAAGGTAGATATGGGAGGAAAAGTAATTATTGTATCTATGTCGATACCAATTATATCTAGTTTATTAGAAACAGTGGTAGAAATATTACCATAGTGAAAGGTAGGCAAATGAAAAAAATAATTTTAATTTCAATGCTATTACTATGCTTTATTCCTAATATGGTATATGCCTCTAATGAGACAATAAGTCAGGATGAAATCATGGAATCCCAGCAAGAAAGTCTTGATATTAATTCTTTTATTGAAGAAGCAGACAAATATACTGGAGATGTGTACGAAGATATCGACATGGGAGAATTGTTTTCATCAGCTATTACTGGAAATATTGATAATGAAACTATCTTTAAAAGTATATTAAATGCGTTGCGGTGGAGAAGTTTTGGATGCAATTACTGTTTTAGCGAGTATATTAGTAATAATTGTTATTCATAGCATACTAAAGAGTTTAAGTGAAGGACTAGAAAACAAAGGAATTGCTCAAATCACTTATTATGTGCAATATATCCTTATTGTAACATTAATTATGACAAATTTTGTACAAATACTAGACATTGTAAAAGATTCAATTCAGAGCTTAGTAGGATTTATGAATTCATTAATCCCAATATTAATAACACTTATGATTACAACAGGAAGCATTGTTTCAGCAAATTTAATACAACCAATTATCCTATTTTTAATCACATTTATTGGAAATTTCATTACTGGAGTAATCATACCACTTGTATTAATAGGAACAGCACTTGGAGTGATATCGAAGGTGTCAGATAGAGTGCAAGTAGATAAATTAGCTAAATTCTTTAAATCTAGTGTTATTTGGATACTTGGTGTTGTTCTTACTATTTTTGTAGGAGTAGTATCTGTAGAGGGGACACTTAGTAGCAGTGTAGATGGTATTACTGCAAAAACAGCAAAAGCAGCAGTATCTAGTTTTATACCAGTAGTAGGTAAAATTTTAGGAGATGCTGTTGATACAGTAATTGGTTGTAGTTCTATTCTAAAAAATGCAACTGGCATTGTAGGAGTTATTATTTTAATTGGTATAGCAATTGTACCAATTATAAAATTAACTGTCCTGATGGCAATTTACTATTTAGGTGCAGCTTTATGCCAGCCTATTGCAGATGATAAAATAATTAAACTATTAGATCAAATGGGAGACACTTTTAAAACGCTTTTAGCAATTATGTGTAGTGTATCAGTGATGTTCATTATTGGAACAACATTGGTAATTAATATATCCAATAGTGGAATGATGTATCGATAGAACTAATGCCAAACATTTGATACAAAAGGAGGCGGTAACAATTGAATGGATAAGTGATTGGGCAGGTGGAATTATTGTTGCAGTAGTTATAGGTGCTGTAATAGAAATGATTCTACCAGAAGGTAATAGCAAAAAATATATTAAAGTAGTAATTGGAGTATATGTACTATTCACCATAGTATCTCCAGTGATTACTAAATTTACAGGAAAAACAGTACAAGTGTCTGATATTCTGGATTTAGATAAATACATAGAAGAAACAGAGGAATCGATGAAAGTACAAAATACCATCCAGGATAGTAATCAAAGCAGTATTTTAGAAGTATATTCTTCTGGTATTAAGGACGATATGAAAGCAAAAATTGAAGCAAAAGGGTATAAGGTAAATGATATTGCTATTGAAGTAGCAAATGATGAAAGTTATAGCATCACTTCTATTGTAGTGGAAGTTGAAGAGATAGATTCAGAAAGCGAAGAAGAAACTAATACACAAGCAGAGGAAAATAATACTAGTAATAAAGTAGAAGAAGTTGAAAGTGTAAATAAAATAGAAATTAGTATTACAGAAAATGATGAAGATACAAATAAAACGAATACTAATTCAGATGAAAATAAAGAAAATAAAAACAGTTTATCAAGTAGTAAGAAAAAAGAATTAAAAGAATACCTTAGTGGAGTATATGAGGTACAGGAAGAGAATATAACGATAAATTAATTATGGTTTAAACAATTTGTGTATTAAGAAAGAAATGTGGTTTATAGGTAGAGCCTTAAAAAACCTAAATAAGAACGAAAGGAAAAATACATATGCTTAAGGATAAGTTTAAAAATATTTTTAAGAAACAAGAAGGAGAACCAAATAAAAAGAAAATAGAGAACATAGTTGTTTTTATTATCATACTTGTAATAACTATTATTGTAATCAATGTAATATGGAATGGCGATGGAGAGAGCAACAATGAGCAAACAACAGATTCAAATAAAAAATTAGCAGATACTACGCAAAATGCAACAACAAGTAATAATTCGGTAATAGACACAAAAGATGAATTAACTACAAAGTTAGAATCAATTTTATCAAAAATAAATGGAGTTGGAAATGTAGCGGTAATGGTTACCTATTCCGAAACAAGTCAAACAGTACCAATATATAACGAGGAAAGTACAGAAGAAAACACAGAAGAAACCGATAGCGAAGGTGGAACAAGAAAAATAACACAAACAGATACTAGAAAAGAAGTAGTTTATGAAGAAAATGATGGAAGTTCAACCATAATTACACAAAGTATAATAAGCCCTAAAATAGAAGGGGCAATTATAACAGCAGAAGGAGCAGCCGATGCTACCGTGAAAACAAATATCATTCAAGCAGTAGAGGCAGTTACTGGCTTAGCAACCCATAAAATTCAAGTATTTCAAATGTCTCACTAAATGTGCAAAAGGGGACGGGCTTATTTTGCACAATTTTAATAACATATTTATTGTAAATTTATATATTTTTTCTTTTAAGTCTCCGGCCCCCAACTGCGTACAAACTGTATTAACTCCACATATGTGTCGTTATAACAGTTTGTAAACTTGTCGGTCCCCACCTTAAGCACTCCGACAAAAAAGAAAAAATATATAAATTTACTGCAAAAAAGAAAAATATTTGTGCAAAATAAGCCCGTCCCCTTTTGCACGAATAAAGAAAGGAATGAAGTAGTATGAAAACATTAAAGAAAAATCAAATTGTAGTTTTTGTAATAGGTCTTATGGTAATTGCAGCAGGTTATTTGAATTTTACAAATACGGAAAGAAATAATACATTGGAAACAAGTAGTCAAACACAGGAAACGAATACTGTGGAAATTGCAGGAATTGGTGATGCAAAATTAGTAAGTGCTAATACTGCAGAAAGTAATGCAATTGAACCTAATAATAGTATAGCCGAAGCAGAAAATGTAATAGAGGAAGAAAACGAAAATAATAATGAGCAAGAAGCGGATAATGAAACTTCCACTGATGAAAACACAATTGGAACAGATACCCAGATAATAGATACCAATGCAGATACAATATCAACCGATGAATATTTTACAAATTCAAGATTAGAGAGAAATACTATGTATTCACAGCAGATAGAAAACTATCAAGATATATTAAGTAACACAAATGCAAGTGAGGCACAAAAGAAAATAGCACAAGAAGAAATAACAAGAATAAATAAGGAACAAAATGCTATTATGATTGCAGAAAATTTAATAAAAACAAAAGGAATTGAGGATTTAGTTATTTTTGTTAATGAGGAAAGTATTAATGTAATTGTAAAAGGAGATGAGCTAGAAAAAGAAGAAATTGCACAAATACAGAATATTGTGACAAGAGAGCTAGAAGCGGATATAGGAAATGTACATATTATGAATAAGTAGTTATCTTTGACAATATTGACAAAACATGTTGCTATTTTACATAAAATTATGATATAATACCATTGCAACTGGTTACAATTTATCCAACTATAAAATTTTAAGGAGGAAAAGAGTATGGATAATAATGTTAATGTTAAAGCTTTATTGAAAGAAATGCGGCAGGACGAAAATACTATAAAATTAGCTAGAGCATTTCTTGAAACAGCAATAGGTGAAGGAAATATTAATTTTGTTAAACTATTGCTGATGTTAGTAGATGAAAATCTCGAGAGAGCTTTTAAATGTGCAGTAAGTGAAAATTACACTGAAATTGTAAAATTGATAGTTGAAGCAGGAGTAAATATCCACACGGATAACGATTATGCACTTCGAGTAACAGCAGGAAATGGTAATGTTGATATAGTGAAGTTATTACTTGAAAATGGAGTAGAAGTGCATGCAAATGATGATTATTCCCTTCAAATAGCAGCAGAAAAAGGTTATGCAGAAGTAGTTAAGCTACTACTTGAAGCAGGAGCAGATGCTCGTAAATACAATAATTATGGCCTTCGATTTGCAGCAGAGAATGGCCATACAGAAGTAGTAAAACTATTACTTGAAGCAGGAGCAGATGTACATGCAAATGATGATACTGCACTTCAAATGGCGGCAGAGAACGGCCATACAGAGGTAGTAAAGTTATTGCTTGGAGCAGGAGCATATGTTCATGTGAATAATGATGGTGCACTTCAAAAGGCGGCAGAGAATGGCCATACAGAGGTAGTCAAGTTATTGCTTGAAGCAGGAGCAAACGTACATGCAAATGACGATTATGCACTTCGACTTGCAGCACAGAATGGCCATATAGAAGTAGTAAAGTTATTGCACGAAGTCGGAGCAAACGTACATACAAATGACGATTATGCACTTGTACTTGCAGCAGAGAATGGCCATACAGAAGTAGTAAAGTTGTTACTTGAAGCAGGAGCAGATGTTCATGCAGATGACGAGTATGCACTTCAAAAGGCGGCAGAGAATGGCAATACAGAGGTAATTAAGCTACTACTTGGAGCAGGAGCAAATGTACATGCAAATGACGAGTATGCACTTGAACTTGCAGCAGAGAATGGCCATACAGAAGTAGTAAAACTATTACTTGAAGCAGGAGCAGATGTTCATGCAGCTGATGATTATGCACTTCAAATGGCAGCAGAGAATGGCCATATAGAAGTAGTTATTTTAATAGCTAAAAGATATTAAATTATTATTCATAGGGAATGTACAGAATTTCTGTACATTCCCAACTTTTTTTAAAAGTTAGTAAAAAAAAGTAAAAACCATTTAATAAAAAATTGATTATGTCAAAGAAAGTTCCTAAAAATAGGGACTCTTTTCATTTTGATTTTAAAAATTATGAAAGTTGAATTTTTTTGAGATTCCACTTTTTTAATACTTCTTTATCTAAAGTGAATTTAGCTACACCAATTGGAGCAAACTATATCTAAAGTATATTGTAATCAACATAAAATCATGATATAATACCATTGCAACTGGTTACAATTTATCCAACTATAAAATTTTAAGGAGGAAAAGAGTATGGATAATAATGTTAATGTTAAAGCTTTATTGAAAGAAATGCGGCAGGACGAAAATACTATAAAATTAGCTAGAGCATTTCTTGAAACAGCAATAGGTGAAGGAAATATTAATTTTGTTAAACTATTGCTGATGTTAGTAGATGAAAATCTCGAGAGAGCTTTTAAATGTGCAGTAAGTGAAAATTACACTGAAATTGTAAAATTGATAGTTGAAGCAGGAGTAAATATCCACACGGATAACGAGTATGCACTTCGAATTTCTGCAGGAAATGGTAATGTTGATATAGTGAAGTTATTACTTGAAAATGGAGCAGATTTTCATGCAGATGACGAGTATGCCCTTCGATATGCAGCAGAACAAGGTCATACAGAAGTAGTAAAGCTATTACTTGAAGCAGGGGTAGATGTACAGGAAGATGATGATTATGGACTTCGAACGGCAGCAGAGAATGGCTATACAGAAGTAGTAAAGCTACTACTTGAAGCAGGAGTAGATGTACATGCAGATGATGATTATGCACTTCAAATGGCAGCAGAGAATGGCCATATAGAAGTAGTAAAGTTATTACTTGAAGCAGGAGCAGATGTACATGCAAATGAT
>CAMMEP010000030.1 GCA_946495905.1 uncultured Clostridium sp.
CTTATGGTGCAGCATACACATTACAAGAAATGCTTACTGTAAAATCAGATGATACAGTAGGACGTGTTAAGACATATGAAGCAATCGTTAAAGGTGAAAATGTTCCAGAACCAGGAGTTCCAGAAGGATTTAAAGTATTAATCAAAGAACTTCAAGCATTAGGTCTAGATATAAGATTATTATCGCCAGATAATGAAGAGTTAGAACTAAAAGAAAATATAGATGACGGAATTGATTTTAACATCGACGATAAAAAAGCAGGAACTGATGTGCTTGATATGAATGATCTTCATGATGGTTACGAAGAAGAAGCTGTTTTAGCGGATGAAGAACAAGAAGATGACGAAGCTTTATTCGAAGAATTATCAGATGACGAGATAATGCTTGGAGATACGGACTTGGGAGAGGATAATCTTCTTAATGACGAAGATATTATAGAATAAAATTTAATTAAATAGCCTTCATAGTAGAAGTATATAAATTGCAAAAGAAATTGTACAGCGGTGTTTGTTTATATACTGGCTATTATGAGAAAAGGGAAAGAAAGGGATTTCTTTCAAGCAAATAAAATTTTAAGGGGGCTAAACCGCGTGGACGAATTAGAGATATTTGATAAAATCAAAATAGGGATAGCATCAGATGAAAAAATAAGAGAATGGTCAAAAGGTGAAGTAAAAAAACCAGAGACTATAAATTACAGAACCTTAAAACCAGAAAGAGATGGTTTGTTCTGTGAGAGAATATTCGGACCAACAAAAGATTGGGAATGTCATTGTGGTAAATATAAAAGAGTTAGATATAAAGGAATAGTTTGTGACAGATGTGGTGTTGAAGTTACAAAAGCAAAAGTTAGACGTGAAAGAATGGGACATATTGAACTTGCAGCACCAGTAGCACATATTTGGTATTTTAAAGGAATACCAAGTAGAATAGGACTTATGTTAGATGTGTCACCAAGAAGCTTAGAAAGAGTTATCTATTTTGCATCCTATATCGTTACTGATAAAGGTACTTCTGGTCTTACAAAAGCACAAGTACTAACAGAAAAAGAATATCATGAGGCAGAAGAAAAATATGGAAAAGGTTCTTTCAAAGCAGAAATGGGAGCAGAGGCTATTAGAACTTTACTAGAAGAAATTGACCTAGATAAGTTATCTGCAAAATTGAAAAAAGAATTAGAAAAAGCAAGTGAGCAAAAGAAAGCAAAACTTGTAAAAAGATTAGATACTGTTGAATCATTTAGATTATCAGGAAATAGACCTGAATGGATGATTATGAGCGTTATACCAGTTATTCCACCAGATTTAAGACCAATGGTTCAATTAGATGGTGGTAGGTTTGCTACATCAGACTTAAATGATTTATACAGAAGAGTTATTAATAGAAATAACAGATTAAAAAGATTACTAGAATTAGGTGCACCAGAAATAATTGTAAGAAATGAAAAGAGAATGTTACAAGAATCTGTAGATGCCCTAATAGATAATGGAAGAAGAGGTAGACCAGTAACAGGAGCTGGAAATAGACCTTTAAAATCATTATCAGATTTATTAAAAGGAAAACAAGGTAGATTTAGACAAAACTTACTTGGAAAACGTGTTGACTATTCTGGACGTTCAGTTATCGTTGTTGGACCAGAACTTAAAATCTATCAATGCGGACTTCCAAAAGAAATGGCAGTTGAATTATTCAAACCATTTGTTATGAAAGAACTAGTTGGACGTGGAATTGCACATAATATTAAAAACGCAAAAAGAATGGTAGAAAGATTACGTCCAGAAGTATGGGATATCTTAGAGGATGTTATCAAAGATCATCCAGTAATGTTAAACCGTGCTCCTACACTACATAGACTTGGTATTCAAGCATTTGAACCAGTATTAGTAGAAGGTAGAGCAATAAAGCTTCATCCATTAGTTTGTACAGCTTTCAATGCTGACTTCGACGGTGACCAAATGGCTATTCACTTACCATTATCGCCAGAAGCACAAGCAGAAGCAAGATATTTAATGCTTTCTGTTAATAACCTTTTAAAACCACAAGATGGTAAGCCAGTTACAGTACCTACACAAGATATGATACTTGGTGCTTATTATCTAACAATGGAAGTAGAAGGAGAACCAGGAGAAGGTGGATATTATTCTTCACCAGAAGAAGCTATAATGGCAAATGTTAACCATGACTTAGGAATGCATGCTATGGTTAATGTACGTATTACTAAAACAATAGATGGGGAAGAAAAGAGCAAAATAGTAAAAACAACAGTTGGTAGATTAATATATAATCAAGGAATACCACAAGATTTAGGCTTTGTAGATAGAAGTAATCCAGATACTATGTTTGAACCAGAATTAAACTTTACTGTAATGAAGAAAAATCTTGGAAAAATCATTGCAAAATGTATTAATAAACATGGTTTAAGCAAAACTGCTGAGCTTCTAGACTATATTAAAGCAACAGGATACAAATACTCTACAACCGCTGGTATTACAGTATCCGTTGATGATGTTAAAGTGCCACCAGCTAAAAAGCAAATATTAGCAGATGCTCAGGCACAAGTAGATAATGTTACAAAACAATATAGACGTGGTTTAATAACAGATGAAGAAAGATATAATTCTGTAATTAAAATTTGGGAAGAAGCAACCGATAAAGTTACAGATGCAATGAAAGATAACTTTGAAAAAATGAACCCAGTTTATATGATGTCAGAATCTGGAGCTAGAGGTAACTTAAACCAATTAAGACAAATTGCTGGTATGCGTGGACTTATGGCATCTACAACAGGTAAAACAGTTGAAATACCTATTACATCATCATTTAGAGAGGGTCTAGATCCACTAGAATACTTCATTTCAGCACACGGTGCTAGAAAAGGTTTAGCAGATACAGCTTTAAGAACAGCAGACTCTGGATACTTAACAAGAAGACTTGTTGACGTATCACAAGATATTATTGTTAGAGAGCATGATTGTGGAACAACAAAAGGAATAGAAGTATCTGATATTAAAGATGGAAATCAAGTAGTAGAAAAAATGGAAGAAAGATTACTTGGTAGATATCCACTAGAAGATATATATAATCCACAAACAAAAGAACTAATTGTGGATAAGAATACATTAATTACTGAAAATATTGCAGATAAAATAGTAGAAGCAGGAATCACAAGTGTTAAAGTTCGTTCTGTACTTGAATGTAGAACAAAACATGGTGTTTGTGCTAAATGTTATGGTATGGGATTAGCTACACGTGAAGAAGTAAATATAGGAGAATCTGTTGGTATTATTGCAGCACAATCAATTGGTGAGCCTGGTACACAGCTTACTATGAGAACTATCCACTCTGGTGGTGTCGCAGGTGTTGCCGATATTACACAAGGTCTTCCTAGGGTTGAGGAGCTATTTGAAGCTCGTAAACCAAAGGGACTTGCTATTATTTCAGAAATTGATGGTACAATTAGTATTTCTGATGACAAAAATAGAAAAGAAGTTACTGTTACAGGAAAAGACGACGCTAAGAAATATACAATACCATTTGGCTCTAAACTTCGTGTAAGAGAAGGAGACGAAATAAAAGCGGGAGCTCCAATTACAGAAGGTTCTATCAATCCAAATGAAATCTTAAGCATAAATGGACCAGAGGGAGTTTACTTATATCTAGTACAAGAAGTACAAAAAGTATATAGAAACCAAGGTGTTGATATCAATGATAAGCACGTTGAAGTTATTGCAAGACAAATGCTTAAAAAAGTAAGAGTAGAAGACAATGGAGATACACCATTATTTGCAGGTTCACTTGTAGATGTATACGAGGTAGAAGATGCAAATGAAAAAGTTATTGCTGAAGGTGGAAGACCAGCAACATATAAACGTGTTCTACTTGGAGTTACAAAAGCGTCTCTTGCAACAGAGAGCTTCTTATCAGCAGCATCTTTCCAAGAAACAACAAGAGTTCTTACAGAAGCAGCTGTTAAGGGTAAGGTAGATGAATTAATCGGACTAAAAGAAAATGTTATAATCGGAAAACTAATTCCAGCAGGTACTGGTTTAGCAAAATACAAAAATCTTCATATTAACACGGAAAAACAAGAAAGTGTAGAAGAAGAATAATTAAAAAGTGTCATTGGGTCTTTCACCAATGGCACTTCTTTTAAAACACACATCAATTAAATTATGTCTACTTGACAAAAACTCTATTAAAATAGTATAATATATACTGTTTTAGTAGAGTTTTTTCAAAGAAAAAGTTCAAGTAAAACGTACCATTATTAAAATAGGAGTTTTTATGAACCATAGTAAAAAAGTTTTAGATAAAATCGTATCAAAAACAAAAATATATTTAGCGATTATTGCTATTTTATTAGTTGTAATATGTATCTATAACCATTGGCTTATTATACCATCTGTTATCATATACATTTTACTTGTTATGTATGCTTATTGGACAAATAATAAAAGACAAGAAGAACTTACAGAGCATATAAAAAATTTAACATTTAGCTTAGACAAAGTAGCAAAAATTGCTCTAGTAAATTCACCATTTCCATTGGTAATAGCAGAAACAAATGGAAATCTAATCTTTCGAAATACAAAATTCAATCAAGAATTTGCAAATATCGATATTAACAATTATTTAACCAATATTATCAATAATGTAAAACTAGAGATAAAAAACAACGATAAAAAAGAAAAAATTTATGATGAAATACAAATAGATAAAAAGACATACAAATTATATGGTGATTATATGCCATTAAAAGATGAGTATATTATTACTATTTATTTTGTAGATGATACAAAACTAGTAGAACTTGAAAATCTATTTGACAACAAAGACATGTACATTGGAATTATAATGATAGATAATTATGAAGAAATAAGCCAAAGGTTAGAAGATAGTGACAAAACAGGATTAATGGCAGAAATAGAAAAGAAATTATATGACTGGGCATCTGAATTTAAGGGGCTTATCCTAAAATCTGAAAGAGATACCTTTGTATGTATTTTTGAAAAACAATATATGAAAGAAATAGAAGACAGAAAATTTGATATTTTAGATACTATCAAAGATTTACAGCCATCCGATAAAATGCAATTTACATTAAGTATTGCAATATCTAATGATGGAAATAGCAATTTGGAAAAATACAAAACAGCACAAGCAGCTTTAGACATTGTATTAGGACGTGGAGGAGACCAAGCGGTTATCCATGAAGGAGATAAATATACTTTCTTTGGAGGTAGAACACAGGAATTAGAGAAAAGAACTAAAGTAAAAGCAAGAATTATAGCACATGCCTTAGAAGGAGTAATTGAGGAATCTAGTAAGGTTATGATAATGGGACATAGCAATTCAGATATGGATTGTATCGGTTCTAGTATGGGAATTTATCGTTTAACAAAGACCTTAGGAAAAGATGCTTATATTGTTCTAAATCCAAAAGGAGAAAATCTAGTTACTTTTTTAAATGAAATAAAAGAGATTGAAGAATATGAAAATTTAATTTTAGAACCACAAGATGCTGTATCACAAATAGATGAAGATACCTTATTGGTTGTAGTAGACACCAACAAGAAGAATTATGTAGAATCTCCAGAATTATTGACAAAAGCCAAAAAGGTAATTGTTATTGATCACCATAGAAGAAGTCCAGACTATATTGAAAATGCAATGCTTACCTTCCATGAAGTATATGCTTCTTCTGCCTCTGAACTTGTTACAGAATTAGTAGAATATGCACAACAAGAAGTTGCATTAACAAATATAGAAGCAGAAGCTTTATATGCGGGAATTATGATGGATACCAAAAGCTTTACATTTAAAACAGGTGTAAGAACTTTTGAAGCAGCAGCTTATTTACGTAAATGTGGTGTTGACATTATAAAAGTAAAAAAATGGTTTCAAAGTGATTTTGATACCTATAATAAAATATCTAATATCATTGGAAAAGCAGAAATTGTTTATGACAGTATTGCAATTTCTATTTATGAAGAAGAGGATGAAGATGCCAATATAGTTTGTGCAAAAGCAGCAGATGAATTACTTACAATCAGTAATATTACGGCATCTTTTGTACTAGGAAAATTGGATAATAAAATATGTATCAGTGGACGTTCCATAGGGGATATTAATGTGCAAGTAATTCTAGAAAAGCTTGGTGGAGGCGGACATATAACCTTAGCAGGAGCACAAGTAGAAGGTATGGACATTTATGAAGTGAAACAAGAACTTATGAATAGGATTAATGAGTATTTTAGTGAGCAAATCTAACAGTTGACAAATAATAAAAAGGAGGTAGCAAAATGAAAGTTATTTTGTTAGACAATATAAAAGGGGTAGGAAAGAAAGATGAAGTAATAAATGCATCTGATGGTTATGCACGAAATTATCTTATTCCTAAAAAGTTAGCAGTAGAAGCAAATGCAGAGAATATGACTAAACTAAATAATAAAAAAGAGGCAGCAAGCTATCGTAAGGATTTAGAAAAACAAAGTGCAGAAGAACTTGCTAAAAAGCTAAAAGGTATTTTACTAAAAATAAAAGTAAAAGCAGGAGAAAATGGAAAAATATTTGGAGGAGTAACAAGCAAAGAAATTTCAGATAATTTAAAATCACAATATAATTTTGAAGTAGATAAAAAGAAAATAGAATTAAAGGAAACCATAAAAACATTAGGAAGCTTTAATGTTTCCATTAAATTATTTGAAGGAGTTATTGCAAATTTAAAGGTGGAAGTAATTAGTGGCTAGAAAATGGATATTCTAAATTTTTGCAATAGGGAAGGACTGAGATAGAAATGGAACTAGGAAAAGTACCACCAAATGATACAGAAGCAGAGCAAGCCGTAATTGGTAGTATGCTTACCGACAAAGATGCTGTTTCTGCTGCAGTAGAGGTATTAAAGGAAGAAGATTTTTATCGAGAAGATAATAGAATAATATACACAGCAATCATGAATTTATACAATAGAAGTGAGCCTATTGACATTATTACTCTAAAGTCAGAATTATCTAGTATGGGAAAATTAGAAGCAGTTGGAGGACTAGAGTATATTGCAGAACTTCCAGATAAGGTTCCAACAACCTCTAATGTAGAGCAATATATTAAAATTGTAGAAGAAAAGTCAATATTAAGAAATCTAATTAAAACTGCGAATGACATTATAACTCTTGGATATGACCCAACACAAGAAGTAGAAAATATAATTGATACTTCTGAAAAGAAGATTTTTGAAGTAATGCAAAAGAAAAATCAGAAGGGGTATAGTTCAATAAAAGACATTTTAGTAGATACTTTTACAGAGTTAGAACAATTATATAATAGAAAACAACATATTACAGGTGTCCCTACTGGATTTGCAGACTTAGATTATCGAACAGCAGGACTTCATAAATCCGATTTAATTTTGGTTGCTGCAAGACCTGCAATGGGAAAATCAGCATTTGCTTTAAATATTGCTACTAATGCAGCAGTAAGAGCAAATACGCCAGTTGCTATTTTTAGCTTGGAGATGTCAAAAGAACAAATGGTAAACAGAATCTTATGCTCAGAGGCAATGGTAGATAGTAATAAAGTAAGAACAGGAACCTTGGAGGATGAAGATTGGGCTAAACTTGCAGAAGCATCTGGAATATTGTCAGAATCGCAAATATATATTGATGATACACCAGGTATTTCTATTATGGAGATTCGTGCAAAATGTAGAAAAATGAAACTTGAAAAAGATATTGGCCTAGTCGTAATCGACTATTTGCAATTAGTACAAGGAAGTGGAAAAAGAGGATCAAGCCGTGAGCAAGAAATTGCAGAAATAAGCCGTTCTCTAAAAATCTTAGCAAAGGAGATAGAAGTTCCAGTAATAGCATTATCACAGCTATCTAGAGCTCCAGAGCAAAGACCAGATCATAGACCAATGCTTTCCGACTTACGTGAATCTGGTTCTATCGAGCAAGATGCGGATATTGTAATGTTTTTATATAGAGATGATTATTATAACGAAGATAGCGAAAAGAAAAATATTGCAGAAGTAATACTTGCTAAGCATAGAGCAGGTTCAACAGGAACTGTAGAATTATTGTGGCTTGGAAATTATACGAAATTCGCTAATATTGATAAATATAGGGAGTAAGCAATTGGGGACAGACCCCGATTGCTTGTGTGGCTTAAATGGGGTGAAAATATGTTAGAAGATAGAGTATTAGATACAATAACAAAATATAATATGATTCAGGATAACGACAAAGTTGTTATTGGCGTTTCAGGAGGACCAGATTCGATAGCGCTTTTAACTATTTTAAATAAATTAAAAGAAAAATGGAATATAAAACTATATGTGGCGCATATTAATCATAGAATAAGAAAAGAAGCAGAAGAAGAGACAGAATATGTTAAAGATTTTTGTGCTAAAATAGGAGTAGAAATATATATAAAGGAAATAAATGTAGAAGAGGAAGCAAAAAGATTAAAAATTGGAACGGAAGAAGCAGGAAGGAATATTCGTTATGCTTTTTTTGAAGAAGTGTTAGAAAAAGTTGGAGCAAATAAAATTGCTACTGCACATCAGAAAAACGATAATGCGGAAACTGTTTTAATGAATATAATGCGAGGAACATCTATAGCGGGATTAAAAGGAATTGAAAAAGTACGAGATGGAAAATTTATAAGACCACTAATAGAATGCTCAAGAGAAGAGATTGAAAACTATTGTAAAGACAATAAATTAGACCCAAAATATGATAAATCAAATAACGAAAACATTTATACAAGAAATAAAATAAGAAACCTTCTCATACCATATTTACAAAAAGAATATAATCCTAATATAATAGATACAATTAATAGATTAGCAGATTTAGCAGCACAAGAAGAACAATTTTTAAACAAAGTTGTGGAAAAAGAATACGAAAAATTACTAATTAGTGGAGATAATAAAAAGGAAAATATAGTAATTTTAGATTTGAAAAAATTCAATCAATTAGATTATATAATAAAATCAAAGCTAGTTTTATATACAATAGCCAAAGTATATGGTAGAACTACGGGAATAGAAAAAGTGCATATTGATGATATTATAAAGTTATGTGAGAATAATATAGGAAACAAATACTTATCACCTAGAAAAGGAATTAAAGTCTATGTAAAAAAAGGAAAAATTTTTTTTATGGCTTAAGTCTGACCTTCCGTAAACGTCTAGTGTTTCCGCAAAAAAACTTTTAAAAAAAGCCTTGAAATAAGTAAAGTTATATGGTATATTTCAAAGGTAAAATTTAAAGACCAGTCCTTAAAGCGACAAAAGGAGGAAAAATAATTTGAAAAATGGAATAAAAACATTAGCTATGTGGCTAATTATAGGTATTATATTTGTAGTTTTATTAACTTCAATTTTGGATAATAGCAACAATAAGCTTGCTTACTCAGAATTAATAGAAAAGATTGAAGAAGGTTCTGTATCTGAAATAGAAATTTCAGCAGATGGAACAACAGCAGAAGTAAAATTAAAGGATGAAAATTTTATTAAACAAGTTAATATTCCTAGCATTGATAATTTAATGGATAATTTACAAGAAAGCATGAGTGCTGGAAATATTACTGTTACAGAAAGATCAGAATCAATCTGGATGTTTATTTTAAGTCTACTTACTCCATTTGGATTATTAATTATATTCTTAATTTTCTGGTTCCTATTTATGAGCGGCGGACAAGGAAACAATGGTGGAAGTAAAACTATGTCCTTTGGTAAGAGTAGAGCTAGAATGATGAATCCAGCAGATAAAAATAAAGTAACTTTTGATGATGTAGCAGGTGTAGATGAAGAAAAAGAAGAATTAGAAGAAATAGTAGAATTCTTAAAAAATCCAAAGAAATTTACTGATATGGGAGCAAGAATCCCAAAAGGTGTATTACTTGTAGGTCAGCCAGGTACTGGTAAAACATTACTTGCAAAGGCAGTTGCGGGAGAAGCAGGAGTACCATTCTTTATCATAAGTGGTTCTGATTTCGTAGAAATGTTTGTTGGTGTTGGTGCATCTCGTGTAAGAGACCTATTTGACGAAGCTAAGAAAAAAGCACCATGTATTATCTTTATTGACGAAATTGATGCAGTAGGACGTCAAAGAGGAGCAGGTCTTGGTGGAGGACATGATGAAAGAGAACAAACATTAAACCAATTACTTGTAGAAATGGATGGATTCTCTGCAAATGAAGGTGTTATTGTCTTAGCTGCAACAAATAGACCAGATGTACTAGATAAAGCATTATTAAGACCAGGTAGATTTGATAGACAAATAGTAGTTTCTAGTCCAGATGTAAAAGCAAGAGAGCAAATACTAGAAGTTCATAGTAGAAAGAAAAAATTAGCAATAGATGTAGACTTAAAAACAATAGCAAAAAACACTTCAGGTTTCTCAGGAGCAGATTTAGAGAATGTTCTAAATGAAGCAGCACTTTTAGCAGCAAGAAGAAATTTACGTGAAATAGGAATGCAAGAAATAGAAGATGCTATGGTAAAAGTAACTATGGGACCTGAAAAGAGAACTAGAGTAAGAAGTGATAAAGAACAAAAATTAGTTGCATATCATGAAGCAGGCCATGCAGTTGTTAGTAGATTTTTACCAACACAAGACCCAGTACATCAAATATCTATTGTGCCAAGAGGTATGGCAGGTGGTTATACCATGTATCGACCAACTGAAGATAAGTCTTTTATGTCTAGAACAGAAATGATAGAAAATATAGTATCTCTTCTTGGTGGTAGAGTTGCAGAAAAATTAATTTTAGACGATATTTCTACTGGTGCAAGCAATGATATCGAAAGAGCAACAAAAATTGCAAGAGCAATGGTAACCAAATATGGTATGAGTGAAAGAGTCGGTACAATTACTTTAGGACAAAATCAAGAAGAAGTATTCTTAGGTAGAGATTTTGCACAATCGAAAGAATATTCAGAAGAAACTGCGGGAGTTATCGACGAAGAAGTAAAACGCATAATAGATGATGCTTATAATAGAGCAGAAGAGATTTTAAAAGAGCATATAGATAAACTTCATCGTGTAGCAGGAGTTCTTCTAGAAAAAGAAAAAATTGATGGAGAAGAATTTGATGCTATCTTTAATAGCTAAAAAAACTAGGTTGTAACAGTTAGGTTACGACCTAATTTTTTCAATTGTTACAAGTCACAGCTTATTCTAAAATGTCGGAGCAATGTATTTTTTAATTTTATGTTGGAGTGCTTAAGGTGGGGACCGACAAGTTTACAAACTGTCAAACGAAACGTAAGTGGAGTTTATACAGTTTGTACGCAGCCAAAGGGCCAAAACATAAAATTAAAAAATACATTGCTCCGACAAGAGGTGGTTGTGAATTGTAACTTTTTTGTGATTTTTCTTGATTTTTTATGTGAATTCATATAAAATATATGCCATAAAATGGGATAATTATACATAAAAATGACAAAACTTTTTTGAAAGGAAGAAAAACATTGGAAAAAAAGAAAACAAATTCTGTTACTAAATTTAATAAGAGCAAAAATGGTAGCAAAGTAAGAAAAATATATAGTATAAATGATCGATTAGGAAGAATGCTAATTGTTTTTTTCCTTATTCTAATATTATTAGTTTTTAGAATAGGATGGCTGCAAATTGTACAAGGTTCAGAACTAAAAGAGTCCATGTATCGTCAACTTACAACTAGCAAAACGATTAGTCCAAAAAGAGGAACAATATATGACTCTACTGGTAAGGCATTAGCAAGAAGTGCACAAGTAGATACCGTAAGTATTGACCCAACCAAAATTGTAGTAGAACAAGAAAATAGTAATGATATAGACGAAGAAAAAACGAAGGCTCTTAAAGAGAAAGTGGCAAAAGCATTTTCTGAAATCTTTGATTTGGATTATGAAGAAACCTTAACAAAGGTATCTAGTGATAGTACCAATGTAACAATTGCTAAAAAAGTAGAAAATGATGTCATACAAGAGCTAGAAGCTTGGATGAAAGAGAATGATATCTATAGTGGGATAAATATTGACGAAGATACTAAAAGATATTATCCTTATGATAATTTAGCTTCTAACCTAATTGGATTCTGTGGAACCGATAATCAAGGTTTGTGGGGCTTGGAATTAAAATGGAATGATATTTTAACAGGAACACCTGGTAAAGTTACCTCTGCACAAGATGCAGTGCAAGACTTAATTCCATATGAAGATGAAACCTATATAGCACCTCAAAATGGAAATGATATTACACTTACCATTGATGCAAACATACAAGCAATTGCAGAAAAATATTTAAAACAAGCTTGTGAAGAAAATAATTGTGAAGATGGTGGAAATGTTATTATCATGGATCCAAATACTGGCGATATTTTAGCAATGGCAACGTATCCAGATTATAACTTAAATAATCCATTTACATTAGAAGTAGATGGATGGGAAGATATGTCTTCAGAAGAACAAAATACATTATTACAAGAAACATGGAATAATAGAGCTATTACTTCTACTTACGAACCAGGTTCTGTATTTAAAATAATAACAGCAGCAGCAGGATTAGAAGAGGGAATTGCAGATGCAGATACAGCAGGGGTATTTAGTTGTGATGGACATGAAAAAGTTTCTGGAATAACCATCAATTGTTCCGACCTTTCAGGGCATGGTAAATTAAGTTTAAGAGATGCGTTGAAATATTCTTGTAACCCAGCTTTTATCCAATTAGGACAAAAAATCGGAGCAGCTACACTTTATCGTTATTATGATGCTTTTGGATTCTTTAATACAACAGGATTTGCTGATATAGGAGATTCGGGAAGTTCAGGAGAAAGATCCGGATATTTCTGGAACTTAAATGATGTAGGAAGTGTAGAACTTGCAACCATGTCTTTTGGACAGAGATTTAGAGTTACGCCACTTCAAATGGTAACTGCTGTTGCTGCAATTGCAAATGATGGAGTATTAATGCAACCAAGAATTGCAAAAGAAATAACAAATACGGATACAGGAGCAGTTACAACAATAGAACCAGTAGAAGTAAGACAAGTAATTTCTAAAGAAACATCAGATACGTTATTAGACATGTTGGAAACAGTAGTAGAAAGTGGAACTGGTAGATATGCTCAGGTAAAAGGATATAGCATCGCAGGAAAAACAGGTACTTCTGAGCCAGATTATACAAGTGGAGATGATAAATATGTTGCTTCCTTTGCAGCAATTACCCCAGTAGAAAGTCCAGAGCTTGTTATCTTAGTAACACTTTATGGGTTAGATGGAGAAGGTAGCCATAGTGGTAGTTCTGTAGCAGGACCAGTTGTTTCTCAAATTTTATCAGAAGTGTTACCATATTTAGAAATTCCATCTACTGCAACAAGTGATGACTCAGGAGAAGAAACAACAACTTTATCTAATGTGAAAAATAGAACTATTGCAGAAGCAAAGAAAATAATAGAAAATCAAGGGTTTGAATGTGAAACTTCTGGAAATAGTGACGATATTGTTAGTGAGCAAATGCCAGTTGCTGGAACAGAGTTAATAGAAGGATCTATTGTAAAATTATATACGGAAGATAGTGATACAAGAGTTTCTCAAACAATGCCTAATTTAAAAGGAATGACTCTTTCAGAAGCAAAAGCAGCACTTAAAAATAAAAACTTAAATATAAAGTATACAGGTAGTGGAAAAGTAACAAGCCAAAGCATTACAGCAGGAAGTTCTGTAGAAGAAGGAACTGTTGTAGAGGTAGTGTTACAACAAGAAATTGAGGAATAAAAGATAATTTCACTATATAGAAGAAAGGAATCATTAATGAATAGTAGTTTAGAAGAAACAAAATTTATACTAAAAAAATATCATTTATCTGCTAATAAAAAGCTCGGACAAAATTTTTTGATAGATGATGATGTAATAAAAAATATAATAGAAGCATCTAATGTACAAAAAGAGGACTTGATAATAGAGATAGGTCCAGGGCTTGGAACACTTACTTCTAAACTATTAGAGTATGCTGGAAAAGTAGTAGCAATAGAATTAGATGAAAATATGATTCAAATATTAAACGATAGATTTAAATTATATACTAATTTTAAGCTATTAAATGAAGATGTTTTAAAAGTTAATTTAAAAGAATTAATAAAAGAAAATAAGGGAGAACTACAAAAAGTAAAAGTAGTAGCGAATCTCCCTTACTACATAACCACACCAATTATTATGAAATTATTAGAAGATAAATTGGATATCGATAGTATTACGGTAATGGTGCAAAAAGAAGTGGCAGACCGAATAACAGCAGTTCCAGGAGATAAATTATCGGGTAGCATAACTTATAGCGTAGACTATTATGCAGAAGCAGAAGAAGTGGTATTTGTCGACAAACATAGCTTTATTCCTGCACCAGAAGTAGATTCTGAAGTAATAAGATTACAAATACGAAAAGAGCCTAAAGTAAAGGTGTCAAATGAAGAATTGTTCTTTAATATCATAAAAGCAAGTTTTATGCAAAGACGAAAAACACTTTTAAATAGTTTAACAAATACAGGAATGATAAAGGATAAAGAAGCTTTGAAGAAAATTTTAGAAAAGTTAGGCTTAGAGGAGAATATAAGAGGAGAAAAATTGACTATTGAGCAATTTGCAGAATTGACAGATTTGTTAGATGCCAAAATGGAAAATCAAAGTTAAAAACTATTTCTTTTTTATTAAACATATGTTATAATAATTATGTAATGTTTAAAAGAAAGGAGGATAATAAAGTGAATCAAATTTTAGTTAAAGAAAAAGTATATGTTACACCAGAATTAAGAAGAAAAAAGAGATTATATAAAATAGAATTTTTTATATCTGTTTTATTAGTATGTTTATTATCCTCTTATTACATATATGCCGAATATGATAGAAATAAGACAGAAGAGGTATCACAAGCAATTTTAGCACAGGCACAAGATGAAACAACAAAAACCTCTGAAGATGATCCAATTATTATTGTATTAAATGAAGAAGAAGCAAATGAGGCAGAAGAGGAGACAGATATAGAAGTAGAAGACACTTCTAATAAAAGTATTACAGTAGATGGCCAAAATTATTCAGTAGATGCATTTATTACCATACCAAAAATAGGAATAAGTTATCCAGTTTTATCGGAAACATCGGATGAACTATTAGAAGTTTCAGTAAATCGATATTGGCCAGAAGTAGGAAAATTAATGCCAAATGAAGTGGGTAATTATTGTATTGTAGGACATAATTATCGAAATGGAAAAATGTTTGGAAGATTAAATGAACTAGAAGATGGAGATATTGTAGAATTACAAGACTTAACTGGAAGAACAGTAAAATATAAGGTGTATTATACATATGTGGTTGAGCCAACAGATACAAGCTGTACAAGTCAATTAACTGAAGATGGAAGGCCACTAAACTTTAGAGAACTAACATTAATTACTTGTACTAATTATGGTACACAAAGATTAGTTGTGAAATGTAGAGAAGTTTAGTTGATAATAACTGCAAAAAAATTTACAATTTTCAAAAAGTCATAGTAGCAAAATATAAATATAAAAAGCTCTTAGAAAAAAATCTAAGAGCTTTTTAGTATATTACAACACATTATAAAATCTCATTTTTAATTGTTTGAATTAAGTTTGGCATATCAATTTCATCATTTGCAAATTGTTTAAATAAAGTCACATCTTCATCACTAATTGTCATGCCTTCTATTGCTAAATCATTTTTTATATTATCAATATCAAATTTAAAAACTTCTTCATTAAACATTTTATTATCCTCCAAAATCTATTTTTATGGGCATATTAGAGGTAGTAGTTTTTTCAAAATGCTTTTCTTATTTCAAACACCCTACATATTTATTATACCACAAAAATGCCTAAAAGTCCAGTAATTTCAAGAAAAAATGCACTTATTTTTCTTCTAAACAAGTAAGAATTAACTTAGTTAAATCGGTGGTATCTGCAATAGATTTTATACTGGCATTTAAAAAATCTTTTGGAGAAACTTTACTTAAGTTCAAAATATAATTATTTTTTAAAGCTAATTCTCGAATGAATTCTCGAATTGTTCTTCCATTTCCTTCACGGTAAGGATGAAGAACATTTAGTTCAGATAAGTAGTAAGCAAGTTTTTCTGCTAATTCTTCTTTACTAAGTCCTTTAAGATAATTTTCATTTTTTAATTGTTCTAGAAGTCTTTGTAATTCAGGTTCAATATATTCCCATTCTGCGAAGCGAAATACTCCTTTTGCAATATTCTCATTTCTAAATTTACCAGCAAAAGGATAAATATCTTCAAAAAGATAAGTATGTATGTTATTTAAATGCGCAATATCAAAGTTACCAATAATTCCTTTTTGTCTTAAAGCAAGAAGCTTAGCAGCAGTTATTTTGGCCTCATATTTGTGTAAAAGTTTTTCATCTTGTATTTCTAATTTATTTATTAATGTATTGCTATTTTTATAGCAATAATTTGAATTTCGTTTTTCATAAAAATCTTTTCCCATATTCTCACCACAGAGATTATACCATAAACATAGAAAAAAATATAGCATTTTTCATTTTAAGATTTCTTGACAATAGAACAAAAGTTTGATAATATATAGCAAATAAATAGAGGTGAGTTTAAAATGAGCGATAAAGATTTATATATAAGAAGTAGTTCAGCAGAATTTCTAATATTTGAACAACAGAAAAAAGAACATGGAATTGAAGTTCGTTTTGAAGATGGAGATTTATGGCTAACTCAAAAAGCATTAGGAGAATTGTATAATACATCAAAACAAGATATAAGTTATCATTTAAGTAATATCTTTAAAGAACTAGAATTGGAACAAAATTCAGTTGTCAAAAATTATTTGACAACTGCTTCAGACGG
>CAMMEP010000031.1 GCA_946495905.1 uncultured Clostridium sp.
GTATTATGTCAATATTTTTTGCATTTTTTGTTGCATTTCAAATGAAATTTTCTGAATTTTTTGATAATCATTACTAAATAATGTTTTTTTAATATTTACTATAAAAACTAGTTAGTATGTATATTTTAAATATACATACTACCTAGTTTTAAAAAATTATTTTATAAAAAGTTTTATCTTTTAATTTAAAATTAACTAAACATTGCAACATATAGTCCCATGATTAAAATTTCTACAACACCAACTGTTAAACCTGTTATTGCCATCCATCTTGAAGTATGTTTTTCTGGTTTAAAAGTAGCTAATCCTACAATACCAAGGATAGTTGCAGCTATTCCACAAGGTAAACCAAACATAATAATTCCTATCATTGAGAAAATAAAACTTAGTAAGCCACATACATTGATACTTTTTGTACTACTGGAGGCTGTTGTTTGATTGCTTCCTGCATTTGTTTGTACATTTTCGTTAACTGTTGTATTTTCCTCCTTTACAACATTTTCATTTGTTTTTAATTCTTCCATATTGTTTTCATCCATAAAAGAATCCTCCTTTTATATTAATTATATTTTATTAAAAGTAATTTTTTACCTTTAATTAAAAACTATTTTGTATACCCTGGTTTTCCTAGTAAACGAAACATATTCTTTTTATATTTTTCTACTCCAGGCTGATTAAATGGATTTATTCCAAGTATTGAGCCAGACATAGCACATGCTAATTCAAAGAAATATATTAATTGCCCTATATTATTGGCATCTAATTTTTCTATATTTATAACTATATTTGGTACATCTCCTTCTGTATGTGCTTCTATTGTCCCTTCCATTGCTTTTTTATTCACAAAATTTAGAGTTTTTCCCTCTAAGTAGTTTAATTTGTCTAAATCATCTTCTTCTAATTTCATTGTGATATCATTTTCAGTTTTTTCTACATTGATAACTGTTTCAAACAAGTTTCTTCTTCCTTCTTGAATATACTGTCCTAATGAATGTAAATCTGTTGTAAATTCAGCACCAGATGGATATATTCCTTTTTGCTCTTTTCCTTCACTTTCTCCAAATAGTTGCTTCCACCATTCTATAAAATAATGCAACTTTGGCTCATATGTTACCAATATTTCTATGTTCTTTTCTTTTTCATATAATAAGTTTCTTACCACTGCATATTTATAGCATTCATTATATTTTAAATTTTCATCCGAATATCTATCTTGAGCTATTCTTGCTCCTTCCATTAATTTATCAATATCAATTCCAGCTACTGCAATAGGAAGTAATCCAACTGCTGTAAGTACCGAATATCTTCCTCCTATATTATCTGGTATTACAAATGTCGTATATTTTTCCTTTTTTGCAAGTTCTTTTAAAGCTCCTTTGTTTGCATCTGTTGTAACATAAATTCTACTTCTTGCCTCTTTTAAGCTATATTTATTTTCCATTATTTCTCTAAAAATTCGAAAGGCAATAGCAGGCTCTGTTGTTGTTCCCGATTTCGATATAACATTTATCGATATATCTTTATCTCCTATATAATCAATTAAATCATTTATATAATTTGTACTTAAATTATTGCCAACATATAAAATTTGAGGCGTTTTTCTTTCGTGTTTATCTTGCATATTAAAAAAGGTATTTGTAAGTGATTCAATTACAGCTCTTGCTCCTAGATAAGAACCACCTATTCCTATTACTAATAATATATCTGAATTTGACTGAATTTTCTTTGCAGCCTTTTTTATTTTTTCAAATTCTTCTTTATCATAATCAGTTGGTAAATTTAGCCAACCACAAAATTCATTTTCATCTTCTGCTTTTCCATGTAATTTTTTATGTATTTCAGAAACTTGTTTTGCATACTTCATTACACTTTTCTCAAAAACTCGTGCATTCTTAAAATCTACTTTAATGTTTCCCATAAGTTTCCTCCTTTGTACATTATATTCCACTTTTCATATATGATATTATACAAATGATTTTTTATCAAGTAGTTTTTGAAAAAAATTTGAGAAATTAGGGACAGTTCCCAATTTCTCAATTAAATTTAATCTATTTCTATTGCTCCTGTATATAATCCATAATACATGCCTTTCTTTGCGATAAGCTCATTATGATTTCCTCTTTCAATAATTCTACCATGATCTAATACCATAATTAAATCAGAGTTTCTGATAGTAGATAGTCTATGTGCTATAACAAAAACTGTTCTTCCTTTCATAAGTTTATCCATACCATCTTGCACTATTTTTTCTGTACGCGTATCAATACTTGATGTTGCTTCATCCAATATTAATACTGGTGCATTGTCTAGTGCTGCTCTAGCAATAGATAGAAGCTGTCTTTGTCCTTGTGATAGCCCTTCTCCATTTCCCGTAATTACTGTGTCATACCCTTGTGGTAAATGTTTGATAAAGGTGTCTGCATTTGCAAGTTTTGCAGCAGCTTCCACTTCTTCGTCAGAAGCATTTGGTCTTGAATACCTAATATTATCACGGATGGTTCCAGTAAATAAACTTGTATCTTGCAATACCATGCCCAACGATCTTCTTAAATCTGCTTTTTTTATTTTCTGTATATTAATCCCATCATAACGTATCTTTCCACTTTGGATATCATAGAAACGATTAATTAAGTTTGTAATTGTCGTTTTTCCTGCGCCAGTTGCGCCAACAAAAGATACTTTTTGTCCCTCTTTTGCCTCTAAAGAAATATTATGCAATACCACTTTTTTGTCTGTATATCCAAAGACAACATCATCAAATGTAACACGTCCTCTTAGTCTTGCATAAGTAATTCTTCCATCTTGATGCGGATGTTTCCATGCCCATAATCCAGTTCTTTCTTCTGTCTCTACAATTTTTCCATCTTCCATCTTGGCATTTACTAAAGTTACATATCCATCATCTTCTTCAGGTTTTTCATCAATCAATTTAAAAATTCTATCTGCTCCAGCTAATGCCATGACGATAAAGTTCATTTGTTGTGAAACCTGACCTAATGGATTTGTAAATGCTTTTACATATTGTAAGAATGCTGCAATATTACCAATAGATAATATTCCGTTTACCGAAAGTATGCCTCCTATAACCGCAACTAATACATAGCCTAAGTTACCTATATTTAAGATACATGGCATTAAGATATTGGCATATGTATTTGCCTTAGCACCACTTTCACATAAGTTTTCATTTAGTTCATCAAATCTCTTTTTGGATTCTTCTTCATAACAGAAAACTTTAACTACTTTCTGTCCTTCCATCATTTCTTCTATATATCCATTCACTTTGCTTAAATCTTCTTGCTGTTTTATAAAATATCTTGAACTATTTCCACCTAAATATCTAGATACAAATGTCATGATAATTACCATCGCAATAACCACTAGAGTTAAGTAAATGTTTGTTGTAAACATAGAAACTAAAACCGTTACCATTGTTACAATTGCAGAAAATACTTGTGGAATACTTTGGCTTAAACATTGTCTTAAGGCATCCACATCATTTGTATAAGTACTCATCACTTCCCCATGCGAATGACTATCAAAATATCCTACCTCTAAACTTTGCATATGTTCAAACATCTCTGTACGGATTTTATTTAATATTCCTTGTGAAATGTTAATCATTAATCTATTATAAATATAAGTTGCTAAAACACCAATAAGATAAATAATTCCCATGGATAGAATTGCTCCAAGTAGTGATGAAAAATCTGGATTTTGATTTCCCATTAATGGTACTATATAATCATCAATTAATCTTTGAATAAATTGAATTCCCATAACATTAGCTAAAGCACTAATAATGATAGCAACAAAAACAATAAAGAATTGAAATTTATATGTTGTAAATACATATTTTAAAAGTCTAAATATTGTTTTTGATTTCTTAGTTTTCTTTTCCATCTTCTTCATCCTCTCCTTTCATTTGAGACTCATATACTTCTTGATATATTTTATTGGTTTTTAATAATTCTTCTGAGGTACCTATGCCATCAATTCTTCCTTCATTTAATACCACTATTTTATCAGCATCCTCTATAGAACTAATTCTTTGTGCAATAATTATTTTTGTTGTATTTGGTATTTCTTCTCTAAATGCTTTTCTAATTAAAGCATCTGTTTTAGTATCCACAGCACTTGTCGAGTCATCTAATATTAATATTTTTGGTTTCTTTAGTAATGCTCTTGCAATACAAATTCTTTGCTTTTGACCACCAGATACATTAGTACCCCCTTGGTCTAACACCGTTTCATATTTTGCTGGGAATTGCTTGATGAAATCATCTGCTTGTGCTAGCTTACAAACTCTTTCTAATTCCTCGTCATCCGCTTCTTTATTTCCCCATCGTAAGTTTTCACTAATAGTTCCTGAGAATAATACATTTTTCTGAAGAACCATAGAAACACTATCTCTTAATGTCTCTAAATCGTAATCTCTAACATCTACTCCGCCTACTTTAACTCTGCCTTTTGTTGCTTCATATAGCCTTGGAATTAATTGTACTAAAGTAGATTTAGAACTTCCTGTTCCTCCTATAATTCCTACTGTTTCTCCTGGCTTTATTTCTAAGTTTATATTTCTTAAAGCAAATTTTGTTCTATCTTTTTCATCACTATAGCAAAAGCTTACATTATCAAATACAATAGATCCATCTTTTACTTCTTTTACTGTTCTTTCTTTATTTTTAATAGCTGGTTCTTCTTCCAATACTTCTACAATTCTCTCTGCGGAAGATTGTGCTATAATAACCATAACAAATACCATAGAAAGCATCATTAAACTCATCAATATTTGATAAGCATAGGTAATTAAACTTGATAATTGCCCTGTTTGCATTGAGCCACCAACAATTAGTTGTGAGCCAAACCATGATATTAATAAAATGCATGAATAAACTGTAAATTGCATTACTGGTGAGTTAAAAGCAACTATTTTTTCAGCCTTCTTGAATATAGTGTATACTTGATTATTTACCTCTTTAAATTTTTGTTTTTCTAAGTCTTCCTTTACATAAGCTTTTACTACTCTTATTCCAGCTAAATCTTCTTGAACAACTCTATTTAATTCATCATACTTTTTAAATACTGCTTCGAAATGCGGATGTGCCTTTTTAGCTATAAATATTAACAGAAAACCTAAAATAGGTATTGCCACTAAAAATATACACGCAAGTTTACTACTTATAGAAAATGTCATGATAAGTGCGAATATTAGCATAATTGGTGCTCTAACTAATATTCTTATAATCATTTGGAAAGCATTTTGTACATTGGTTACATCTGTTGTAAGTCTCGTAATTAAACTCGATGTAGAGAATTTATCTATATTTTCGAATGCATAAGTTTGTATCTTATCAAACATGGCTTTTCGTAAATTTTTTGCATATCCAGCTGATGCTTTTGCAGCAAATCTTCCAGAAAGCATACCAAAAGTAAGTGATAATATTGCAGATACAATTAGAAATATACCTATTTCTAGGATATATTTAATATCACTGTTTTGAATACCCACATCAATTATTTTTGCCATTAAATATGGAATTATCACTTCCATGATAACTTCAAAAATAACAAAAATAGGGGTCAAAATTGAATCTCTTTTACAGTCTTTAACATAGCTTGCTAATTTTTTTATCATTTTAATTACTCCTTTCTCACAGCAATTGGGGACAGACTCCAATTGCTTGTTTTGTTAACATAAACACGAAGTATAAATGTATAAAATATTTTTTATACATTTACCTAAACTTTACTATATAATCTAATCTATACTATTTTAATAAATTATAAATTAGATTTATTTTTCTATTTACAATGATTTTATATTTTGAAAAAAACTATTTTAGATATAATTTGAAATTGATTAATTTAATCTTCTAAATTCTTTAGCATTTTCTCTAATATTGTAGTAAAGCTTTGTAATTCTTCCTCTGTTATTCCTCTTTTTATTTCTTGTTCTACTTTTTTTATCTCTTGTTCAATACTATTTTTTATTTCTAGTGATTTTTTTGTTAATGTAATTTCTTTAAGTCTTGCATCTTCTTTCATTGACTTTCTCTCTATAAGTTCATTTTTTTCCATCAAGCTTAAAATTTCTGCAACTGTTGCTCTTCGCATATTGAATTTACCTTCAATATCTTTTGCATAGACATTACCTGTTTTATTTTTCTCAAATATAAATCGAATAAAACTGCATTGTACAGCTGTAACATGATAACCAGATACTGCTTCATCAATTTTTCTTTTTACTTGCCTTGATAACATGTGGATATATCTACCAATATCAACTTTTTCTATGCCTACCACCTCCATTTATATTGTTAGGTTTCTAACAATATAGTATTTTAAAACATTTTTTTGCATTTGTCAAGGAATTTTAAGCAATTTGGACGTCTCGTTACTAAATATGGATTATATTAAATATTAAGTCCGCGCAGGGATGTTCTAATTAAAATTGGCGAACGAAGCAGGGAGCTCCGTCGGGACGAAGTGAGATAATTTTAATTAGAACTCCCGTTGCAGGACATGCTTTTTTTGAAATCCATTATCTAGTAACAAGGCGCACCTCAACAGCTTACTCTACACTTTTTAAACTTTCTATCATGTCAATTTTCTTTAGTGAGAAGTATGTTACAATGTTAACAACTACTGCGAAGAATACTGTAATTACTATTCCTAAAAGATAGCTCCATATTTGTATTTCAGGATCAAACATCGTTATATCCAACTCACATGTTTTTAAAACATATGTTGTAAGTACATTTCCGCCCAATAGTCCTATTAGAATTCCTATTATAGTAAGTATAATTGTCTCTCTACCAATATAGTTATATACTTCGCCATCATAGAAACCAAGTACCTTAATTGTTGCAAGTTCTCTTATTCTTTCACTAATATTTGCGTTGAGCAAATTATATAGTACAACTAGTGCTAAAAGTCCTGCTGCTATGATAAGTATCCAAACTACCATATCCATATTATCCATTACTGTTGTGAACATATCTTCTGATGCTGATGTAAAGCTTACTCCTGATATATTATCTGAATCTTGTAGCAAAATTTTTCCCAAGCTATCTTCTTGTTCTTCATTCATATCTATAGTTTTTGCATATATTACATTTGATTCTATTCTATCATCAAAAGTACTGTTATATAGTTCTGGTGACATATATATGTAATGCATTATATAGTTTTCTGTTATGTTAGCTACTTTAACTTCTCTTCTATCTCCATCTGCATTTTCAAGTAAAATAGTGTCTCCTTCTTTAATTTCAAGTAAATCAGCTAGTTTTTCTGTTATGATAACTCCTGAATTGTCTAATGTATAAGTTTCATCTTGATGTATTCTATCTCTTAAAACTATAAACTCTTTTAATTTATCCACATCTTCTGGGACTATTAACTGTATACTTTGATTATTATCATTTTTTATTATATTAACTGACTGAACATTAGCTCCAAGTGTATCTGTAATTTCATCATTTTCTAATATACTATCTTCTAAAGTTTGTAAATCCTCATCATATTTTTCTTCTTTTAAAGTAATACTAATATTATATTTATCTATTTCTCCAAATTGCTTTGGTATCATGTTTGATATAGCATCTCTTAGTCCAAACCCTGCAATAATTAATGAAGTACAACCACAAACACCTATTATTGTCATTAAAAATCTTTTCTTATATCTAAATAAGTTTCTTGCTGTAACTTTTGCTGTAAAGTTTAAGTGTTTCCATATAAATGGTATTTTTTCTAAGATAACTCTTTTTCCTGGTTTTGGTGCTTTAGGTCTCATAAGTGTTGCTGGGTTATGGATTAACTCTTTAGCACATGTATAAATTGTTGCGCCAACCGTACATATTATTGCAGCCGCCATACCAAGTATCGCAATATCCCAATTAAATTGTAGTATTACTTCTGGTACTTCATACACCATTGCATACATATCTGCAATTATTTTAGGTATTAAATGGAAGCCAATAAGTAATCCAATGATTCCACCTATTACTGTTGCTAAAATAGCATATATTATATATTTTCTAGAAATTTGTAATTTACTATATCCAAGAGCCTTTAGAGTTCCTATTTGAACTCTTTCTTCTTCTACCATTCTAGACATAGATGCTAAACTTATTAATGCTGCAACTAAGAAAAATACAACTGGGAATACTTCTGCTAGGCTTGCCACTCTATCCGTATCTTGCACGTAACTTGCATAACCTGTATTAGTTTCTCTATCTAATACGTACCACTCTGGTCTTTCTATTGCTTTTAAATCTTCTTTTGCATCTAATAATTTTTGTTCTGCTTCTTCTATCTGTTCTTCATATTCTTTTCTAGCATCTTCTAATTCTTTTTCTCCTTGTTCTAGTTCTTTTTCTCCATCATCAAGTTCCGCTTCTGCTTGATTTAGTGTATAATATGTAGAATTTTTTGCACGGTTTAATTCATCCTCTGCATCTTCTAACTCTTTTTTTGCTTCTTCTATTGCTTTTTCTCCATCACTTAATTGCTTCTTTGCAGATGAAATACCTTCCTCTAATGATTCTATCGTTTTGTCTAAATCTGTAACTCCTTGACTTTGCAAACCACTTTCTATTGCAGATATGGTACCTTGTAAGGTTTGAATTTGTGCCTCAACTTGATTTATTTGGTTCTGTATTTCTTCTTTTTCATCTTCTGATGCATTTTCTAATTTTTTGTTTAAAGCTTCTAAATTCTCTTTCGCACTATTTAAATTCTCTTCTAAGCTGTTAAGCTGTGTTTTAGTCTGATTTAAAGTATCTAACTGTGCTTGATATTCTTCAATTTGTGCCTCTGCTTCTTTTTTAGAAGCTTCAAAATTTTCTTCTTGTTTTTCTATTTCTGCTTTTCCATCCGCTATCTCTTGTTCAGCCTGAGCAAACTGACTATATGCACTTGCTCTACTAGCTTCTAACTCTTTTCTTCCATCTTCTATTTCTTTTTTACCATCATCAATTTCTTTTTGTGCATTTTCAAGCTCTTTCTCAGCTTTTTCCTTTTCTTCATCCAATTCTTTTTGTGCATCTTCTATTTTTGAATTAGCACTATCATAAAGTTCATTGTACCTTGCTTCTCTTCTTTCTTCTGAAATTGCATCTAAACTATCTTCAACCTCATTTACTAAATCTGTATACTTATCACTAGTGCTATTTAAATCTTTTGCCCCACTAACCGTTAGATATATGTTTGTATACATATCTACATTTATATTTTCTTTTGGTACATACATATAATAATCTATTACACCACTACCAAGTTTTGTACTTCCTCTTTCTGTTGATATGTATAATGGAGATTTAACTGCACCCACAATTGTGACTTCGTCATTTTTTAATACCTTTTCTGCTTCTCCCTCATCATTTGTTATATCTTCTACTTCTATTTTTATTTCGTCACCTATTGAATGTCCTGTTCTTTCTAAAAAAGTATATTCTACAACACATTCTTTTTCATTTTCTGGCATTCTTCCATCTACTAGTTCTAACTTATTTAAACTGTCTGAATATGTTTCTAATTTAACAACAACTTCTTCTCCACCAATATCTACAATTGCATCTGTCTGATATGAACCTTCTACCATATCTACATTTTCTACTTCTTGAATTGCTGTTATATCATCGTCAGTTAATCCTAATGTCGAAATCACTTGTATATCCATTACATTATATTCATCGAAATAAGTGTCCAGTGTGTTCTTCATATCTGGACTTGCCGCCCTTAAACCAGCAAAAAAACCTACACCTAGTAATACGATAAGGAGTATTGATATAAATCTTTTATATGAATTTTTTATTTCTTTTATACCGTCTTTAAATAGTGCGGTTTTCAACTTTCTCACCTCATTTTTTTCTAACTAAATTAGCAAAAGAATTGATGTTTTGGCTAGGCAAACAAACGAGAAAACTGGAGGCGTGCTTGTTGCACGTCGAAGTTTTTCGATGTGCAGTTTAACAACGCCAAAACTCAATTATTTTGTTAATTTTACCACTCAATTTCCTCAATAGGAGTAGGATTTTGATTTAATATTATATCAAATGCAGTTCCATTTTTAAAATGAATTACCCTATCTGCCATAGGTGTTAAAGCACTATTATGGGTAATGATTACTACTGTCATATTTTCTTTTCTACATGTATCTTGTAGTAATTTTAAAATTTGTTTACCAGTTTTGTAATCTAGTGCTCCTGTTGGCTCATCACATAGTAACAATTTAGGATTTTTCGCAATGGCTCTTGCAATGGCAACCCTTTGTTGTTCTCCTCCCGATAACTGAGATGGGAAGTTCTTCATTCTATCTTTTAATCCTACTTTTTCTAGCATTGTTTTTGGATCTAGAGGATATTTACATATTTGTGTAGCAAGTTCCACATTCTCTAGAGCTGTAAGATTTTGTACTAAATTATAGAACTGAAATACAAACCCAATATCTTCTCTTCTATATTTTGTTAACTCTTTTTTCTTAAACTTGCTAATATCCTTTTTGTCGATAATAACATGACCAGAAGTTACACTATCCATTCCGCCTAGGATATTTAGTGCGGTTGTTTTACCAGCACCACTTGGGCCAACTATTACTACAAGCTCTCCTTTTTCTATTTCAAAATTTGTTTTATTCAATGCTTTAATGGAAACCTCGCCCATTTTATATTCTTTTACCACGTTCTTAAATTCTATATATGGCATTTAAATCACCTTTCTTTTTGAAAGTAGTTTTCGTTATTTTGTTATTTTTCTAATAACTTAAATATAATATACTATTAAATATTATTCAAAGTAAATCACAACATATATTACTTAGTGAGTTATTATTTAGAAAAAGGAGTATATAAATAGATATGCATTATCTATATCATGTACTCCTTTATTTATATAACTTTATTATTCTATTCCTTTTATTTTTCTTACTATATTGTATATTATTTTTTCTATTATTTCAATACATAAAAAAAATTTTTTAATTATGGTGGTTACTGGATAATGGTATATCCACATTTAAAGTCCGCGCAGGGAGTTTATAATTAAAATAATCGAACGAAGCAGGGAGCTCCGTCGGGACGAAGTGAGATTATTTTAATTAAAACTTCCGTTGCAGGACAAGACTAATTTCAAAACCATTATCCAGTAATTATGGTGTTCATACTTCCTCTATCTTGGCGTTTTCCTCTCCTATGATGTCTTTAAATTCTTCTAAAGTTCCATTTGCTAGATAGATTCCACCTGCCATGTCTTTTCTTTCTCCATTGATAATCTGCACTGGAATGTTATTTCTTTCTCCCGCAAAGAATTTGATAGCTCCTCTTAGTTTTTCTTTTTGTTCCTCATTTATATTGGTAATATCTAAAGTAAGTATTTTTTTCTTTTGCTCTCCAAATTCCTTTATTTCTCTTGCTACAATTTTAGTATCTTCATCTTCTCTTATACTTAAACGTCCATCTACTAAAACAATATTATCTTCCATTAAAATATTGGAACAATTTTGATAGCAATTTTCAAATACAATTACTTCCGTTGGACCATATAAATCTTCCACTGTGACAAATGCCATTATTTTATTGTTTTTGGTAAATTTCTTTTTTACACTTGATATAATTCCTGCATATTTTACAAATTGACCATCTTGTAATTTTTCATTCAAGCTTACATTTGCTGCAATTTCAGATGTTTTTTCTTCTCCTTCAATTGCTTCTGCATCTAAGCTACTAGCGTTTTGCGCTTGTCTTAACATTGCTGTATTTACATTCGTTTGCATTTCAATTTGATGTCTTAATTTATCTAATGGATGACCTGAAATATATAATCCTAGCATTTCTTTTTCCATGGATAGCATTTCTCTTTCTGTAAATTCTGGCATTACTTTATAGGTATATTTTAGCTCTTCCATCTGCTTTCCACTTTCTCCACCTAAATCAAACATGCTAACTTGTCCATCAAAACTCTTTTTGCTACTTTCTGCAATGGAGTCTACAATGGATTCAAAGGATTCCATTAAGGTTCTTCTTGTTTGTTCAAAATGGTCAAATGCTCCTGCTTTTATTAAACTCTCAATACATTTTTTATTTACTGAAGCATTGGCAATTCTTTCACAAAAGTCTGCAAAATCTTTAAATTCTCCATTTGCATTTCTTTCCGCAACAATTTCATCTACGGCTCCTACTCCAACGTTTTTGATACTTCCTAATCCAAAACGGATTTTGTTCCCATCAACCGTAAATTTTGTATAGCTTTTATTAATATCTGGTTTTAAGATTTCAATATTTAGTCTTTTGCATTCATCTATATAGGCTGGTATTTTATCTAAATTTCCTAAAAAGCTATTAAGCATTGCAGCCATAAATTCTGCTGGATAATAGGTTTTTAAGTATGCTGTTTGATAGGATAAAACAGCATATGCTGCTGCATGCGATTTATTAAATGCATATTTTGCAAATTCTGCCATTTCATCAAATATTTTATTGGCATCTTCTGCATTAATTCCATTACGTACACATCCTGGAACTATCACATTTCCGTCATCATCAACTTGACCATTTATAAATATTTCACGCTCTTTTGCCATAACATCTAGCTTTTTCTTACCCATGGCACGTCTTACTAAGTCTGCTCTACCAAGAGAATATCCTGCTAAGTCTCTTACTATTTGCATAACCTGTTCTTGGTATACCATACAACCATAGGTAACATTCAAGATTGGTTTTAATCTTTCATGGGTATATACTGCATGTTCTGGATCTTTTTTGTTTGCTATATATCTTGGGATTTGATCCATTGGTCCTGGACGATAAAGTGAAACACCTGCAATGATATCTTCTAAACAGTCTGGCTTTAGTTCCTTCATAAAGTTTGTCATCCCTTGACTCTCAAACTGGAATATTCCTACTGAAGTTCCATCTTGCCATTGTTTATATACCTTAGGGTCATTCATATCTTTATCAAACTCTACCTCTATCCCTCTATTTTGTTTTACCAAATCTTTGGTATCTTGGATAACAGTAAGTGTTCTAAGACCTAAGAAGTCCATCTTTAGAAGTCCTAATTCTTCTAGTGTAGTCATTATATATTGCGTAGAAATTGTATTATCCCTCATATATAGAGGCACATAAGTATCGACTGGCTCCTTTGTAATAACTATACCACAGGCATGAGTTGAAGCCTGTCTTGGCATTCCTTCTAACGCCATTGCAATATCTAGTAATTTTTTATATTCTTCGTTTGTTTCATATGCCTCACGTAATTCTCTATTCTGCTCCATTGCTTTTTTGATAGTAATATGTAATTCATTAGGTACCATTTTTGCAAGTTTATCAGTCTCTGCATAAGACACATCTAATGCTCTACCCACATCACGAATTACCATTCTAGCAGACATCGTACCAAAAGTGATAATCTGTGACACATGGTCATGTCCGTATTTTCTTCCAACATAATCGATTACTTCTTGTCTTCTTTCATAACAAAAGTCAACGTCAAAATCTGGCATACTAATTCTTTCCGGATTCAAAAATCTTTCAAAAATAAGTCCATATTTAATAGGATCAATGTCCGTAATTCCTATGGCATATGCAACAATAGAACCCGCACCAGAACCACGCCCTGGTCCAACTGGTATTCCATTTGATTTTGCATAATTGATATAATCCCAAACAATTAAGAAATAATCCACATATCCCATTTTATTAATAACCGAAAGTTCATAATCTTTTCTCTCTATTATTTCTTGTGGTGGATTTTCTCCATAACGTTTTACAATTCCATCATCTGTTAATTTCTTTAAATAATCAAAATGTGTTTCAAATTCTTCTGGTACATCATAATTAGGAAGAATGGTATGACCAAACTCAAACTCTACATTACATTCATTTGCTATTTTTACTGTATTTTCGATTGCATCTGGCACATTTGCAAAATATTCTTTCATTTCTTCTTGTGATTTAATATATAGCTCATCTGTATCGAAACGCATTCTATCCTCATCTGTCATCCTTTTCCCCGTTTGGATGCATAATAACACCTCGTGGTTATAGGCATCTTCTCTTTTTAAATAATGCGCATCATTGGTAGCAACAAGTGGAATATCAAGTTCACGAGAAAGTTGCACTAATTTTTGATTAACTAGTACCTGCTCTTTTACGCCATTATTCTGAATTTCTAAATAATAATCTTTGCCAAATACTCCTTTAAACCAATTCGCAACTCTTTTAGCCTCTTCCATATCATTTTTTAAAATTGCTTGTGGCACTTCTCCTGCTAAACACGCACTACAACAAATTAGATTTTCATGATATTTTTCTAATATTTCTTTATCAATACGAGGTTTATAATAAAAGCCTTCTGTAAAGCTTAAAGAAACAAGTTTTGATAAATTTTTATACCCTTCATTATTTTTAGCAAGCAAAATTAAATGGTTGTATTTGCTATCAATTTCCGCATCTTTATCATGCCTGGTACGTGGTGCCACATATACTTCACAACCGATAATTGGCTTTATTCCATTTGCCTTGCAAGCTTTATAAAAATCAATGCTTCCGAAACATAACGCCATGGTCCGTTATCGCCATCGCATCCATTCCAAGCTCTTTTGCTCTAACTGGTAAATCCTTTATTCTATTTGCTCCATCTAATAAACTAAACTCACTATGCACATGTAGATGTATAAAATCGCTCATATGATATCTCCTTTGTCGTTATAGGAACAGGCCAAAAAACGACAACTTTGTCGTTTTGGGAACAGACCTAATTTATTTCTTATCTTTTATATCTTTTAATTTTTTTCAAATTATATCACAAAGTATTAGCTTTTACAATTTTATTTTTTCTTTTGTGTCAATCAGGGTTACTAGATGTTACTATTCAGTGTAGAATTTGATTTTACATCTATACAATCGTAACTATCAAAATGGAGCTTGCCTATACAATCTTTTAAAAATTGCATAAGTAAGCTCCATTTCTTTTTGGGAAATTATTTTGCTAGCAAATTAGATATTTGCTCTGTATGATGTTTAGAAGTTTCTTCTAACATTGAAATTCTTAAAGAATTAATACCTACTTTTTGTTCTGTATCTTTCTGTCTTACTTCTAAATCAGTTTCTTTTTCATAATTAGAATTATAACCATCAAATAAGGCTCTTATTTTATTAAATAACTCATCTTCTTTTACTATTAGAAAATCCTTGATTTTTCCTATTTCTTTCGTATTTGTTTTTACAGTATCTTTAATTTCTGCCATCTCTTTTGCATTTGCTTTTAGAATATCTTTAATTCCTACTATTTCTTTCGTATTTGCTTTTACAGTATCTTTAATTTCTGCCATCTCTTTTGCATTTGCTTTTAGAGTATCTTTAATTTCTGCCATCTCTTTTGCATTTGCTTTTAGAGTATCTTTAATT
>CAMMEP010000032.1 GCA_946495905.1 uncultured Clostridium sp.
TTCTATTTTCTTCGATTGGACTCATTACAATTCTTCTTAATAACTCCACTTTTTTATTTTTATCTTTTTCTAATCCTTTTGGGTTATAGTCATAGATAACAACCGATATATTTCTACTTACTATTTTTGAAATCATTTTATCTATTTTACATACAGGAATACTGCTCTTACATATTCCTTCTGCAAAGCATGTATTCGTTACTCCCAAATTTTCTGTTAAGATTACAGCATCTTTTCCTACTCCTAAGAAAAATACTCCACATCTTATTAATACTAAAAATCCTTCATTTTCTTCTGCTTTTTGCAAGCTTTCTACTATTTTCTTAAAACTCATGTTATACCACTCCTTCTTTATTTATAAATGAATGCTTACCTATTAATATAGCAGTTCATTTTACAATTAATTTTCACGTAACCTATTTTTCCACATTTCAGCACGAAGTGCTGAAAAACGCAAAAAAATATACCACGATAGTGGTATACCACGATAGTTTTAGGCGTTCTTGCTTAAAGCTTTTCTTCGGCTTCGCCTCTAAAAGCTTATGCACGAACGCTAGAATTATGAAATACACCATTAAGGTGATTTCATAATTCTTCTTTCTCTCTGATTTTGCATAATTTTATAGTTAACTGCTTATGTTGATTTGCTCTGTAACTTCTATTCAGCGTTCAGTGCTACATATAATGCTGGGCGGCTCGAATCGTCACTGTCAGAACGGTACGGATAGTAGCTGCCGAGGCGGTCCGAAGCTGGACTATTCGAACCAGAACGGTAGCAAACGCCGGCCTCGAGAGACACGGTAGGTAGTGTAGTTCGCCTCTTGGGTCCATTCATAACAATTTCCAGCTAGGTCGTATATGTTATTCGCACTCCATGCATCACTAAATCCAGAGATTTGCTTACTTCCTGCTCCTTCTATTGCTGCATCTCCTGAACTATTACTATAATTTCCCCAACTACTGGAATCTGTATTTACTTCGTAATCTGTTTTTCCTTCTGTTGCTACCAACCAACTCATTACTTCATCCCACTGGTTTCCATACACCATAGTCGTTTGTGCATATTCTGTACTTACTACATTGGTACATGCTTTCTTTAAATTATACCAGTTTTGACTTGTTAGAACTGCTTGCTCTTTTTGTACAGTTGGTTTTTCAACTGTTCCCGTTAATTCATATCTTCCGATATAGAATCCATGATATGTTTTTATACTATTATATGTTGCCGTATATTCTTCTACCATATCTTCTGCCATTTCTTGTGCACTTTCTGCTAAAATGCTATAATATTGTTCATTGGTATCGTAACTAATAAGTATGTCTGGCTCTCTTACATTTGTACTATTTGGTATTCCGGCTGTAAAACTATCTCCGCTTCTTATTCTTAATTTACTATACACATCTGTTGTTGCAGTTACTCCTGCTGAGGAACCACTTAATGCTGTGCCAGTTGCTTCTGTATACATGGTTGTATAATCATTTACTGGTATCCATACAAATTCATTTGTTCCATCTGTTATTACGATTCCATCATCAGCATCGGTAGCAGAATCTTCATGGACTCCAAATCCTCCAGGTATCCATACTTCGTCTCCACTATCGTCGGTTATTTTTGTTGTGTCTTCAAATATATTTACCTCTTCTCCTGGAGCTGGCTTTGCATCTGCTACTGTGGTTGGATTATCTCCATCACCAGAACCACCATTTCCGCTTCCTACTCCATTTATAATTTCGTCTAAATAACTTTCCACATTTGTTATAGATTCGTCAGTGTATGAAGTATCATTTGCATAATAATCTCTTGCATCTTCTGCTCTTTGTATTAATCCATTATTTCCAAATGCAAAATTTATTGCTACTGTGGCTAAAATGATTAAGATTATTATTGTTATTACTAATGCAACTAATGTAATACCTTTTTCTTGTGACATTCTTTGAAATTTCTTTAATTTCTCCATTTCTATTTTTCTCCTCCTTTTGTTTTTTAGTAATTATTACAATTTATGTATTAAAATAAATATATGTATTACTAAGAAGAAATTTTAAATACGAATTTTTGAATAATTACTTTTTCCCTTATTATGTCCTGTTCCTTTATGTTTTATTCATTTTTCTGCTTTTTCCTGTTTGTTTTTACTTAATCTCTAAAACTTCCAAAGTACTTTTGGTATTATTAATACTTTTTCGTTTCAAAGAATCTCACACTTATTTATTATATTATTTGATTAATACTACCTCCTTGTACTTTGTCATTTTATGCTTTAAGTATATTTTTATTCTATACTAACGGTTTTATTTTTGCAATAGTTTTTTTAATTTTTTCAGTTAAAAAATTGTTACATAATAGTTTTTGCTTTTTAATTTAATTTTTCTATTGTCTCCTTATAATTCTCAGAATTAATAATACAAGTGCCAGCAACCACAATATTGCATCCTGCCTCTTTTAGCTGCTTTATATTCTCTAAATTAATTCCTCCATCCGCTTCTATATCCACTTCCAAATTGTTCTCTTCTATATATTCCTTTAATTTTCTAATTTTATTAATTGTTCCTGGAATAAGTTCTTGTCCACCTTTTCCTGGTTCTACTGTCATTACAAGCACTGTATGCACATAAGGAAGTATTTCATATATTTTTTCTACTTCTGTATTTGGCTTTATACTTATTCCTGCTTTACAATTGTTTTCTTTTATATATGTAATCCACTCCAATAATTCTTTTTCTTCTTTCCCAGCTTCATAATGTATTGTTATATTTCGTGGCTCAAATATAAGAAAGCTTTTAATAAATGGCATCACATCTTCTACCATCAAATGCACATCTAATGGTATATTTGTTATGCTATTTAAATATTCTGCATATTCAGTCATTAACTCAACCGTATTATTTTCTACAAATTTTCCATCCATTACATCTATATGAAAATAATCGGTACCTGCAGTTTCTAGATTATAAAAAGTTTGTATACAATTTTCTTTCTTTACATTTAAAATTGATGTTGCTACTTCCATTTTTTTCTCCTTTCCTAATTGGGGACAGGCGTATTTGTCCACTTTTTTCCGTATACAACAAGGTTAAGTTATCTTAGGTCGTGCACATTTACAAAGTAAAACTCTACAAAAGGCAAATCCTTTTTTCTTAATGGGTAGGTCTGTCCCCTAAACGACAACCTTGTCGTTTTTAGGCCTGTCCCCAGAGCGACACATACCTTTGATATCTTTCTTCTGAAATTTTTCCTTCTTTTACTGCTTGTTTTATTCCACACTTTTCTTCTTTTATATGGCTACAATCCCCATATTCACAATTGTTTAAATATGGCCTGAACTCTATAAAATAGTATGCTAATTCTTCTTTTGGTATTTCTTTTATATCAAATGTAGAAAATCCTGGTGTATCTGCTAGATAGGAATTTTCTTCTATTTTGTATAAAACTACTTGTGTAGTTGTATTTTTTCCTCTTTTATTTTTATTGCTTATTACTCCTTCTTCTGCTGTATTTTCTCCAATTAGCGCATTTATTAAGGTTGATTTTCCCACTCCGGAATTTCCAGAAAATGCTGTTATATTATTTTTTAAATATTCTTTTATAGGACTAACTCCTATGCTTTCTTTTGCATTTGTTTTTATTACGGTATATCCTATCCTACTGTATAATTGGTAAATTGCATCTATTTTGTTTTCATTTTCTAAATCTATTTTATTTAAGCAAATAATTGGCTTTATTCCTAAATATTCTGCATATACTAATTGTTTGTCTAGTAATAATAAATCTGGCTTTGGTAATTTCATGGATAAGACTAAAATAATTTGTGATAAATTTGCCATTTTGGGTCTTTTTAAATAATTTTTTCTATCTTCTATTTTATTAATTACTCCTACTTTTTTTATTTCATCTGTTATTTCTATTTCTACATAATCTCCTGCAACAGGACTTATCTCATTTGTTTTAAATTTTCCTCTTGCGTTACAATCATAGATAATATTATTTGATTCCACTTTATATAAATCTGATATGTTACTTATAATTATTCCTTTTTGCACCTTTTTCCTCCATTTTTTTAGTATTATATCATAGATACAAGAAAAAAGGTAGAATTTTTTTCTACCTTTTTTGCTTTTACTTTTCTATTTAATCTATATTTAGCACTGGATTTTCCGAATTTAAGTTTAGTGATTCTTGTGCTTCTCTTACTTCGTCAATAAATACTTTTACTGTAATCGTTCCTCTTCCAGACACAGGGACGTTTAAACTTGTTACATCCTTTCTTTGTTCTTGATTATATACTGTCTCTTCTGTTCCTTCAGAAGTTACTGTTACTCTAACTTGAACAGTTGGGTCGATTTCTGTAATGCCATCATCAGCTATTTGTATTTCTTCTCCAATTAAAGATTTAAGATTAATATTTACCGTTCCATTTTTTATTTCTTCAATTCTATTTACCGTCAATGTTACTTTTGTTCCATCGTCTACGGTTGTTCCAACATCAATGCTTTGTCTCAATACTACGCCATCATCTTTGCTGGTATCTTCTTCGTAAACTACAGTTACATCAAAACCTAAATCAGTAAGTGTTTTCTTAGCTTCTTCTTCTGTCTTACCTACCACATGTTCCATTGTAATTTGTTTTATTCCTGTACTTACATAAATTGTTACAGTTTCACCAGCATTTAGCTCTTCATTTGCTGCTGGATCTTGTCTAATAACATATCCAGCTTCTACTCTATCACTTGCTTCTTCTACCACTTCTACTTCTAGTTCTTCTGCTTTAATAGATTGTTCTGCTTCTTCTCTTGCCATTCCTGTTACTTTTGGTACTATTTTAATATTCTCACCTTTACTTAAAACTAGTTTTATAGTAGAGCCTTCTTTTACTAAGTAGCCATCCGTATAAGGTGGGTCTTGTGATACTATTTTTCCTTCTTCTACTTCAGAACTAAATTCTTCAGTTATTTCTAATACTAAATTTGCTTCTTCTGCTGCTATTTCTGCTTCTTCTCTTGTCATCTCAACAAAGTTTGGAAGTGCTATATCTCTTGTCCTTCCTGCACTTAATATTGCTTGTGTTCCAAAGAATCCTATTACTGGAATTAAGATAATTAAAAGAATAATGATAATAACTTTTAATGCTGGATGTTTAGCAAAAAATGTTCTAATCTTTCCTTTTTTCTTTTTTCCTTCTTCGCTATTTCTATTTTCTTGATTTAATACTTCTTCTGGAATAGTATCAATTCTTTGTGTATATGCCATATCATTGGATGATGTTTTTACAAAATCACCTTCTGGGTCTTTTAATGCCATATTTAAATCTTTTAACATTTCTGTCGCAGATTGATAACGTAAATTTAAATCTTTTTCCATTGCTTTCATAATGATTTTATTCACAGAATATGGAATAGATGGATTTAATTTTATTGGCTCAACAGGTTTTTCTTGCATATGCTTTAATGCAATTGATACTGGTGTATCTGCATCAAATGGTACTCTTCCTGTAAGCATTTCGTACATAACAACTCCAAGAGAGTATAGGTCAGATTTTGCATCTGTATATCCTCCTCTTGCATGTTCTGGTGAAAAATAGTGTACCGAACCTATTGTCGTTCCAAATGCAGTAATGGTAGAATTTGATACTGCTTTTGCAATTCCAAAGTCAGTAACTTTTGCAATTCCATCCTCTGTAATGATAATATTATGTGGTTTTATATCTCTATGTACAATATTGTTTTTATGTGCTACTTCTAACGCAGATGCAATTTGTATTGCGATATTTAAAGACCATTTCCAAGGAAGAACTCCATCTTCATCAATAATTTGTTTTAATGTCTTTCCTTGAATTAATTCCATTACAATATAATAAATATTATCTTCCATTCCAACATCGTAAATAGATACAATGTTTTGATGTGCTAAACTAGCTGCTGATTGTGCCTCGGTATTAAATCTTCTTATAAATTCTTCATCTGTTGTAAATTCCTCTCTTAATACTTTTACGGCAACATATCTTTTAAGCACCGTATCTTGTGCTTTATATACAGTTGCCATCCCCCCATTGCCAATCTTCTCTAGTATTTCATACCTATTTCCTATTAATCTTCCTTCTAGGTTCATAACTAATCTTCTCCTCTTAATTTATAATAAGACAGGTGGCTTCGCCCTATGTGCATTTCGCTTCGCGAATATGCACGTCCCAAGGAAACCTAATCTTGTTATATTACAGAAAAATCTTCGATTTTTCTTATAATATAATAATAACAGTGATATTGTCATATCCACCTGCTGCATTTGCTTCTTTTATTAAATTATCTGCTGCTGTATTTATATCTTGTTTTATTAATTCATAAATTCGTGGTTCTTCCACCATATTGGTTAATCCATCAGAGCACATAATAAAGATATCACCTTTTTCGAAATTTCTTGCTCTTAAATCTGGTTCTACATATGGTGTACAGCCTAGTGCTTTTGTTAGCATATTTTTCTTAGGATGTGTTTTCGCTTCTTCCCTTGTAATTTTTTTATCTTCTACTAGTTGCTGTACATAACTATGGTCTTTTGTAAGTTTTCGAATTACATCTTTTCGGATTCTGTATATTCTGCTATCTCCAACATGTCCTATATACGCCTTATTATTATATATTAAACAAACCTCTAAAGTAGTACCCATTCCTTCTAAATCTTTTACTTCTTTTGATTTTTCATATACTACCATATTAGCATATTCGACAGCATTTTTGATAAGCTTTAGTATTTCTTCTTTTTCTTTTAGGATATCTCCAAAATTGTTCTTGATATATTTGGTAACTGATTCTGTTGCAAGTTTACTAGCAACTTCTCCTCCTTTATATCCGTCCCATTCCGTCTGCTAATATGTAGATTTTGGGTTCATCTGTTTCTTGTGCGATATAGTAAAAGTCTTGATTTAGTTCTCTCATCTTTCCTATATCTGTTTTAGCAAAAACCATTGATTTCTCCTAACCTTTCTTTATACTTTTTAGAATAAACTTAATTTTTTTCATTCAGATTCTTCCTACGTAACTGTCCACAAGCTGCATCAATATCCGAGCCTAATTCTCTTCTTATTGTGGCAACAATTCCTTTTTCATTTAAATAATCTCTAAACTTTATAATATTTTCATTGGTACTTTTTACATATTCTCCATTTTCAATTTTATTAATTGGAATTAAGTTCACATGACATAACATTCCTTTTAATAGTTTTACTAATTCTTTCGCATCCTCCAAATTATCATTATTATCTTTTGCTAATGCATATTCAAAGGATATCCTTTTATTGGTCTTTTTTATATAATATCTGCAAGCTTCCATTAATTCTTCTATGTTATATCGATTATTAATTGGCATCATTTTGCTTCTTTTTTCGTCTGTTGTTGCATGAAGTGAAATAGAAAGTGTACATTGTAGTTCTTCATCTGCAAATTTATATATCATTGGTACTAAACCACTTGTGGAAATGCTTATATGTCTTGCTCCGATATTTAATCCTTTTTGATTGTTAATGATTTTAATTGCTTTCATTACATTATCGTAATTGTCAAATGGTTCTCCAATTCCCATAAATACAATATTGGATATTTTATCTCCAATATCTTGCTCTACTGCAAGTATTTGTTCCACAATCTCTCCACAAGTTAAACTTCTAATAAATTTTATTCCAGTAGATGCACAAAACTTGCATCCCATTTTGCACCCAATTTGTGAAGATACACATATAGTTTTCCCATGATGATATTCCATCAGTACGGTTTCTATGGCATTTCCATCTAATACATCGAATAAATATTTTTTTGTTCCATCAGAAGACTCTTGTTTCTTTAGGATTTTAAAATTACACATGGTATATTCTTGTTTTAGTTTTTCTCGTAATTCTATTGATAAGTTTGTCATTTCATCAAACTCTTTTACTTTATCTACATACAACCATTTAAAGATTTGTTCTGCTCTATATTTCTTTTCTCCTAAAGCTACAAGTTCCTCTTGTAATTCGTCTAAATTATATTCCTTTATGCTTTTCACATTACCCCTTCATTCTTAGTAATTTTTGTTAAGTTCGCTTTATTTTGTTATTTCTCTATTATTTTTGTATAACTTATATCATACTTTTCTTTATTTTTCAATAGGTATTTTCTTACTTATAGCTAGTAACTTTTACAACTTTTTCAATTCTTTTAATCGTGCTTCATACGCAACCATTGCTTCTTTCTCTAAAGCTACTTCAACTTCTGCTCCCATTTTTCCAATTAGTTTTTTGGTAAACAATGGATTTAGGATTAGAAGTGGGCCTAATAAGTACGTACCTATAAAGTTATTTTTTTGGATTCCTTCTAATTTACTTTCTTTATTAATTCCAATTCCTTTTTCTACCTCACTAAAATACATATTGGAATTATCTCCATAAAGCATGGTAAATTGGCTTTTGAATCCCACAATTTCAATATCTTCATATTTTCCTACAAAATAGCTATTATGTCTATGCATCATATCTCTTTTGCTATGTACATCAAATATTCCCACTGCTTCTATTTTTGAACCATCTTCATTTTCTATATAGTTTCCTAGTACTTCAATTGCGTTACCAGTAAATAAAAATACTACATTTTTTTCAATAAGTTCTTCTATTTTTTCCTTATATGGCAATAGCTTTGCAATAACTTTTTCTTGTGTTTTTTCTGTCATTGGTCCTAGATAAATTAAATTTACTTCTTCTCTTGCAAAAGCAGGAATGTCCTCTATTGCTGTTTCAATAAATTCTGCATCTGGTAAACACATTTTCAAATATTTCATATTGTACATATCTCCAAATAAATTACATAGTTCTGGAAATAAAATTTCTATTTTCATTTTTATCACATTCCTTCCTAAACGGCACAAATCTGGTTGGAAAAGAATTGTACTTTTGGCTAGGAAAATTTTATTTAAAAGGCAAGGGCGCATACTTTGTGTATGTAACCGCGTTTTAAATAAAATTTGACAACGCCAAAATGCAATTATTTTTCAAGCATTATTCCTTATTATAATTTCTACCTTCTTCTTAGCCGCTTCCTTTAATTCCATAGAATATAAATCATGTAAGATAAACACGGTTTCAATTCCATCTAATTTTAAACTATCGATTGCAGTAAGTTCATCTCTTTGACATACTATTCTTTCTTTTTCCACTCCTGCAATCAAAAGTCTAACATATCCATCTAAATACCTTGCCCCTGCAATAATAATCTGCTTTATACTCTCATCTTTTAAGAATTCATAATCCGTATCATATTGCCATGCTGTGTTCTCACTTCCATTTGCTGCTTCATGTAAATCATCTAACAATAATATTACTGCTTTATTTCCTTCATATTTTCTTACATAATCAAACACTCTAGAGCAAGCAATTGGGTTCATTCCCTTTGATAAATGTGTTATTACTTTAACATTATCTATCATCTCTTCACTATATCTTGTATCTACTATTTTTTGCTTTTTCAAAGATTCATTGATTTGATCTCTGCCAAGTCCTATTTGTTTTAATACAACTATGGTAGATAGAATGTTGTAAACATTTATAATATTGTCACTGATTAAATCATATTCCTCTTCTCTTTCTCCATTTTGTAAAACCATTTTTCTATTTTTCAAGTCTAACTTGGTCACTAAATAGTCTATTTCTGGTGATTTAAAATCACATTTTGGACAATGGGCTTTTCCAATATGATTGTATCTTACATAGTCATATTCTATTTTCGTATTACATTTTGGGCATACTACAATGTCTCGTGCTATATTTTCACAAGTTTTTCCATCTGTATCCAATTTATCAATTCCAAAATAGATTCTTTTGTTTTCTGGTGCTAGATTACTAGTAATTAAATCATCACCATTTAAAATAAGCGTAGTATCTTTTGGAATATATTTTGTAAGTAATTCTGAAATAAACTCTGTATGTGCGTTTCGCATCATCGAATCTCTAAATAAGTTATTGCATACTAAATATGTTGGCGTTAAATATGGGTATATTTTAGGTGAACTTCTTTCATCTACTTCCAAAACAGCTAAATCGTTTTTTGCTTTTCCCATTATACTAGCACCACTAATTAATGTAGTTGCTACTCCTGCATCAATATTAGAGCCATACTTATTATCAATAAAAACATATTTATTGTCTTTTAATACATCTTCTATCATATTACATACGGTTGTTTTACCATTTGTTCCAGTTACTGCAATTATGGTTTTAGGCTTACCTATTTTTCCAATAAAATCTGGACACACTTTTAGTGCAAATTTTCCTGGAAAGAAAGTTGCATTTCTTCTTAATATTTTTAACAAAACTGTTCCTGCTTTTGCTCCCCATAGAGCTATATAAAATTTTATTCCTTTTTTCATTTATAATCACCTTTTATTTTTGTTATGAAGGTATTATATCTTAAAAATCTACTTAAGGCAATATGTGAGTAATATTCTTTTACTTTTTCTCACATTCCATAAATAGCTGAAATGCATCCTTAAATCCTTGTTTATATGCTGTTTCTATAAAACTTGCCATTTTTATCTCATCATTTTCGATTAGTAAATTTAATTTTTGTATTGCTTCTTTTTGTTTTTCTGTATCTTCTATGTTTTTTGCTAATATTTCTAATACTTCTTCCAATGTAATAGGATTTAGTTTCTCTTTTAATTCTTTTGTTATTTTGCCCAATTCTTCCTGTCGTGTGTTATAAATAGTGCCTAGCATATTGCATTTTTCTTGTAATATTTTTTCTTCCATATTCATCCTCCTTTCTATTGATTTATTATTTCAATTTTTATATTTTTTATTCTATTTGTGAATATATGTTATCATATTCAACCCTATTTATATACGTTTTTATTACCCTGTTTGTATATTGATGTTTATAGAATTCATTATATAATACTAATAGTATTTTTTATTTAGCTTACTTTTTTCGACTGACTTTTTATCGCATTATTACTATACTTTTAATTGTTATTGTTTTTATCTAAGAAACACTAATATATATGATAAAAAGTCATAGTATCAGTCCAAAAATAGCTTTTATAATTTTTAGTGTTTTTATAGAAATAATTTGTAAGAGTTAAATTTCTCGAATGGGGGTTCTTATGAAAAATAATTTAGAAATTGGTAGTAGAATTAGAAATATACGTGAAAATATGAAATTAAGTAGAAGTTCTTTTTCTGAAAAAATAAATATTTCTGAGGTGTTTTTATCACAAGTAGAACGTGGAGAAAAATCTATTAGTTTAAATACATTAATGAATATTTGTAATACTACTGGGGTAACTTCTGACTATATTTTGTTCGGAAATACAGAAAACTCTGCTACTTCTAATAAAATTATAAAGATTTTAAATCAATTACCTAAAGAAGCAAATGAAATAGTATATAACTTAACAAACTCTTTAAAAGATTTGTATAATCATAATAACTGATAAAAAACTAAAATAGTTTAAAATATTTAGTTTGTAGACGCCAAGAATAAATCTTTGACGTCTACTTTTCCTTAGCTTTTAAAAACATCATAAAGTAATTTTTCTATACTAGAAATTCTTTTTTCGAATATGGTATTCGTCATGTCACAAATTTCATTAAATTCAATTAGTCTATTAAATTTTTGCATGTTTACTTTATGATTTTTTTCTATTGTTTGATTCAGATTTTTTTGTTCTTCTTTTATTTCATTTAATAGTTCGTTTATTTGTGCGATTAATGCTTCCAATGTTTCTTTTTCAGATTCTTTGTTAAACATATAATCACCTCACTGTAAAATTATGTAAATATTTTATCATGTATAAAAGAAAAAATCAATAGTTTTTGCGAAATTTTGTTCAGTTAATTTTTCCTCCACCTATTACTATGTTATCTCTATAAAAAACTACAGATTGACCAGGAGTTATTGCTCTTTGTGGTTCTTCGAAAATCACTTTCGCAATTCCATCTTTAATCTCTAATGTTGCTTTTGCTTCTTTAGCTCTGTATCTTATTTTTGCCTCTACTTCTATCTTTTTGCTAAAATCTATTTCATCTACTAAAAAGTTAAGTTCATTTGCTATTAATTCTTTTTTATATAACTCTTTTTCTGTTCCTACAACTACTTGATTTTTTTGTGTATCTAATTTTAATACATACAACGGCTCTTTATAGGCAATTCCTAACCCTTTTCGTTGTCCAACAGTATAATTAATTAGTCCTGTATGTTTTCCTAGTACTTCCCCATTGTTTAACACTATATTTCCTGATTTTTCTATGTTTTCCGTGCTTTGTTCTTTTAAAAAACTAGTATAATCATTGTTTGGTATAAAGCATACTTCTTGGCTGTCTTTTTTCTTTGCAACTTCTAGTCCATTTTCTTCTGCTATTTTTCTAATTTCTTCTTTATCGGTAAATTCCGAAAGTGGAAAAATTACTTTGGATAAAATTGCTTTATCTATTCCATATAAAAAGTAAGATTGGTCTTTTTTTTCTGCTTTTGCTTTCATGAGTACATACTGGTTATACTTTTCTGAATATTCTATTCTAGCATAATGACCAGTTGCAATATATTCACATTCCAAGTCTTGTGCAATCTTATAAAAAGCATTAAACTTCATAAATTTATTACATTCTACACAAGGATTTGGTGTTTTTGCACATTGATAAGAACATATAAAATTGTCGATAACTCTTTTTTTAAATTCATCTCTTAAATCAATTACATGATGCTCTATTCCTAATTTCTCACATACTTTTTTTGCATCTTGAATAGCAGTACTAGTATTACCATTTTCACTATTACTTTCCTCTTCCCATAATCGCATGGTTGCTCCTATTACTTCATAACCTTGTTTTTGTAACAAAATAGCTGATACGGAGCTATCTACTCCTCCACTCATACCTAATAAAACTTTTTTTCTCATTTTTATTTCCATCCCTTTCCTAAGGCATAAATTTTAAGGACACTCCTTTTGCTTATTTTTTAATTCTTAGGAGTGTCCCTTTATTAATCAATATAATACTTCTAAAGCTTTTCTGCATCCACCTTAATATGAACATCTTTTAATTGTTGTTCTGTAACCTTGCTTGGTGCTCTCATAAGTAAATCTCTTGCTTTTTTGTTCTTAGGAAATGCAATTACTTCTCTTATATTGTCAGAGTCTGCAATAAGCATTACCATTCTGTCTAGGCCAGGTGCTGCTCCTGCATGTGGTGGTGTACCATATTGGAATGCATTATATAATGCTCCAAATCTGGTTTCTACTTCTTTTTCGCTATATCCTGCTATTTCAAATGCTTTTACCATCAACTCTGGATCATGGTTTCTAACTGCTCCTGATGCCATTTCATAGCCATTACATACTACATCGTATTGGTAAGCTAATATTTCTAATGGGTCTTTTTCTTCTAACGCTTCTCTTCCACCTTGTGGCATTGAGAATGGGTTATGGTTAAAGTCAATCGTTCCTTCATCTGATAATTCATACATTGGAAAATCGGTAATAAAGCAGAATTTGTATACATTTTTCTCTATTAAATCTAGACGTTTGCCAAGTTCTATTCTAATTTGTCCTGCTATTTTTTGTGCTTTTGTTAGCTCATCTGCAATAAAGAAAATAGCATCATTTACTTTTACATTATATTCTTTTTCTAGTGATTCTTTTATTTCTTCTGTAATAAATTTTGCAATTCCACCAGTGTATCCATTTTCTTTATCTACTTTTACCCAAGCTAATCCATTTGCGCCGACTTCTTCTTTTGCAAAGTCGGTCATACTATCAAAGAATTTTCTACCTTGCTTCTCTCCATTTGGCACTACAATTATTTTTATTGTTTTGTCTTTGAATGCATTAAATTCAGTATTTACAAATAATTTAGTTGCATCTTGAATGATTAATGGATTACGCAAGTCTGGCTTATCAATTCCATATGTTTCCACTGCTTCTCTGTATGGAATACGTCTAAATGGTGCTTCATCCACTTTCCAATTTGTGTGTTCTTTAAATACTGTTGTGAAAATATCTTCTAATACTTTAAATACGTCTTCTTGTTCTGCAAAACTCATTTCAAAATCTAATTGATAGAATTCTCCTGGTGCTCTATCTGCTCTAGGGTCTTCATCTCTAAAGCATGGAGCTATTTGATAATATTTATCAAAACCAGATACCATCAAAAGTTGTTTAAATTGTTGTGGTGCTTGTGGAAGTGCATAAAATTCACCTGCGTGCAATCTACTTGGTACTAAATAATCTCTTGCTCCTTCTGGAGAAGAATTTGCAAGAATTGGAGTTTGTACTTCTGTAAAACCAAGTTCATCCATTTTTCTTCTTAATGTTTTCATGATAGCGGAACGTAGTAAAATATTTTTATGCAATTTGTCATTTCTTAAATCCAAAAATCTGTATTCTAAACGTAAATCTTCTCTTGCTTCACCTATTTTTTCAGAATTTACTTCAAAAGGTAACACATTTTTGCATTTACCTAGTACTTTAATTTCTTCTGCTTCTATTTCAATTTCTCCAGTTGGTATTTTTGTATTTTTGTTACTTCTTTCTACTACTTTACCTTTTACACTAATAACGCATTCTGTTACAAGTTCACTAGATGCCTTTTGCATTTCTTCATTATCACTAATTACAATTTGGGTAATTCCATATTGGTCACGTAAATCAATAAATTTCATAGAACCTAAATTTCTAATTTTTTGTACCCAACCTGCTATGGTTACTATTTCTCCAACATTATTTATATTCAATTCTCCACAATTATGGTCTCTATACATTATTATCCTTCCTTTTACTTTATATTTGCTTCTTTTTGCATGTTTATTATACTGTGTTTTTGCCTTTATTTCAAGAACTTTTGAAAATATATTTTTCATTTTAACAATATGCA
>CAMMEP010000033.1 GCA_946495905.1 uncultured Clostridium sp.
CAATGTGCAAAATTACTGCCAAAGAAATAATCTCATCATTTAATTTTAATCCATATACATCAGAATCTTGCAAATACTTCATAATACTAGCTTTTGATGGGTCTGCTTCTAAAAGTAAGTCCATGTAATCTTCTTTATTTTCTATTTTTTTTACTTGTGGTTTTTCTCCTTTAATAGCCTTTAAATCCATTGCTACATCTGCTTTTGCTTGATTGTGGCAATAATATCTAATCTCCTCCGAGAAAATACATCCGCAATATTTTTGCATATATAGTCCAAGTTCTCTTGCTTTTGATTGTCCTTCTCGAAATCCTACTCTAAAATCTCGATATAAAAAAGTTAATCCATATTTTTTTGCAATTTCTTCACACACTTTTTTTAATTCTTCATGTTTTTGATAAGGACTTACGAATAGTGTAGTAGTAATAGCATCATACCCATTTTCCTTTGCATATTTTGCAGTTTGCTCTATTCTTACTTTGTAACAATAATTTACACATCGATTTTGTAAATCGCCTATTACATTTTTGCAAAATTCATCTAGTCCATAATCTTCTTCAAATATTGCTTTTATTCCAATCGATGCTGTATATTCTTTTAAGCAATCTCGTCTTGCTTTATATTCCATATATGGGTGTATGTTTGGATTATACCAATATACGGTTGGTTCTATTCCTTCTTTTCTTAAAGAGTCAATACAGTATACACTACAAGGTGCACAACATGTATGCATTAATAATTTCATATTTGCCTCACTTCCTTTTTTGTACAATTTTCTTCTTTTTTTCAAAGCACAATAATACTGTTACTAATACCATTATAAAGACATAAGGTATGCCTAAAGATTCGTCTTCACTAAATAGTGCAAAGTTCATAATATTGGCAATGGTGCATGCATAGGACACATTTAAAACCATTTTTATAGATTTTCCTCTAAACCAGAATATTGTTGGGAATAACCACATTACATACCATGCATTAAAATTAGTTATTACAATAAAGGTAAAAATAAGTAGTATTACATGATATTTACGGATAAGCCCACGAAAATGTATTTCTTTTTGTAACAATAGTCTTATTACTGTATAGATGTAAAAAACTGCAAAGGCAATAAATACAATAGCTTGTATTGTCGTTACAATATTCATGTTGCTGTCTTTTAAAAAGTAGTACAATAGAAAGAATAAAGAACGATTATATTTTTCTTGTTGTCCTAATACACTTAATATAACTTGAAAGTCCCTTACATATATACTATAGAATAATGCCAAAATAGCAATATATTCTATTCCAGCAAGAACGCAATATTTTATTCTGCCTTTTATATCTTTTTCTCTTACATGATAAATAATCAAAAATGGTAATAGCAAAATTGCTAAATATTTAACTGCTGTTGCCATTGCTAAAAAGGCTACTGCTATCCAAATATTTTTCTTTTTGGTTATAAAGTAAATAGCAAATAATATAAAGAATATCATGTAAATATCATTATGAGCATTTGCAATTGCTTCGAATAATAAAAATGGATTTAGTCCATATAAAACAACAAATAACTTTTTCTTTGTTATTTTATAAATTAATAGGCAGTTAATAATATGTACTATTGTATTTGCTAATTTATAAATTAATAAAGCTAAATCCAAATTTCCGAAGGATAATCCAGACAAAAGTGTACAAATACTAGTCCACAATGGTCCATAAATAGCGGGTTCAAATCTCCAACAATTGGCAACCTTTCGAAACATTGGATCCAAACTTCCTGTACGCTGTGTTATTTCTCCTGTAGGTACATAGTAAGGATTTTCTCCATAATGAGCTGCTGTCCATCCATTTGCAATATAAGAATACACATCCGAACTCATATATGGAATAACAAATACAAATATTAACGATATAATGCCAATTATTATAAGTAATGTTTTTACATTTTTAAAGACTTTTTCATGATTTTTTACTAGGACAAAATACAATAGAAAAAGAAGAGAAATTAGTCCAAAAAACATAATTGCATTTAATATTCCATCCATTTTCGAGGTCGGTGCTTTAAAAAAGTAAGTAAACATCCAAATAAAGTTATACACTGTTTTATTTTTTATCATATAAATGACGGATGGTAATACAAATACCACTGCGGTTAAAGCAAATAGTATGACTGGTATTTTCCATTTTTTATTTGATGTTTTTTCTGCCTCCATCTTTATTTTCCTTTCCATTTTCTAGTTTTCATATTGGTAAATAATACAATTCGTGCTTTCGAATACAATTTTGCTATTTCTTAAGTCTAATACATTTGTATAATATGGTAAATAAATTTCTTTTAAAAATACTACTAAATATTCATACTCACCATGATTCCATTTTTGAATATGTTCTTCTGTATTTTTCCTATCAATTCCTTCTCTATTCTCGTATGTAAAAAACATTTTAAATAGAAAATTATCAATATAGTCTCCTAAATACAACAAATTTTGCCCTTCTATCAAAGAATTGTCGTAAATATATTCTAATGCATCCATACGATCATCAGTAAAGGATTCTTGTATATATTTCATAACTGCTTTATTGGAATTGTATATATCAAAAATGGTTTTACCACTTTCATGATATGTTTGAAAATCATAAGCTCCTACGTTAACAAATATTAAGTTTAAAAGGAGTAAAATACAATAAATAATAACCAAGCAAGTTGCTACTATTTTTCCTGTTTTATTGGCATCTATTATTCTACACAAACCTTTATAAAACAATACAAGCAATATCATATTAAATATGTAATATAATTTCATAAAATAATAAGTAGAAACATAACCCAATGTCAAACCTAAAAAGAATAATAACGTAAAAAAGCAAATGGTAAAAAAGGTAATAATTTCTATGTTAAGTGTGCCTTCTTTTGCTTTTTCAACAATATAATAAATAGCAACTGGTACAAAAAGAATCATATTGGACCAATAATTAATATAAATATACCCATCAATCCATAATTGTTGTTGATTCTCTAAAACAATATTTTCTAGTATTCGTGGTAGTATAAAAAAGCTTACTCCTATGATTCCTGGAATAATAAATAAAATTACTAATTTACCAATAAATTTTTTACTTATTATTTTTTCTTTGTTCTGTTTTGTCTGATAAATAAAATATATAAACTCAGATAAATATAGGATTGGTGCAAACAAATTATAAGTTAGCATGATTGCTGTGTTTAACAAAAACAATAAAATATTGGCTGTTTTTTCATTTTGTTTATATATTCTTTTTATTACATATATTATTGCAATAAGTTCTAACATTCCTAATGTAAAATAATGGAATCCAGTAATAACAGAATTTAAAGGATAACCTAGCATAAATAAAATGGAAATTATATATGCTAATCCATATTTTAATTTTGTATTGCATCTTTCCGAAGAGGAAATTAACATGTAAAATATATATCCAATCATGAAATAATATAAAATATCCATAAACATGTATACTTTATATAGGTTGAACTCTCCAATGAATCCCACCAGTGCTTTCATAAGTATCCCGCTATTCACATATCCAGCTATCATGAAAGTTGGATTTACAGCTTCCCAATTTGTCATGCTGTCTAGTAAAAAATCACTCTTTGAAAATGTTATTGCTGCTTGACAGTGCATAACAGAATCTGTAGAAATATAGCGGAAATTATGTAGCATTCCAAATTCTTTGTATAAAATTGGTATATTTATAACAAGCATAATCCCTAAAAATAGAATATCTTGCTTCTTTATAGTATATTTTTGTATTTGTTTTCCTTTTAGAAGAATAATACTCCATAAAATAATGGAAACTAATATATTAATAATTCCCATTGTTAAAAGCGAAATTGGTATTCTCACTAAATCTAAAAAATATGCTAAGATAGTTTGATAACATAAAAATGCTATTATAGCCATGATAAAACTACTTATAAAATTAATCTTTTTCTCTACTTTTTTTATTAACATTGCTGTTGTAAACAGCAATAATACCGATACTAAATAAAAAATGTTCATTTGTTACTCCCATAATTTTTCTATTTATGTTTTATAATATTTTTTATATGTTATGTTTTATTTTTTCTGTATTTATGTTTTAAAAATGGCATTGTGTATAATTATTATCGTCTCCTCCGTCGTACGATACTCCTATGTGTTCATATGCTGCTGGAAGGGCGATTCTTCCTCTTACAGTTCTCGAGATAAAACCAATTTGAATTAAATATGGTTCGTACACATCTTCTATGGTGTCTACTTCTTCTCCTAGTGTAGTAGCAATAGTTTCAATTCCTACTGGTCTTCCTCGATATTTTATAATTAAGGTTTCTAGTATTTTTCTGTCAATATCATCTAACCCTAAATCATCAATTTCTAATTTGTTTAATGCTATTTTCGTTATTTTTAAAGTAATATTGCCATCTCCTAAAACCGCCGCATAATCTCTTACTCTTTTTAATAATCGGTTGGCAATTCTTGGGGTTCCTCTTGATCTTCTTGCTATTTCAACAGCAGATTCATGGTCAATATTTATTTCCAATATGTTTGCTGACCTTTTTACAATAGTAGTTAAATCTTCTGTTGTATATAATTCTAAACGATGAATAATACCAAATCTATCACGAAGTGGTGTTGCAAGTGAACCTGCCTTTGTGGTAGCTCCAATTAACGTAAACTTTGGTAAATCTAGCCTAATGGATCTAGCACTTGGTCCTTTTCCAATAATTATATCCAATGTATAATCTTCTAAGGCTGGATACAATATTTCTTCTACGCTCTTATTCAATCTATGTATCTCATCAATAAATAAAATATCAAATTCCGATAAATTCGTAAGAAGTGCAGCTAAATCTCCCGGCTTACTAATAGCTGGACCTGATGTTATTTTTATATTTGAATTCATTTCATTTGAAATAATACTCGCAAGGGTCGTTTTTCCTAGTCCTGGAGGTCCATATAAAAGTACATGGTCAAGTGGCTCTCCTCTTTTTTTAGCTGCTTCAATATATACTTTCATGTTTTCTTTTACTTTATCTTGTCCAATATATTCATTTAAAGTTTTTGGTCTTAAAGAATTTTCCATTCTTTCTTCATTAATATCGGTAAGTTCTGGACTTATTAAACGTTCTTCACCCAATTGTTTTTCCTTCCCTTCTTTTAATTTTCTTCTTTCCATTCGTTACTATATAATGGTTCATATAAAATATTAAGTCCGCGCATGGATGTTCTAATTAAAAAAGTGAGCGAAGCTTAGAAAGATATTATCAAATTTAATCTTGTTTTCTTAAGTGACTTTCATCAATTTTTTCCTTGTTTTCATCTTCTCCCATTAATTTTGTCATATCTTTATAGCCTATTGCAACAATAGCAATAATTAGTAATGCAAAGGAAAGTGCTTTCCAAATACCACTTTCAAGCAAAATAACTGCAAACATTCCTAAGATTGCTGTAATGCCGTACATAATAAGTACTGCTTGTTTTTGGGTATATCCTTTTGCCATCAATTTATGGTGTAAATGTCCCTTGTCTGGTTTAAATACAGCTTTTAATGACTTTCCCTTTATAATTCTTCTAAAAATTGCAAAAAGCGTATCAAAAATTGGCATTGCTAAAATAATGATAGGTGCTATTAACACTAATGCAGTATAGGTTTTGGCTACTCCAAGTATTGAAATAATAGCAAGGGAAAATCCCATAAAATTGGAACCTGTATCTCCAATAAAAGTTTTCGCTGGACTAAAATTGAAAGGAAGAAATCCCACAATACTACCTGCCAATGCTGTAATTAATATAATAGCAATTAATGGAGAACCATTTAATGCAAATACAATTAGTAGAGATAAACAAGAAATAAGTGTTACCCCTGAAGATAAACCATCTAATCCATCTATTAAATTAATGGCATTGGTAATTCCAATAATCCAACAAACCGTTAAAACATATGAAAAGACCTCTCCTATTACAATTTTACCTTCTGTAAATGGAAGCGATATATCTTCAATCCTTATTCCACATGCCACCACAATAATTGCTGCTACAATTTGAGCAATCAATTTTACAAAACTAGGAATTCCTTTTACATCATCTATATAGCATACAATTCCAAGTACAATGATTCCAATAAAAAAGCCAATTAATTTTATATATAGATTTTCTTCTCCAAATAAATCTATTTTCCCTTCTAAAGAAGTGGTTATTAATAGATAGATAATGGAAACAAAAAATCCTGCAATTACCGCTAATCCTCCGTAATCTTGGCATTGGCTTTTTATTTACTCTTCTATCATTTGGTATATCAATTGCTCCTACTTTCTTTGCTAGCCTCATTGTATGTGGTGTAATAACAAAAGCTGTGATAAACGCTAGTAAAAAGGCTATTACAATATCTCCCCACATTATAAATCAAACCTTTCTTTGAAATATTTTTGTTTTCATCTTGTTTTAAGAAATAATTTCTACATTATAGTCGATGAATAATCCGCTCTCTATAACACCTGGAATAGCTTTTATTTCTTTTTCTAATTCTTTTGTAATTCTTTCAAATCTAACGTCTAATATCACATTATTATTTTCCGTTATAATTGGTCCATCTTTTCCTATTGCTTTTCTTGCTTCTATCTCACTTCCGCCTAATTTTATTAATTCTTCTTTAATATAATTAATAGCTTCTGGATAACATTCTACTGGTACTTTAAATTTAGAACATAATTTATCCACTTTCTTGCTTTCATCAATTAATATATAGGTAACTGGCGAATTTGCAATATTTAATTTTTCTTTAAATAATGCACCACCTCTACCTTTAATCATCCAATTATTTTTATCTACTTCATCTGCACCATCAAAACACCAATCTGGCTTTTTTTCTATTAAAGTAGCAGTTGGTATATGTAAAGAGGCACAAAGCATTTTTACTTCTAATGAGGTTGGAATTGCAGTTATTGTTAAATTTTCTTGTTGTATTTTTTTGGCAATTTCTAAAATAGCTAAATAGGAAGTGCTACCAGAGCCAAATCCTATTACTTGTCCATCTTTTACTTTGTCGGCTACTTTTTTTGCAACGTTTTCCTTTTCTTCTCTATTTTTTATGGTATCAAAATCTATTTTGGTTACTATTTCTTTTCTCCAGTCCATTTGGTCCTCCTATCCTTGTTATCTTAAACTTATTTATTGTACTGTTTATTTTATACTGAACATTTATTTCTTGTAGCATTATATCATTATATTTCCACAGAGTAAACCTTATTTTTAAAATAAATTGGAGATTCTATTTAAAAAAGTTACAATTCATAGTTTAATCTAAAATATCAGAACAATGCCTATTTTAATTTTATGTTTCCGGCCCCCAACTGCGTACAAACTGTATAAACGCTATTTGCATATCGTTTAACAGTTTGTAAACTTGTCGGTCCCCACCTTGAGCACTCCAACATAAAATTAAAATAGGCATTGTTCTGATAAAAAACAACCGTGAATTGTAACTTTAAAAATGCGCCTCATTTCTTATTCCACATGTTTTTTATTTTCAAAAACCGCATCCATATACTCATCTGGATACATATTGTCTAAAAACACATCTACACTGTCTTCCGCTGGTATATTTTCTATTCTTTCTTTTTGCCTTATTGCTGCCATAGAAGAAATTGTTATATTAAAAATCATAAATACTGCAACACTTGTTGCCATTATTTTTACTTTATGACTCTTTACAAATGTCTCTATTTTAGGAATTAATGGTTCAATATATGAAACATATAAAAGTCCAGCAAATCCCCAGTACGTACAATGGATTAAAGTAGTTCTACCATTTACATTAAAAAGCCATCCTGAATAATCCCAAGATATAGTGCCAAATGCTTTTTCTTGAATGTAAGAACACAAATATTCTGTAATTCCTCCTAATATCATAGAAGAAATAAATACAATTCCTTTGTTTCTATTTTTCATAAAATTAAAAAATATATAATATACTAATATTCCTATTCCATAAACTGGTGTAAATGGGCCATAAATTAATCCTTGCCTTGATACAAAATGCCCATTTTGTACAAGTCCTACTATCATTTCTACAATATAGCCAATAATGCTTCCTATCATAAAAATAATAAAAATTTTTATCAATTCATTGAAAACGCTTTTTTTCTCCATTTTATCGCCCCTTTTCATATTATTTCCCAAATTTCTACATTTATTATTCGATTCTGTAAGTTTACTATACCAATTAATTATTAAATTAATTTTTAGTTCTTATTAAAAATTTCTTAATTTTGATTTTTGATTTTTTTTATGCTATAATTGCTTTCGTATGTAATATAAATTTATTTTAAATGTAATGAATTGGAGGTAATTATGATTTCAAAAAGTATTGTAAATGTTAGATATGCGGAAACAGATAAAATGGGAATTGTACATCATTCTGTTTACCCAATTTGGTTTGAACTTGCTAGAACAGATTTATCAAAACTAGCTGGATTTCCTTATTCTAAAATGGAAGAAGTTCGGACTTATGACACCTTTGGTAGAACTTAATTGTAAGTATTATAGCCCAGCATATTATGATGATGAACTTATCGTAACTGCTACTGTAAGCGAACTTACTCCAGCCAGAGTTGTATTTTCTTATGAAGTATTTAGAGATAATAATATGGAAAAGCCTCTTTGCACTGGTTACACAGTTCACGCAATTGTAAATAAAGATATGCGACCAATCAATACTAAAAAACTATTTCCAGAAATTTATGAAACAATGGAAAAAATGATGAATTAGATTAATCTTAATAATGCATGATAGGTCTGTCCCCAAAACGACAACTTTGTCGTTTTTAGGCCTGTCCCTATAACGCCAAGGAGGTAATAAAATGATTTTTGAATATAAAACAAGAGTTGATATTGGTAAGGTAAATGCCAATGCTGAAGTAACTAATAAAGGAATGCTTGCTTTATTAGAAAATGTAGCTTGTATGCATTCTGATAAAGCTGGCTTTGGTATTCGTGAAATACCAACAACACATTTGTCTTGGGTGCAATTAAATTGGCGAGTTCATATTATTAGAAGACTTAAATATGGCGAAGAAATTACAATTAGAACTTGGGCAAGAGATTGCTCTAGAGCCATTACTCTACGTGATTTTGAAGTTTTAGATAATGAAGGTAAAACAGTTTGCATTGCAACAACACGCTGGACATTAACTAATATTGATACTCAAAGCATTACAAAAATTACCGAGGATATTATTCGTGAATATGATCCTGAAACTTATACAATTATGCCTGATTTTGAATTTAAAAAATTAAAAGAGCCAGAAATATCTTCTAATGAGTATGTGTATACTACCCAAAGAAGAGATATTGATGTTAATAAACATATGCATAATTTAAATTACTTAGATTTAGCCTATGAAGCTTTACCTGGAGAAATATATGATAAAGTATTAAAAGGAAATGATTTTAATAATATAGAAGTTATGTACAAAACTGCAATTCGATTAGGAGATACTTCTAAATGTTTATATTCTTATATAGAAGGTAAGCATATTGTTATTATAAAAAGTATAGATGATAAAACTTTACATTGTATTGTGGAATTATGGTAGACTCTGGTATTGTATACATCATATTTTTACATTTTACTACAATTTTCTGTTTACTTAAAAAAAAATTAGTGCTATAATAGTTTTAAATTTAATGAGACAATTGTTAATAAGAAATATACTTGCTCGAATGGGGGTTTTCAATATGGTAATTAATGAAAACGGATTAATTACTGAAAATCAAAATACACCAATTCAAAAGCAAACTGCTAATGAAGAATTAAAACAGAATAATTTACCAAAGGATAATTTTGATTTTGAGAGTAATAATCAGACACAAATTGATACTTATGAAGAAAAAATACAAATCCAAGAAACAGAAGATGCTACTAACGATTTAAATGTAGGAGTTCAAGATGTTCAAGCGGACTCAACTTTAGAAGATTCTGCAAAAAAAGAAACAGTCGAAACTAATTGTTTAGCTTTGACTGTACGTAAAGATTATAATTTTGCAATTGCCAAGAATACGGTGTTCAAAACGATTCGTATGAGTATAAAAGTAGCCATATCTACTTTTGTTTTAAATATCATAAAATTATTTTTTTAAATTATCTTATTTTTTAATTTAGAATTATTCTCTAAGTTGAAAAATAAGATAATATTTTTTTAAAGAAACGGAATAATCGATTATTATAAATAATAGATAGTGTATTTTTGCTATTTTCTTTACTTATCTCCAACATACGTTTATCAAACTTTTCTAATATTTGCTCTTTATATTGTTCATATTCATCATTTAAACTAAATCTTGTTTCTTCTACTACACCTAATAATGGCTTATAATTTAAAAACTTTTCTATATAAAAATCCACTTCTTCTATTGTAGTTAATCGATTGCAGATTTTGTCAAAATAGGTGGTCATAATTGTTTTTTGTGCTTCTAGATAAATCGTTACTATATCATTATTTACTGATTCTTTCTCTTCTTCGGAAACGGACTCATTTCTTTTATTTCGTAAATCTAATATTTTGTCAAACATTTTTATAATTGTGCTTGCACGTTCTTCAAAAGTATTTAAAAAATCTTCCTCAAATTTTTCATCACAATTAATTGTTCCACGTATTATAATATCCTCTCCCATTACATAAACTAATTGTTGAATTAAGTTGGTTAGAAATGGATAATAATTTGGACTAACTGTTTTTAAAAGAATTCCATCTTTTTTAATTCTTGTCTCTGTATTTCCTACTGCTTTAGAGGAAATATATTGAACAGATGCTTCATTTATTCCAAGACCATAGCTAGACAATTCTTCAAAACTGCAAAGTCCCATTTTTTTTAGTTTTCCTTTTTCGTTTCTTACATCTTGTAAATAGTGAATACATTCATGTACAACTTTATCGCTTATATTATTTAGGTCTATTCTTTCAGCAAAGTAAATAGCATTGTTTTCATAAATATAATTAACATTAGAGATATTCTTATCTTCATTAATATTGGCTAAATACATTTTACAATTTAGCATACGTATTAATAAATTGTTATAGTCTTCTTCTAAAACAGGAAATGCTTTTACTAATAATTCTGTTACTTCTTCTGCTATATATCGTACTTCTCTTTGTGAAAATTCTCTAATTGTACTTATTCCTAATTTTTCTAGTTTTTTTTCTGCATTCACTTTATCTATCATTCCTTTCCTTATCCTACGTTTTTCTACATTATATTATACTTATTTTGTTTTAGCAAGATATCTTACACTTATTTAATAAAGTTTTGTTACTATATAATGATTTTATAACACATTGTTTATTGTTTCGATTCCTGGATATACTAAATTTATTAAATTATCATTTACAACAATTTTCCAGTTCCCATCTTGTTCTATTAATTGTATCTTTTTAATAACAGACTCTGTTCCACAATTATTTTCTTTCAAAATATCTTCTAATATTTGCAAAGCATCTTCATTTGAAATTCCTTCAGAGCTTGATTTTAATTCTACAATTTGCTTTAACCATTCTGTAATAATATTTTTATAATTCTTATTCGTTACTTCAACTATTGCAACAATATTGCCATCTTCTTCTTTTATATTCTCAATAGACCATTCCATTGTATTGAATAAATTATTTTCTAATTCAGTTATTTCTTCTTGCAAAATACTTTCATCAAGTCCTGAGATCACTTCTGTATAATTTAAATATTTTTCTACTTCATCTGTATTAGATGTTTTTAAAGCTGAAAATGCATTATTTATTGTTGCCTCTTGCTTTGTAAATTCAGTATCATTGTTTGTATTATTGCTTATTGTGTATATTACTCCTATTATTACAGCTACTAATATAGCTAAAATTGTTATAGTTAAAAATATCTTTCCAAAATTTTTATTCTTATTTTCTATAGAATGTTTTCCCATTATTTTCCCCTTTATCTATTCTTATTGAAAGAAGAGTAGTTTTGTATACTACTCTTCCCATTAGTTAGTATATGCATTTACTTCATATACTTATTAGTTAGATGTTTCGTTTTGTACATTTTGTCCTTCAACTATTACATCATTTTTTTGTATAGCATTAATTGATGTTTTAATGCTATTATCTTCTATAATGTTTCCATTAGTTGTTTCTGTGTTACCTACAACATTTTCTGTTTCAGTATTTGAAGTAATATCATTTTCACTAACAATTGTGTTACTCTCTTCTATATTATTATCTACTGTAGAGTTTTCTGATTGTTCTGTTGAGTTTTCAATTGTTTCAGACTCTGTCTTATCATTGCTTTCTACTGCTGTATCAGATTCAATTACTTCATTTTCAATCTCTTTTTCTTCGATTGTTTCTATTACTTCTTTAACATTGTCTTTATTAATTTCATCATTATCTACTTTTGATAATACTTTTGACAATACATTCATACTAGCTGTTTGTGTTGTACTTCCTTCTGTATTATAATAAATGTTTACGTCTGCAGAATCTGTAATATTATTCCAAATAGAAGTATCTTGTGAACTTACTTCAGCTGTATTTCTTACTGTAACACTAGCACCATCTGGTATTATAGTTCCTAAAGTACTTGTGTCAACAACTATTCCATCTATATGATAAGAACATGCTGGTAAATCTACACCATTTCTAAATAATTGTCTTCCGTCTTCTGTTATTTCATAATATCTTGTTAAAGTTTTATCATCATTTTTTGTAACCTTATACCATAAGATAACTTGATTATCTCCTAGAGCTATTGTACCATTATATAATTCATTTAGTTGTTGATTAATAAATGTTTTATTAATAGTTTGTAAGCCTCCTCTTACATATTTTGACATTGCAGATTGATTCTCTGTAAAATCATCTAACATTCTTTCAAGTTGTGCTTCGTTATTGATTGCATTATTTACTTTTTCATCATTATCAAATTCATCAGACGCAAAAACACTTGAATTTACTTTTTCGCCTACATTAACTGTACCTGCATAAATATAACCATCATTATTGTTTGTTTCCCCAGCTGTTCTTAAGAAAATGCTTATCTTGTTACCTGTTCTATCTGCAACACCATTTTGTGTATCGTCATTTTTGTATTGATTTAATTCGATATCTAATATTGTTGTTACTTCATTATCAATTCTTTCATTATCAAATACTTTTTCATTTATTTGAACTTTAATGTAAGTTTCCTTAGCTGCATTTCCATTTCCTATACCACTTACAGTCCACGTTATTTGAGTTCTTTGCTCTCCATCAACTGTTACTGTTTTATAAGATATAGTTCCGTCTCCTTCTGAAGCTACATAAGTCATTCCTAAAGGTAATACATCTGTTATTGTTTGATTGTCTACTGTTTCTGGATAACTTTCTGCAACTGTATTTTCTACTTTTAGTCTATAATACATATAGTTATTTCCGTCAGCATCATATACTAACTCTGATATTTTTTCTTTATTAGAATTTAATGCTGTTTTTGTTAATGTTAGTGATGGATCTGCTTTTGTCTCGTAATATACTTTTATTACACCATTATTTGGTATGCTATCTGGTATAGCTTCTGGATCTGTATTTACAAATTCTGCTTCTTCACCAAATTTATTAGTAGTATTTATAGAGGTTTTGTTTACGGTTAATGTGGTTTGATCTGAATTTACCCAAACCTCTTCTGTTTCTGTATCAGTATCTTTCTTTACGCCATCTAAGTAGTATTCTACAGTGTATTTTAATGTTTTGGTTTTACTATAATCTGGTGTCCATTGTGCTACATATGTTGCATTCTCTGTTACTGTGTCTGCTACTTCTGGTTCCCATCCTGCAAAGCTATATCCTGCTTCTCCTGCTGGTGTTCCTTCAAATGCTGGTGTAGCTGTTCCATAATCTATGTTTTCTGTTGTTTGTGTTTCAAATGTTCCATGGTCTCCTTTTTCATAGTTTACAGTAAATTGTTGTTTGAAGTATACTTTTAATACTAAACTTTCGTCTCCTGCTACTGTTCCACTTAATACATTGCTTATTTCTGCTTCGTCAAATACATATCCGTCTTGTGTTGGTGTCTTATCTGCTTCTGTTACACTTACTTGTGTATCCGTTGTTCCTTCTCTGTCTACTGAACTTGTTGCTGTTTCTGGATATGTTCCATTTTCTTCATAGTAGTACTCTACTTTATATTTTGTGTCTGTGTCTGCTGTCCATTGTGCTACATATGTTGCATTCTCTGTTACTGTGTCTGCTACTTCTGGT
>CAMMEP010000034.1 GCA_946495905.1 uncultured Clostridium sp.
ATAGCCATTGGATCTCCACCTGCTGCAACGTTCTTTACACCTTCTTTTACCATACTTTGTGCTAGAACCATAGCTGTTGTAGTACCATCACCTGCTACATCATTTGTTTTAATAGAAACTTCTTTAACAATTTGAGCTCCCATATTTTCAAATGGATCATCTAATTCAATTTCCTTTGCAATAGTAACACCATCGTTTGTAATTAGTGGTGCTCCAAACTTTTTATCAAGAACTACATTTCTTCCTTTTGGTCCCATTGTAACTCTTACTGCATCTGCTAATTTATTAACACCATTTAATAAGCTTTTTCTTGCATCTTCTCCAAATTTAATTTCTTTTGCCATTTCTATCATCCTTTCTTTACTTTGTCGTTTTAGGGACAGGCCAAAAAACGACAACTCTGTCGCTTTGGGGACAGACCTCCATTTAAACTTTTAATTTTTTAGTAAGATTATTTCTTACTTATTTATTGATTACTTTTATTTTTATTAGTAATTTACATTATTCAGCTATTGCTAAAATATCATCTTGCTTTACAATTATGTAGTCTACTCCTTCATATTTAACTTCTGTCCCTGCATATTTATTAACTACTACTTTGTCACCTTTTTTTACTAGCATTTTTTCTAGCTTTCCTTCAACCTCTTTTCCAGGCCCTACCTCTACGACTTCAGCTATTTGTGGCTTTTCTTGTGCATTTCCTGCCAAAATAATTCCACTCTTAGTTGTTTCTTCACTTTCTATCATTTTGATAACTACTCTGTCTGATAATGGTTTTAACATTTCTATCTACCTCCTTAAATATTTATACCATTTATTCTATATATTAATATGTACAAATGCACATTATATGCTGACTTTATTTTGTACTATATAATATATTTTTAGCAGTCTTTTGTTTTGACTGCTAAAAATATATACCCATTTTTCTTAATTGTCAATACCTAATTTTAATTTTCACAAAATGTTCACAAAATGGAACAGGCTTATTTTGTCTTAAAATTTACATAGTGCAAGAAACTAGTAAGCTGTTCCTTTATCGGCTAAACTTGACATATTTTCTAAATCATGTCATAATACAATTATGAAAGGGGGGGATATAAATGGAGCAAGAAGTACAAAAAAATTCTAACCCTACTAATGGATGGGGAATCGCATCATTAGTATTTGGTATTGTTTCTATTGTATTTTTATTTTTCATTATTATCTCTGTGTTATCTGCAATTTTATCAATTGTATTTGGTATTATTGCTATGAAAAAAGGTGATAGAAGTTTAGGAAAAACAGGTTTAATATTAGGTATAGCATCTGTTATTGTTACATTTTTACTATTTTTATTTTTACAAGTATTAGATGTTTCTATTTTCTTTATACCTAGTTGGTACAGATAATATTTGTATAGTCTCGGTACAAACCGGGACTTTATTTTTTATAGAAAAATGTTTATTTTAAAAAAATATATGATATAATCTTTCATAAGTGACAACGTATGTCCCCATTTTGGAAAAAAGTGGACAAATACGCCTGTCCCCAAATTGGAATTTAGGAGGTAATTTATGTCTATTCATTGTAATGCAAAAAAAGAAGATATTGAAAAAACGGTTCTTATGCCTGGCGATCCATTAAGGGCTAAATATATTGCTGAGAATTTTTTGGAAAATGCTAGACTTGTAAATACTGTTAGAAACATGCTTGCTTATACAGGAACCTATAAAGGTAAACCTGTTACTGTGTTCTCTTCTGGTATGGGAATGCCAAGTATGGGAATTTATTCTTATGAGTTATTTAAATTTTATGATGTAGAAAAAATTATTCGTATTGGTTCTTGTGGAGCTTATAACGAAGATTTAAATCTATTTGACACGATATTAGTTGATAAAAGCTATACAGAAGGAAATTTTGCTTATGAGTGGAGCGAAAAAGAAAAACATATTGCTGAAGCTAGCTTAGAACTTAATCAAAAGTTAGAGGAAACCGCTTCTAAAATTAACATTCCATTAATAAGAGGCAATACACTTTGTAATGATTGCTTTGATGGATATTTAGATGATATAGAAGGATTTATCGCAAGATTTCCTAAAGATTTAAACATTATCGCTTGTGAAATGGAAGCATTTGCTTTATTTTACATGGCGAATTATTTTAAGAAAGAAGCAGCATGTCTTCTTACAGTTGTAGATTCTCATTACAAAAATCAAGAAAGTACTTCTGAAGAAAGAGAACGCTCTTTAAATAGCATGATAAAAATTGCATTAGAAAGTATCTAAATGGATCTGTCCCTAATTGGGGACAGGCTTTTTTTTCTGATTTTTCCTAAAAAGGGACAGACTTTGTTTTTTATTTCAAGTCTGTCCCTTTTTTCTGATTTTTCCTAAATAGTGCCTGTCCCCTTTTAGGAAAATCCTTTTTTATAGCCATTCTCCATATTTCTTAATATATTTCTTCTTTATAACAGAAGCTAAAATACAATATAATATTGGCACACATAAAATAATACTAAAATATTGTAATGGTATTGGAACTAGTCCAATATAACTTCCTATAAATGTGAATGGTATAATAATTGCAATAATACTTAATCCAATGGATGTAGCATATACTGCTTTTGATGCATGACTTTTGAATGGTGATTTAGAAGTTCTTATAATATGAAGACCTACTAGATTTGATACTACTCCATAGGAAAACCATATTGATTGGAACAATGCTGCATTTGGTGTTCTTAGTCCAAATCCAAACCATAAAATGGCAAATACTATTAGGTCAAAGATAGAGCTTGTTGGTCCCATGTATAACATAAATCTTTTTATACTTTTCATATCCCATACACGTGGTTTTTCTAGATATTCTTTATCTACATTATCATATGGTATGGAAAGTTGTCCTATATCATAAATTAAACTTTGTACCAAAAGCTGAATTGGTGTAATTGGGAAAAATGGTAATAATACACTTGCAATTAATACAGAAAGCACTTCACCAAAGTTAAAGCTAACAGCCATCTTGATGTATTTTTGTAAATTGCCAAATGTTTTTCTTCCTTCAAGCACTCCATCGGTAAGCACATCCAGATTTTTTTCTAAAAGAATAATATCTGCAGTTTCTTTGGTAATATCTACTGCTGTATCCACAGAAATTCCTACTTCTGCATTGTGCATTGATGGTGCATCATTGATTCCGTCTCCCATATAGCCTACTACATTTCCTGCATCTTTTAATACACGTATAATTCTAGCTTTTTGAATAGGTGAAAGTTTTGCAAACACATTCGTTTTCTTCAAATTTCTTCGAAGTGCCGCATCTGAAAGTTTTTCTACTTTGCTACCTAATATAATTTTATCGGTCTTAATATTTACTTTGTCGCATATTGCTTTTGTTACATATTCGTTATCCCCTGTAAGAACAATTACTCTTATTCCATCTTTATTAAGTCTTTCAATAGCTCCTTTTGCACTTTCTTTTGGTGGGTCTAAGAATCCAATAAATCCCATCAAAACCATTTTAGATTCATCTTTTACTGAAAATTGCTTAATGTTTTCAATATCATTTTTTTGTGCAACAGCCACTACTCTAAGTCCTTGCTTGTTTAAGTCCTTTGTTATATTTAAAATATTTTGCTTAATATCCTTTGTTATATCCGAAACTTCACCTTTATAGTCTGCCATCGTACATATACTTAGAATTTCTTCCACAGCACCTTTGGTAATCATCTGCTTCTTTTTTCCATCCGATACAATAACCGATAATCTCCTTCTTGAAAAATCAAATGGTATTTCGCCTACTTTTTCGTAATTTTCTTCTATCCCTTTTAGTTCTGTTTTTCTTACTCTTTTTACAACTGCTTCATCAATACTTCCTTCTAATCCTGTTTGGAAGTAAGCATTTAAAAATGCATGTTTTAATACCCTAGTATCTTCTTCTCCATTAATGTTTAAATATTTTTCTAGTACGATTCTATCTTCTGTTAGTGTACCAGTTTTATCTGTACATAAAATATTCATTGCTCCAAAACTTTGAATACTATCCAACCTTTTAACAATCGTCTTTTTCTTCGACATTCTAGTTGCACCTTTTGCTAAACTAGATGATAATATAACTGGTAAAAGAAGTGGAGTAATTCCTATTGCAATTGCTACTGCAAAGGTAAACGCAGTAATAGTACCATGTTTTGCCGCATTTGCAATAAAAGTAATTGGTATTAACACTGTCATAAATCGAATTAAAAGTCTACTTACACTATCAATTCCTTTTTGAAAAGCTGTTTTAGGCTTTTCCTCTGTAATTGTATCTGCAATTTTTCCAAAATAAGTACTATCTCCTACTTTTATTACAATGCCTTTTGCAGATCCGCTTATTACATTTGTTCCCATGAAGCAAATAGTATCTAAATCTGTTATTTCATCTACTTTTTCTTTATGTTCAGATTCTGCAAGCTTCTTTACAGAATCACTTTCTCCTGTTAAAGAAGATTGATTGATGTATAAATCACTTGATTCAATTATTCTTAAATCTGCTGGAATCAAATCTCCTGCATTTAGTAATACAACATCTCCTACTGTAACTTCGGAGGAAGGAATTTTTGTTTCTTTTCCATTTCTAATAACTTCCGTTTTTGCCGATACTAAACTTTTTAACTTTTCTGCCGCTTTATTGGAGCGAAATACTTCTATAAATTCTAGCAAAGTACTTGCTGTAATCAAAATAAGAATTACTATTATATTCGCATAATTTGGTGGCTCCGAAAGTATTACATCAGTATAAAAAAGTACCAAAACAATTCCTAATAATATTAAATTAAAAGTACTAAATAAGCTTTCCAAAAAATAATGATACCATCGTTTCGGCTTTTTTTGCCTCATTTCATTCTTTCCATATTTAGCTAGATTATTCTTTGCCTCTTCAGTTGTAAGGCCTCTTTTCTTAAAATTATTTTCTTTTATAAACTCTTCTACACTACTAGTACACTCTTTCTCGTACATCGTTATCCTCCTAATTGGGGACAGGCTTTTTTGTCTGAATTTTCCTAAAAAGGGACAGTCTTTGTTTCTTTTTCATTTGATGTCTGTCCCTTTTTCTTTTTTCCTAATTGGTGCCTGTCCCCATTTAGAAAAATTATATCACATATTTTTCGATATAAACATTTTTTTAATAAATTAGTAAAAAATTTTTACTAATTGTTAAATTAAAATAACCTTATTTCGCTGCTGAACTAACTAAAATACACAATTTTATTTTCTGGGAAATATTTATTTAGTAGCTCTTTTATATACTCTTCTCCTCTTCTTCTCTGTTCTTGTTTATAAGTGTACTTTCCCTTTCCTCTTCCAGTCATTAATTCTTGATTATATAAATTAATTGCGTTTGGAAACGCTTCTTCATTTATTTTTCGATGAATATAGCTGTATGTCATAAAAATCACTTCAAAGAAAACATCTTGTTTTACCTTTTCACTTAAATTTTCTTTTAAATATATTACCAATTCTTCATATAGTTTTTCCCAGTTTTCCACAAAAATGACAGGTGCAATTAGGATTCCTACTTGATACCCCGCTTCTTTTAATTTATTAATAGCTGCTACTCTTTTTTCTAAGGGAGAGGTTCCCATTTCTACTTTTTGTATTATCGCTTTTGGATTAACGCTCATTCTAATAATTACTTTCTCTTTCCCTTTGACATCTAATATATCATCTACCATATCAAATTTTGTTGGAAATGTGATATATCCTTTTTCTGCTTTTGCAAAATTTTCTATGGTCCATTTTAAATTTCCGGTGATACTATTTTCTAAAATCAAATCACTATTGCTCCCAATTTCAAATGTTAATTCCTTCTCACTTTCATTTGCTGTTTTTATTATTTTATTTAGCATTTCTTCTCTGTTTACAAACAATCTTAAATATGCACATTTGTTATAATTACATACCAAATAGCAGTACAAGCACATTGCAGTACACCCAGAGGAAGTATATGGCACTAAATAATCCGATATTTTATTATTTGATACAAATTTATGTGTTTTTCTAATCCCTATTATTAAATTTCTTTTCATTTTTGGAAATTCTTTGTTCTCTTTTTTACGCATTTCTTCTATATTATTATGATTCTCTATGATAAACTTTGGTACCTCTTTATATTTATTTAGCAACTGTTTACCCAATTCATAATCTGCTATTTTTTCTTCATAATAAATCGCATCTGGAATAAAATCTCTCATATTCTAACCTCTTTTTCTTTCTTTAATTTAGATAGCCGTAAAAATCTGTTTTTATTATGCTCTATTTTTATTTCTCTATGCATATTTATTAGTAGGTGAAGTTTATGAAATTTATATTTCTTTCTTTTAGGCGAAATATTTTACCTTGTATTTTTGTTATTATTGCTATTTGTCTAGTTGTTTTTTCTAAATCCAATCTTACTGCTGCAACAAATGGATTAACTTTGTGGGCGACCTGTGTTGTTCCTTCTCTTTTTCCATTTTTTGTGATTACCAATCTGCTTTCTCATACCAAGGTAGTAAGTTTTACTGGAAAATTACTAGATAAGCTAATGCGACCACTTTTTAATGTACCTGGTGTCGGTGGTTTTGCTTTTGTGATGGGACTTATTAGTGGTTATCCTGTTGGTGCTAAAGTAGTATCAGATTTTCGCGAAAATGGATTAGTAACAAAGGATGAAGGAGAAAGACTTCTTGCTTTTACCAATAATTCTCGGACCTTTGTTTATTTTAAGTAGTGTAGGCATCGGACTTTTTGGTGATACTAAAACCGGTCTACTACTTCTTTGTACCCATATTCTTGCTTGTATTACAGTTGGCATTCTTCTAGGAAAGTTTTCGAAAAAGTCAGATGAAGATTTTCGAAAAGCAAGCAATATTAAGCTAAAAGATTCTGCTGCCAATACAATTTCTTTAAGAAACTTAGGAGAAGTACTTGGTAATAGTATTAATAATAGCATTTCTACTATCCTTATGATAGGAGGTTTTGTAGTAATTTTTTCTGTTATTATTTCTATCTTGAATCAAACGCACACCTTGGATTTTTTAAGTAAATTTTTGAATCCTATTTTATCTTTATTTGGGTTTGATTTAAGCTTTTCAAAACCTTTACTGTCCGGAATATTAGAGCTTACCAATGGTGTTAATTTAGTAGCGAATATACATATAAAAGCAATATCACAAAATGTTGTTCTTTGTGCCTTTTTACTTGGTTTTGGCGGTTTTTCCGTCCTATTACAAGTATTTAGCATCGTAGCCAAAACAGATTTATCTATGAAAAAATATCTTATTGGAAAATTTATGCAAGGAATATTTGCTAGTATTTATACTTTCTTAGCTTTAAAATTTATTTCTTTTATTAATTTAGATATTTTAGAAACCTCGGCTTCTAATGCTAATAGCCTTGAAACTTTAACTTCTGCTACCAATGCTTTTTATTTGTTTTTTTATGATTTTGGTATATTTGTAATTGGTGTAATACTTGTTCTTATTATTTTTTGTTTATTTAAAAGATTCTATGAAAAAGTATTTAACTAGATTTAATTCATAAAAAGAATAGGAATGAATATAAATTAATAATAGGAGATGATAATGTATGGATAGAAATTCAGATAATATGAATAATTTTTATGGGATGCCACCTTATAGCTATGATAACAATTTTGACCCTAATATGACAGATAATCCAATGTTTAATCCTATTGCACAATATGAGCAAGCATATATGTATTATCGCTATTTAACACAACAAATGGAATATAAAATAAAATGTAAAGAATATGATAAGTTATGCAATACTTCCGGAAGAAGTGAAAGTAGCAGGAATGCGAGGGAATAATTTTTGAAGCATTTATGTATTTTAGTATATTTTTCCAATATTTGACATTTGCTATATTTTGTGCTATAATAAATTTTATACTAAAAATTATTAAGGAGGTACATTTCAATGTACAACACAGAAGCTTTACGGCGGAAAATCGCCAAAGATGGACTCCAGGAGACACTTAAACTTTTATCTTCGGATAATTTTCCAGAAGATATAAAGGCAGAATTATCCAAAGATAAAATATTCGTTGGTGGTTTTCCATGCTTAAGTGTTATCTGCTCCTTATAAGGAATTCTTACTGAATTTCTTTTTCCCCTGCTTTAACAGCAGGGGAGTTTTTTTGGTTTATTTTATTTTTTTTAAATCCTTATTATTTTCTTTTTCTAATTGTTTTAAACTCTTTTGTGGTGTAGGCAAATCTTCTGGCATAGTTCCGACCTGCTTCTTTAATCGCGTTTCTAACAATCTTGCCAATATTATAGTGAGTCTTATTGGCTTCTTTTTCGGTTTGTATATTATCTTTCTTTAACTTTTGTTCTGTCTGAGAAATTCTAAATAAATTAGCAATTAATTCGTCACTTCCCATATTATCTAAAATATCTTCTCTATATCTTAATCCTTTTCTTTTTGCAATATCATCAGCAGTTTCTCCATTGGGAGAAGTCTAATAAGGACAAAATTGTTTTTATAAATTTCTTTCAAAATTTTATTGTGTTAGATAGCCACTAAAAGATATAAATTGTTTAGTCAGATTTGTAGTGAAAATCAATTTATGGAGGGTTTTAGAAATGAATAGTAAAATTACATATCACAAAGAAGGAGGTTATTATATTCCTGACTTATATTTAGAAAAAGAGTATTATGAAAAAGAGTATATTATTGGAAAATATGGACATTTAAGATTAGAATATTTAAAAAATCATAAAAAGGCTGAATATATAATAATGTTTATGAATTGTAATTTAAGAAAACATATTGTAGATACTGATAAAAAAGCTAAAGAAAGATTTGAAATACTTATGGCACAAATGCTAGAAAAAAATCCAATTGATGAAAACCTAAAAAACACTGCCCCTTTGAAATGGATAGGACTTATGAATAATTATAAGCATTCAGTTGAAGAAATTATTTTTAATGAATTAATATATTGCTAAATAAATTACTCCAAAAAAACTTTACATTTTATATAAATGTAGCAAGAATGAATTATCAATTCTAATAATTCATTCTTGTTTCTTTTTTTCATTTTCTGGATGTTTTCCTCCGTCCACACCATTGTCCAGAAATAAGCCATATTTCGTAAAAATAAAACCACTCAATAGTCCATAAAAATACTGTATCGGCAATAATCATTTTACTATCCCAATCTTCTTTAGGATAAAACGGGCATATTTGTAAATATTCTTTTCCCTTAATCTTATATATGCCATAAGTATGTGGAATAGTTTCATTAGGACGTGTCTCTAATTCAGGCGATAATACAAATACTTTTGGAGTTTTTAACATTGTTTCTTGCTTAATTTTTATAATATATTCATTACTAGTATTAGAAGATTTTATAAGAAAATCCATATCTAATCTTCTATTTGAATTATCTTTTATTAAAAGTCGCTTATATTTAATTAGTAAATGCCACTTTTGTATTGGAATAGTTGCATAAATTCTATTATTTTTTTGAAATTTATTGCCCAAAAAACTTATGCTCCTTAACATTTGTCCCTTGTTGTTCAAAATTTATAGTTGCATCTTTATCAATATACATATTTCCATTTTCACGTAATGTCTTTGCTTGTTTTCCAATACTTGCATAAGCTTTTTCCACAATTTTTGTGCCAAATATTTCCTTATAGCTTTTTGATTCTTCAAGTAAATCTCCAGATGTAATAAAAGTATTATTGACAATGTCATTTTTTAATTCCGATACAAAGAACTTAAAAGCCTCTTTTCTTTCAGGATGTATTTGCCATTTGTCTGCAAAATTTTCTTCACTATTAACTGGATTTTCCACCCATTCAATTCCGTCCTTTATTTTTATGTATTTATAATAATTATTAGAGAATTTTTTTATTAATTCATATACATTATTTTCTCCTGTATAAATTTGAGCCATTATAGTTGTTAAAATTATAGAAATTGGTTTATTTTCTAAATTGTTTTCAAATTTTTTATCTCTATATCTCTTCAATATCTGTAAAGCAACCTGTAATGTCGTTTTTACTTTGTAGTCAGGTACTTCTTCTATATTCTTATTGTTTTGAACAGCAAAGCTTTCTACCAATCTTCGTTTTTCTTCTTTTTGCTTTTCATTAAACCATTCAAAATATGCTTCTGGATTTGTAGTAGTAAAAGTATAAATATTACTAATCTCATCTTTATTGGTTATCTTTAGTTTTTTATCCTTGTCATATGTTATATCTTCAATTGCAGGTAGAATATCCATATGATATTGAGCTTCATCTGCATATTTTAGCGTCCAACATCTTTTTCCTTCTTCTTGTAACATTTTAGAATATCTGTCACTTGATTTTAATGCTTGTCCAACTTCATTTTTTAAATCCTTTGGATTTGAAAAATATTTATTTACTTTACATACTAAATCAATATCATAGTCATCCTCATCTGATAAAGGTTTTATTACTGTTCCTAGTCTAAATGAACCTTGTGGAAAAATATCTACTTGTACATTTATGTTATTTGATAAATATGTTCCAACCGCATTATAACTTGCAACTGCATTTTCATATTTTTCGTCTGTAATATCTAATTCTTTAGCTATTTGTCTTAATACCATATCAATTCGTGTATTATCGTTCATCTTATTTTTTCCTCCTTAAAACTTTTTTTCCTTTATCTTTAAATTTCTTATCTCTTGTTGTTGTATCTTGCTGAAATATTTCTAATTCCATTTTATCTCTGTCCGCTTGCATAAAACATTCTTTTATAATTTGATATGTATTAAGTGTCGAGGTTGTCAAAAACAAATTAATTTTTGCTCCAGTAGCTACTATTTTTATAACAGCTTTTCTAACTTCATTAACTAGTTCTTGAGAAGATATTCTAACACCAGCATGTCCAATACGTTCAATTTCAATAGTATCAATGTCTTGCTTATCTATGGGTAATTGTTCTAAACGTATTTTATAGGTATCAGAAACAATCAAATTACATTCTCTTAAGTTATTAATATTATGAAACTTACTTTCATCTACTCTAATAAAAATATCTGCGTTTAGCTCAATATTTTCTTTGTTTAAGTTTACCAATTCATCAAAATCATTGTTCATAACAATTTTAAACATAGCATAATAAGGTTTTCTTATTAAACTTATTTTCTTAAAACCTAATAATTTAGCAAGTTTATAAAATATATAATAATTCGTACCATATATATTGCCAGATAGAAAAACTCTATTCTTATTCAAATTTCTAATAGTAATAAATATTATGCTAAATAAAACAATAATTGTTGTAATTACAGATAAACTACTAATATAATTTGAAATATCTGCATTTTCATTAATTTCAAGTGTAACAAATAATAAATTAATTTCACTTATAGAAAAATATTGAATTGCAAACACAAAAATCATAATTGGTAAAATAAATATTAACAGAATTGGCATTATTATATTAAATATAATATATTTTTTCAAAAAAATCATCTCCTCTATAAATGAATTATTATATCTCAATATCTTCATTAGTTTAGCCATACCATGAAATTCAGTCATTTTATTTCAATTAATTTCGTAGGTTTCCATTACTGTTTTATCACTTTTCAAACTAATTTAATGCTCCTGACATAATTCTAAATTTAGAATTATTGTTCCAGATTTCTTGTAATTTGCTAAAATTTTCATTAGGATTTAGCATTAAGTTCGCTAAATTATCTAATTCTTTATATTCTTCATCAGATAACTCAAAATTCTTATCTTGTATATATTTAGGCATATGTAAAAATATAATTTCATCATTCATTAACGCATGAAAATCATAGAATAATCCTCTTATTGAAGCTTTTAGTCCTAGGGTTGGTGGATCAGAAGAATATAAAATAGTTTCAGGTTTATATTTATTCTGTCTTATACCTAAATAAGCATTTGCACCAAATAAAAATTTATCATAAGGAATATCATTCAAATCAAATCCCATTTCATGGTCTGGACAATGTTCATCTGCATCTACTAATCTCCATCTATTTTCTTTTCCGTCAAAATATTCCGTAATCCAATGGTCATAACATATTCCATCATAATGTATATATTCAGCGAATCCACTTCTAGCTCTAGCTGGTATTCCTTTAGCTTTCAATATACTAGCCAATAATATAGCTTGACTTCTACATGTAACATGAACTTTATCTTTGGCTTCCCTTTTTGTAGTATAGTTAGGATTTTTTCTTAATAATTCAGCTATTACACTTTGTACAGTTGGAAAAATGTCATCTTCATATTCTAATCTAGTAATTGGCACTTTAGTCATATCTCCCCAAAAGCAATCTTTTCTATTTCTAATTTGTTTATCTCTAAAAGCTACTGGATGAATTATTTGCATTCTTTGTAATAGACATAATTCTTCAATATCATCTGGCAATTTTTTTGCAAAATCCTTATAATATCCTAAATCTGTAAATGAACTTGTTTTCTTATAAAATTCTAATATTTCTTTTTCCATTTATTATCCTATCCTTTCCATTTATATTTTTTATAATATTAAAACCATTCCAAAACTTCATTCAATTCTTTTCTAGGTCTTGGTTTAGGATTTTCATCTGGATAACCGATAGAAATTGCTGAAATTAGTTCCATTTTCTCATAGCCAATCAATTTAGCAATGTCTTTCTGCGTATACACAATATCTCTTATCCAAAGAGAACCTAACCCCAAATCTGTGGCTCTTAAGCAAATATGTTCTATAGCTCCTCCGATTGAAAGTGAATCTCCTATAATCCAATTATCTTCATATTCCTTAAGAACTAATATAAGTATAGGGGCTTCTTTCATTATTTTTGCAGTTGCTTTAACACTACTATTAGCATTATATATTTGTCTTTCTAAATTAATCTTTTCGTTATTTTCCTTTTCCAACATAATGTCAGCAATTTTATTTTTTATAGTGTCGGTTACTATTACAAATTTCCAAGGTTGTCTATTTTTTGCAGATGGTGCTAATCTTGCACAATCGATTAAGTCATCAATTATTTCCTTAGATATTTCAGTATTTTTATATTTGCGAATACTTCTTCTATTTTTTATTGTTTCTTTTAATTCCATTCTGACCTCCTAACCTTTGCAAGCATTTATAAATTCCTTGAAAATTTTATTATGATTCTCATCTATTTTATATAAACTTTCTGGATGAAATCTAACACCAATATAAAAAGTTTTGTTTTTAGATTCTATTACATCAGGGTATCCATCTTCACAAAAAGCAACTTTATCTAATTTAGGACATTCTTTTATTGTTCTCTTATGCCTAGAATTAACTTGCATTTTATTAGTTTGAACTATATCATAAAATCTTGAATTTTTATCTATATTAATCCAGTGAACATACTCATCAAATGATTTATCATGCTTTTCTGGATTAGGAATTTTATAAGTAGTTCCTCCTAAAGCTCTTGCAATATTGTTCTGTCCAGCACAAATACCAAGTATTGGAAGATTTTTTTCATAACAGTATTTAGCAATTATACTTTCATAATTATCTGTTTCTGCTCCACCTTGTAAAATAATACCATCACATAATTTTAATTGAGCGATTAAATTTTCTTTCTCCTCTATGGATAAATTATCTTTCCAATTATCTCCACAATAGTTTATATTAGCTTCTGTAGGTAGTATTCCAATAGCTACTCCACCATTATCAAAGATTGCTTGTTTTACTTCATCTCTTATAAAAGTATCTATTTTATTTTTATTTGATTTATAAGTAGCATAATGTTTGGATACTATTCCTATGATAGGTTTATTCATTGTTTCCCTCCGTATTATCATTTTCTTTTAATTTCTTTTTAGATTTATCATTTAATTGTTTCTCTTTATTTAATTTGTTATCATCTAAATATTTATAGTTTAGTGCATTTCTATTTGTAATTACACTTTCTCCTAATTCTTTTTCTAAATTATCGCGTGTAATTTTTGCAATTTTGCCACCACGTTTTGCTATTTCTTTATTCTCTTTTAATCCATAGGGTTTATGTTTTTTTGCAAGCTCTCTTGTTGCAATTTCTCCTAAATCTGTAAGTGTAACTTCTATATCTGTCATATTATCTCTTAAAGACTCTTTTCTAA
>CAMMEP010000035.1 GCA_946495905.1 uncultured Clostridium sp.
AGAAATAAAAGAGCTTTAATTCTTCAAGCAGAAGGTGAAAGACAATCTGCCATCACTCTTGCAGAAGGTAAAAAAGAAGCTGCTATTTTAGAGGCAGAAGCAGATAGAGAAGCTAGAATAAGACGTGCAGCCGGTGAAGCTGAAGCTATAAAAAAAGTAGCAGAAGCAAAAGCAGAAGAAGTACATATGGTATATGATGCTATGATGAAAGCAAAACCAGATGAGAAATTAGTACAATTAAAATCTTTAGAAGCTTTAAAAGAAGTAGCAAATGGAGAAGCAAATAAAATATTTATTCCATTTGAAGCAACTAGCGCTTTATCTTCTTTAGGTACAGCTGCAGAAATGTTTAAAGAGGATAAAAGAAAACCAAGAAGAAGTCAAATAATTGATAGAAATAATGATGGTGAAAATATTGTAAATAATGGGAATAGTGTAACAATAGAAGAATAAAACTAGATATTGTCTTATAAACACTGTTAAAAGGTTGGCAAAACATGCCAACCTTTTTATGATATTGTATATGAATTTTTGAAAGATTATTTAATTTCTTCTATTATTCTTTTTATTTGTTTTTGTCTTCCTTTCTCCTTTATTTCACTTTCTACTGTAAATTCCAATATACAATGTTGATATGTAAATAAAAAAGTATCTGGTAGTATAAATTCATCCCTTTCAATGCTTACACTATAATCTCCATAATCTCCTAAATAAAATATTAAATCAACAGTTTCTTCATTTATTTTTCCTTTTATATAGCTATCTGTAATATAGCCATTTAATTCTTTATCTGTTATTATTATACTTCCATGGTCTATATAGTAAGTTCCCTGCAAAAATCCTTTCACACAGCCTAATCCTAACCGTACTACTACATTAAAATACTTTTCCATATACTCATTTCCTCCTTATAAAAAATAAAATTATTTGTTCTTTATATTGTTGCGAAAGTATACATAATATTATATCACTTTCACACGAAGAAAGCAATAAAATAGAAGAATTTGTACTATTTTCCTTTTTCTTCATAATTACAATTTTCGTCTAGTACTAGATATTTGGTTCCTACCATTTTATCTGGTAAATATTGCTGCTTCACATAGTGTCCTGGATAATCGTGTGGATATTTATACCCTTCATGATATCCAAAGTCCTTCATTCCCTCTGCTGGTGCATTTCTAATATGCATAGGTATTTCGCCTGTATCTTTACTAGATACATCTTCTAATGCTTGATTAATAGCTAGATAAGAAGCATTTGATTTTTTAGCAATAGCAACATAACATGCCGCTTCTGCTAAGATAATTCTTGCTTCTGGCATTCCTACCATATTTACTGCTTGCATAGCAGAAGTTGCTACCACTAAAGCATTAGGGTCTGCTAATCCTACATCTTCAGAAGCTGCAATAACAATTCTTCTTGCTAAGAATACTGGGTCTTCCCCTCCATCTATTGCCCTTGCTAGATAAAAAATAGCTGCATCTGGGTCGCTTCCTCGCATTGATTTAATAAATGCACTAATATTATCATAGTGGCTATCACCACTTTTATCAAAAACTGCTTTTCTTCTTTGAATACAATCTGCTGCAATTTCATCTGTAATATGAATATATCCATCACTATCCATTGTGGTAGTAAGCACAGCAACTTCCAATCCATTTAAAGCAGTTCTCACATCTCCATTGGATACTTCTGCAATTTTTCTTAATGTTTCCTCTTCTATTTTTATGTTATAACTTGCTAGCCCCTCTTCTGCTACTAATGCTCTCTTTAAAACTTTGTAAATATCTTCTTCTGTAAGTGGATTTAATTTACATACCATTGACCTTGAAATTAAAGCTTTATTTACTTCAAAATATGGATTTTCTGTGGTAGCACCTATTAAAATTACGGTTCCATTTTCTACATAAGGTAAAAGAGCATCTTGTTGTAATTTATTAAAACGATGAATCTCGTCAATAAACAAAATGCATTTTCCACTTGGGTTTAATAGAAGATTCTGTGCATCTTCTATCGCTCTTTTGATATCCCCAACTCCTGCTGTTACAGCATTTATCCTAGTAAATTTATATTTCGTAGTATTGCTTATTACTCTAGCAAGCGAAGTTTTTCCACACCCTGGAGGTCCCCAAAGAATAATGCTAGATAATCGATCTGCTTTTATGGTTCGATACAATATTTTATCTTTTCCTAGGATGTGTTCTTGTCCTACATATTCTTCTAATGTTTTTGGTCTCATTCGATATGCTAAAGGTTGATTTAAATCCATTTTTCTTTTCCTTTCTTTTTTGTTCTATTTCCTTTATGTTATAACAATATATTTTTTAAGTTCAGCACATTTAATTTTATTTTTTCTCTCATTTACATTCCAAGATACTTTAACCCTTGTTTTATCATATCTTCTACTGATAAATTCTCTACATCAATATGTGACATAGCAACATCAATATCTTTTCTTGCATAACCTAATACTTGTAATGCATCAATAGCATCTTTTGCTTTACTATTGGATACCACATTTTTTACTGGTACAAATTCTGTTTCTATTGCATCTTGTGTTTTCATTTTGTCTTTTAATTCTAAAATCATTCTTTGTGCAGATTTTGCTCCTATTCCTGGCAAGCTTTTTAATGTATTAATATCTCCAGAAATAATAGCTAATGCGAAACTAGATGGGGATATATTAGAGAGTATTGTTAAAGCAGATTTTGCCCCTACTCCACTTACACCTAAAAGTTGCTCGAACATTTTTAATTCTTCATTTGTGCAAAAGCCAAAAAGACTTATATCGTCTTCTCGTACTCTCATATAGGTATGTATTTTTACTGCACTTCCTATTTCTCCTACTCTATCTATTGCACTAGCAGACATATATATTTTATACCCAATTCCTCCAACTTCCACTACTACATTATCTATGTTCTTTGATTCTAAATTTCCTTTTATATATGATATCATTCTTTTCTCTCCTCTTTTTTTCTTAATAACGCTTTCGTCATATTTTCATAGATTACTTTACGCTACTTTTTTTGCTTTTCCTATTGTATCATAAATCCAGAAAAAAGCAAGATATTTTACAAAATTTTGTTTGTGCTATGTTGCTGGTTTTTAAAAAATTTATTTATGGAATCCAGCTAGTATGTATGTTTATCAAATTTTTTTGTATCTTGCTGGTCGCAACCATCTAAGCACAAAATAAATTTGAATAAAATTCATTAAATTAAACATTAGCTAAATAATATATATTGAAATAAGAGCATTATGTGCTAGGTTGCTCCAACTCGCACTCGCCTAAAAGGCTCGTTTGGTCGCTGCGCGATACTTCAAAAATTATCTAAACATACATACTAGCTGGATTCCAAGGCATGAATAAAATAAAGCCATTATCTAGTAGCGTGTTATGTTACTCAGACAAATTTCAACTGTGAATTGTAACTGCTACTATTAAAATGTTTGACCTACTCTTTATAAGATGTTATAATTTTTTTAATGTTTAGAAAATATCTTGAAAGGAATAGAACTAATATGAAAGAAAATTGGTTAAATAGAACCGAAATGTTGATTGGTAAAGATAATATAGATAAATTACAAAATTCTTGTGTCGTTGTATTTGGTTTAGGTGGGGTTGGCTCCTATGTAGTAGAAGGGCTAGTTCGCGCAAGTATTGGAAAGATTGCTATTGTAGATAAGGACATTGTAGATGTAACAAATATAAATAGACAACTTATTGCAGATACTACTACAGTTGGAAAAAGCAAAGTAGATGTAGCAGAAGAAAGAATGCTAAAAATAAATCCTAATATTAGTATTTGTAAAATCCAAGAGTTTGTAAATAAGGACAACATACAAGATATTATGAGTCGCATAAAAAGTAAATTTATAGAAGAACATGAAAAAGAAGAATCTTCTTTTAAGTGCAAAAACTTAGCATCTATTGATTACGTTGTGGATGCTATTGATACGGTTAGCTCTAAATTGGAAATAATAAAATATTGCAATGAAAATAATATCAAATTAATTTCTTGTATGGGAACAGGCAATAAATTAGATGCCAGTAAGTTTGAAATTACTGACATCACTAAAACTTCTGTCTGTCCTCTTGCCAAAGTAATTCGAAAAGAATTAAAAAAGCTTAATATTAATCATTTAAAAGTACTTTATTCGAAGGAAGAACCAATCAAAGTAACTGGCTCTTCTCCTGCAAGCATTAGTTTTGTTCCTTCTGTTGCTGGACTTCTAATTGCAGGAGAAGTTATACGAGATTTAATAAATTTTTATTGGAGGTAAGCTATGACAAGTTTTGCTTTAAAAATAATTGCTATCGTTTCCATGTTTTGCGACCACTTTGGAGATGCCTTTGTTGGCCATTTTAGTTTTTTAAACTTAATAGGAAGAATCGCCTTCCCTATCTTTGCATTTCAAATTAGTGAAGGCTTTATCCATACGAAAAATCTCAAAAAATATTTTTTGAGACTAGGAATTTTTGCACTTATTGCTCAAATACCATTTTCCTTGTTCTCCTATAAATTCTTAAATGTAACCTCGCTTTCTCTTAATGTGTTTTTCACTTTATTTATGGGGCTTTTAAGCATTTATTTATATGAATATATTATTAAACTATTTAAAAATACAAATAAGATCAGAGTTAACGAAAATAAGATTCCTTTTGATAAAATAATAGGAATTATTATCGTTTTGTTAATTGGCTACATTGCAGAATTATTACATACTGATTATGGATTTTGGGGAGTTCTTGTTATCTTTGTTTTTTATTTCTTTAAGGAGGATAAACTAGCAATGATTATCTTCTTTGTGACTTTATGCGTTCTAAAATATGGAATACAAATACTACAATATGGTTATAACATTGGCTATGTTTTATTAGGATTATTCACTGCACTGCCCGTTGTATTTATTAGCCTATATAACGGAAAACAAGGCAGAAAAATAAAGTATGCTCTTTATATTTTCTACCCTGTTCATTTATTACTATTGTATTTCATTTTCTAAGATTTTATTTTCTATTCCAATCTTCTTTGTTGGTTTGTCTTTGTCTTGCAATTGCTAATGCATAAGCTGGAACATCATCTGTTATGGTAGAACCAGCTGCTACAAATGTTTCATCTCCTAATGTTACTGGAGCAACTAAGTTTGTATTTGAACCAATAAAAGAATGATTTCCTATAATAGTTTTGCTTTTATGTAATCCATCATAGTTGCAAGTAATAGTACCACAGCCAATGTTGCATTTTTCTCCTATTTCACAATCTCCCATATATGATAGATGTGGTACTTTTGTACCTTCTCCTATAATTGCTTTCTTTATTTCAACAAAGCTTCCTATTTTCACTTTATTTGCTAATTTACAACCTTCACGAATATAGGCATTTGGACCAATTTCGCAATCTTCTCCAATTTGTACTCCCGATTTTATAGTAGTATTTGGATGAATTACTGTGTCCATACCAATCTCTACATCATCATAAATATAAGTTGTATTAACATCTTCTATGGTGACACCTTTTTTCATGTGTTCGGTATTAATTCTCATTTGTAATACCTTTGTAAGCATTTCTAATTGAATTCTATCATTAATTCCAAGGATTTCGGTATTATCTTCTACAATAACAGCACCTGTTTTTAATCCTTTTTCATTCATAATTTGGATAACATCTGTTAAATAGTACTCTCCTTGTGCATTGTTTGGACTAATTTTTTCTAATGCTGCTAATAATTCTTCTATGTCAAAGCAATAAATACCTGCATTAATTTCTTTAATTTCCTTTTGTGCTAAAGTAGTATCTTTTTCTTCTACAATAGCTTCTATATTTCCGCCTTCGTCCCTTACAATTCTTCCATATCCTGTTGGATTATCATAAATTGCTGTTAAAAGCGTTGCATATTCTTTATTCTCTATACTTTTTTCTATTAGTTTATTCAATGTTTCTGGCCTTAGTAATGGAACATCTCCATTTAAAACCAATACTTTTCCTTTTTTGCCTTTTAAAAATTCTTTTGCTTGCATTACAGCATGACCTGTGCCTAGCATTTCCTCCTGAAATGCATACTTTACACTATCTCCTAATACTGCCATTACTTCTTCTTTCATGTATCCTACTACTGCAACAATATCTTTTACTCCTGCTTTTTCAGCATTTTCAACTGCTCTTTTTACAATTTCTTTTCCATAAATCTTTTGTACTAATTTTGATTTTTTTGACTTCATTCTAGTGCCTTTTCCTGCTGCCATTACAATTGCCATAATATTATCTTCCATATAATTCACTTCTCCCTTTTTTAGTATAGTTCTGTAATATAATATGCTTTTTTTCTTATAACGCACTTATTTTATCACAAAAATATTACTTTTGCAAATTTTTGAGCAAAAGGGGACGGGCTTATTCTGCACAAATTTAATTACATTTTTAATAGTAAATTTATATATTTTTTATTTTTTGGTCTCCGGCCCCCAACTGCGTACAAACTGTATAAACTTCACTTATGTTTCGTTTAACAGTTTGTAAACTTGTCGGTCCCCACCTTAAGCACTCCGACAAAAAATAAAAAATATATAAATTTACTACAAATATAAAATACTATTTGTGCAGAATAAGCCCGTCCCCTTTTGCTCAATTTTTTTCATAATTTAGTCATAACTTCCAAATAACTTAATATACATTAAATAAAGTTTAGTACAAACATTTTTAAGGAGGGTATTTTATTCATGGAAGAAAATTTAAAATTATATCATGATATAGCGAATCGTACTCAGGGTGATATTTATGTTGGTGTTGTTGGACCGGTAAGAACAGGAAAATCTACTTTTATTAAAAAATTTATGGATTTACTTGTTATCCCTAATATTGAAAATGAATACAAAAAGGAACGTGCTAGAGATGAACTTCCACAAAGTGCTGGTGGTAGGACTATTATGACAACAGAGCCAAAATTCATTCCAAATGAGGCAGTAGAAATTACCATTGGTGATAATTTAAAACTAAAGACTCGTTTAGTGGATTGTGTAGGCTATTTAGTAAATAATGCGATTGGTTATTTGGAAGATGATATGCCTAGAATGGTAAAAACTCCATGGTTCGAGGAAGAAATTCCTTTTGAACAAGCTGCAGAAATAGGAACAAAAAAAGTAATTCAAGAACATTCTACAATTGGAATTTTAGTAACAACTGATGGAAGTATAACCGATATTCCAAGAGAAGATTATGTATCAGCAGAAGAAAGAGTAGTAAGAGAATTAAAAGAATTAAATAAACCATTTGTCATTGTATTAAATTCAGACGACCCATTTTCAGATTATACAAAAAATTTAGCACAAGAGTTAGAAGAAAAATATCAGACAGCCGTTATTCCTACCGATTGTTCAAGGCTTGATATGGAAGATATTGAAGAAATTTTTGGTAAGATTCTATATGAGTTCCCTATTGAAAAAATGAATATTGATTTTCCAAAATGGGTAGATGGTTTGTCAGATTCTCACTGGCTAAAAGAAGAATTATATTCTGAAATAAAGGATGCATTTAATAATGTACATATTTTAAAACAAGTAGACGGTGGAATTGCAAAATTACAAAACACGAAAATCATTAATACAACTGTTGTAAATGAAATAAAGCTTGGAGAAGGTACTATAAATATCTCTATTAACTTGTTTGATGAATTATTTTATAAAGTACTTACTGAAATTTCTGGAGTGGAAATTAATAACGAGGGAGATTTATTCTCTACTATTACCTCTATGGCTGAAATTAAGAAGGAATATGATAAAATATCAAATGCTTTAGAAGAAGTAAAAGCAACTGGTTATGGAATTGTAACACCATCAATTGATGAATTGATTTTAGATGAGCCAGAGATTATAAAACAAGGAAGTCGCTTTGGTGTAAAACTAAGAGCCCGTGCCCCATCAATTCATTTGATTAAGGCAGAAATAGAAACAGAAGTATCTCCAATTGTAGGAAGCGAAAAACAATCCGAAGATTTAGTAAATTATTTACTTTCTAATTTTGAAGATGATCCAACAAAAATCTGGGAATCTAATATTTTCGGTAGAAGCTTACACGAACTTGTAAACGAAGGATTACAAACCAAACTTGCTAAAATGCCAGTGGATGCACAAGCCAAACTTCAAGAAACTCTAGAACGTATTGTAAATGAAGGTAGTGGTGGATTAATTTGTATTATTTTATAAGCAATTGGACGTTAATAAGCAATTGGGATCTGTCCCAATTGCTTATTAGTCTATTTTTTTGTAGGAGAATGTATAAATTCCTTCTACTCCCCATAAAGCACCTTGTGCAGCACTAGTTGTTTCAAGTTTTAATATAATTTTACTTCCACTAAGGGTAATTGTTCCATTTCCACTAGTTCCCCAGTTATCTGTATACGTAAACGTTCCTATATTATCTGTTATTGCTACTCTTACATCTTCTAATTCTCCCTCTCTTTGTGTTGGAGCAGGACTTATTAATTTAAAATCGAATTCTATTGTATTTTGAGAATAACTTTCTACATCTAATTCCACTATGTTTTTATTAATTTCAGAACTCATTTGATTTTCAAATTCTTGGTCTGTAATCAAATTTTCTTCTCTTCTATCTAGTATTTCGTCAATTACTTGTGCATTATCATAAGCCTCTTTACTAATATACCACTCTCCTATATAATTTATTGTATTTGTTGTTGCTGGATTTATATTGGTTTGTATATTATTTGTATTTGTTTGTTCTGTATTAGTTTCCTCTTGATTTACAATAGTTTCTGTATTTTGTATTGGTTCTGTATTAGCATTTTCCATTTCATTTAAAGAATTATTAGCATCCCAAATTGCAAATCCAAAAATTGCCACAATAACTAAAATAATTATTATAAAAATAATTAAATTACTTTTTTTCATAAAATCCCCTTCCCTTCATTTTTAATTTTTCTAGATAATGTTTTCGTTATTCTACATTATCATTAGTATCTATCTATCGAGAATTATATTATATAGTTTACCAAAAAGCAATAGTTTTAAACATACATTTCAGAATATACTTTGAAAAAGATGGTAAAAATTTTTTACCATCTTTTAGCTATATTGTTCAGTTTTCATCTTATGTATTAATCTTTTATTCCAAATATTAATTTTACAATTCCTCTTAAAAATTTTGGAACTTTTTTTACAACAATAGTCATATTCATTCCCTCCTCCTTAGCTCAAATTATTTTTGTCCCAAATTTCGCTTTCTCCTTTTAATTTTATCTTTTGCTTTATTCTTACGAACATAACCACATTAATCCAACTGCTACCACAATAATTCCTATGATAAATAGCCAACCTGATAAAGGAAGTAATAACACTAGTAACATTCCAAGTCCTAATCCTATTAAACATACTGCTAATGTTTTTTTCAAAATTCTACACATTGTATTACCTCCCATCATTTGTATATTATATTATTTTTTTATTTTGTTTGTTACCATTTTATGTTATTATCCCTACAAAACACCTACTTAATTTGCTTTTTCTTTTGCAAATATGGTATAATTCTTTTGTAAAATCTTTTCTATAAAGGAGATACAAGAAATTATGAAAAAACAAGAAGCAATACAAATTATTGAAATTTTAAAGAAAACTTATCCAGATGCTAAGTGCAGTCTTGATTTTACTACTCCTTTTGAAATGCTGGTTGCTGTTATTTTATCAGCACAATGCACTGATGAAAGAGTGAATAAAACAACACCTAGCATTTTTAATAAATATTCTACTCCAGAAGATTTTGATAAAATGCCACTTGAAACTTTAGAAGAACTTATTCATCCATGTGGCTTTTACAAAAATAAAGCTAAAAACATAAAACTTACAGCTAGAAAAATACTAGAAGATTTTAATGGTAAAGTTCCTGAAACAATGGAGGATTTACTAACATTGCCTGGTGTAGGAAGAAAAACAGCAAATGTAGTAATGTTAGAAGCTTTCAATAAGCCACAAGGTATTGCAGTAGATACACATGCCAAAAGACTTTCTAATAGAATAGGCTTTTCAAAAGAAGAAACTCCTGAAAAAATCGAGCAAGATTTATTAAAACTTTTTCCTTATGAATATTTAAAGGATATTAACCATCTGCTTATTTATCATGGAAGGGCTATTTGTACTGCACGTTCTCCAAAATGTGATGACTGCCCTATTCATTCATATTGTAATTTTTATAAGAATCGTTAATTCTAACTTAGGTCGAAACATCCTTATGTAGTAGAATTAAAGTTATACATTATTACTATTTTTTGAAATTATTTATTTGCTCATGTATATTTTCTTTTAGTTGCCCCATACTATGTGTTATGGGGTGGTTTTATTTTGACAAATATAAATTGTTCTTGTAATTGTAAATATCAAGTTGATGGAAAATGTCATTTAGAAAATGTAAAAGCACAAAAAATATCTCCTAATAAGGATTGCATCTATTTTTCTTCTAAATAATTAGCCAAAATTATATTTTTTAATTAAATTGACAAAAGCTCCATAAAATTATATGATACACATATAATTTTATAAAGGAGTGATTTTTTTGAAGAGAAAATGTTTTATTATTTTTAGTCTTCTAATCTTATTATTATTCGCTTTTTCTGTGCAAATATTCGCAACAAATGCTAATGTGGTAAGTGATGATGAAATTAATGATATTATTGCATCTTATGAAACAAATTATGAATATACTTCATCTGATTTATTTTTGTTTGACTCTGAAATAGAAATGTCAGAAATTGTGGATGGAAATGTTTTTGCTTATGGTTCTTCTGTCTCAATAACAGGAGAAATATATGGTGACCTTTTTGTATTTGCAAATTCTTTGAATATAGCAGAAAATGCCATGATTTATGGTAATGTATTTGCTTGTGCTAACACCATAACCGTATCTGGCATTGTTTCTGATATGTACGTAGCATCTTCTAATTTTAGTCTAACAGAAAATGGTGGAATTGCTAGAAATCTATATTTAACATCTAATACGGTTTCTTTAGGTGGTCAAATAAAAAGAGATGCTTACATAACTACCGAAAACTTAAGTATTGGGAATACATTAGATGATGGTGAAAATAGTTCTGAAGAAATAATACAAGGAGATTTAAATTATACTTCTGGAACCAATTTTATTATCTCTGAAGATTTAGTAGGTGGAGAAATCAATTATACTGAATTGAAGACAGATACTAGCAGCAAAATATGGTCTGTTGTATCTAGTATTATAATGACTTTATTATTTTCCTTTGTCATTATAATGTTAGCATTATGGTTAACACCTAACTTTAAAGATAGAGCTTGTGAAATTATAAGTAAAAAAGGCTTTTTGGCTTTTGTAATTGGTATCATTGTATTTTTACTAGCAATACTAATTGCCTTTGTTCTTTTCATCTTTACTTATGGATTTGGAGTGGGCATTGCTATTGCACTAATTGCTCTATTAATTCTAGCATATTCAATCTCTAATACCATATTTAGTATGGCTATTGGTAAAGTGATTGCTAATAAATTAAATCTTAACAAAAATATAGTGTTTGTGCTATTTTCATTATTAATTGTATTAATTATTAAATTAATTGGATATATTCCTTATGTTGGTACTCCAATTACCTTTATCACTGCTATTACTGGTCTTGGAATTTTATGCATCAATGCTTACAAGAGAAAAGATTTAGTAAAAAGTGCCAAAGAAGCAAAATAATGATTTAGTAAAAAGTATTTATGAAAATTCTTTTTATATAGCCAAGAGACCCATTTCATAAAAAAGTATGAAAATATGGAATGGAAAGTGATTTGAGTTTAGAAATTCTAAGAAACTTTTGGTAGGGAATCTCACATACTTGTGAGGGCGCTGCCAAAAGTTCTCATAGAATTTCTACTAAAATCATTTCTTTTTTCTTTCTTTTGCACTTTTTACTAGTCCTACAAATAATGGAGATGGCCTATCTGGTCTTGATTTAAACTCTGGATGGAATTGACACGCAATAAAATATGGATGGTTTTTGATTTCTACAATTTCCACTAATTTTCCATCTGGTGATACTCCTGAAATTAGAAGACCATTTTTTTCCATTTCTTCTCTATAATCATTATTATATTCAAAACGATGTCTATGTCTTTCGTGGATTTCATTTGTTTTATATAATTTTTCTGCTAGACTTCCTTTCTTTAATATACATGGATAACTTCCAAGTCTCATGGTTCCACCTTTTTTTGTTACATCTTTTTGGTCATACATAATATGGATAACAGGATGTTCGCATATTTCGTCAAACTCTTCCGAATTGGCATCTTTTATTCCTAATACATCTCTTGCAAATTCTACTACCGCCATTTGCATTCCCAAGCATATTCCTAAAAATGGGATATTGTTTTCTCTGGCATATTTTATGGTTTGTATTTTTCCTTCTATTCCTCTGTTGCCAAATCCTCCAGGGACTACAATTCCATCACATTCTTTTAACATTTCTTTTGCATTTTCTTCATTTATTTTTTCAGCATCGATAAGTTTTGGCGTTACCGTTATACCATTTTCTATCCCCGCATGTTTTAAACTTTCTATTACCGATAAGTAGGAATCTTCTAATTTTACATATTTTCCTACAATTCCTATAATCACTTCTTTATTTGAAATATGATTAATCTTTTCATTCAATTCTTCCCAATTTTTATTGTTTGGCTCACACTTCTCTAATTTTAGATGTTTGCAGACCTCTTGTGCTAATCCCTCTTTTTCAAGCATTAGTGGAACTTCATATAAACATTTAGCAGTTTTATTGGCAATGACACTTTCTTTTCTTACATTGCAAAATAAGGCTATCTTATCTCTTAAATTTTCTGGTATTTCGACTTCTGTTCTACAAACCAATATGTCTGGTTTAATTCCTAAAGACTGTAACTCTTTTACAGAATGTTGTGTTGGCTTCGATTTTAACTCATTAGAACCATGAATATATGGAAGAAGTGTAACATGAATATAGACAACATCATCTATTGAATTTTCTATTCCTACTTGTCTTATTGCTTCAATCATCGACAATCCTTCTATATCTCCAACCGTTCCACCTATTTCTGTAATTACAATATCTACATCAGTTTTTTCGAAGGCATATATTTTTTCTTTAATTGCATTTGTAATATGTGGTATTACTTGTACTGTCTTTCCTAAATAATCGCCTCTTCTCTCACGTTCTATTACTTCTTGATATATTTTTCCCATGGTAATACTAGAATTTTTAGTTAAATTCTCGTCAGTAAATCTTTCATAATGTCCTAAATCTAAATCTGTTTCTGCTCCATCCTCTGTTACAAATACTTCTCCATGTTCGTAAGGGCTCATCGTTCCTGGATCCACATTTATATATGGGTCAAATTTTTGATTTGCTACTTTATACCCTCTATTTTTTAAAAGTCTGCCTAACGATGCTGCTGTTATTCCCTTTCCTAATCCAGATACTACTCCTCCAGTTACAAAAATGTACTTTGTTTTCATTGTTCCTCCCTTTCTAAAACCGATACTTGATTTACTGCTAGACCTATAATTTCCTTGACCAATAGTAGATATTAAATAAAAAAAGTAGATTAAAAACAAAAAACGCAAAAATCGGTTTTTTTTTAATCTACTAATCTACTAAACTTCTAAACTATATAATTATCATACTACTAAAAAAGGAAATACGCAAGTTATTTTATAAAATTGACAGTGCTAATTTTATAAAATTTTAATTAGAAGAATATTTTTTTCAATACTTCTATTTTCACTTCCATATTACTATCTAATTTTCCTTCTATTAGTATACAATCATTACTAACTAAATTCTTATACA
>CAMMEP010000036.1 GCA_946495905.1 uncultured Clostridium sp.
CTGCTTTAGCAGGAAAAGACTACATATTAAAAGCATATAATGAAGCGGTAAAGGAGAAGTATAGATTTTTTAGTTTTGGAGATGCAATGTTTATTTGTTAGTTTGTGCAATTGGGGACGGGCTTATTTTGCACAAGTTTAATTACAGTATAGTAAATTTATATATTTTTTCTTTTTGGTCTCCGGCCCCCAACAGCGTACAAACTGTAAAACTCCACTTGAGTTTCGTTTAACAGTTTGTAAACTTGTTGGTCCCCACCTTAAGCACTCCGACCAAAAATAAAAAATATATAAATTTACTATAAAGATAAAATACTATTTGTGCAAAATAAGCCCGTCCCCAATTGCACAAAAAAGGAGGAAGAAAATGAAACCAGCAGTAACATATGAACAACTACATGTAGATAAAAATTCAGGAGCTAGAAGAGGAGTAGTACATACACCACATGGAGATATTCAAACACCGGTATTCATGCCAGTTGGAACACAAGCCACTGTAAAGTCTATGACACCGGAAGAATTGAAAGAAATAGGTGCACAAATTATTTTATCAAATACATATCATTTATATTTAAGACCTGGTCAAGATATTGTAAAAGAAGCGGGAGGTCTTCATAAATTTATGAATTGGGACAGGCCAATTCTTACTGATAGTGGAGGATTTCAAGTATTTAGTTTAGGTCCATTAAGAACTATTACAGAGGAAGGTGTGGAATTTAAATCGCACTTAGATGGAAGTAAACATTTCTTTTCACCAGAAAGTGTTATGAAAACGGAAGAAGACCTTGGTGCAGATATCATAATGGCTTTTGATGAGTGTGTAGAATATCCAGCTAGTTACGAATATACAAAACAATCAATGGAAAGAACAACAAGATGGGCAAAGCGTTGTAAAGAAGCTCATAAAACAGAAAACCAGGCACTTTTTGGAATTATACAAGGTGGATTTTATGAAGATTTAAGAACACAAAGTGCGAAAGATTTAATAGAATTAGATTTGCCAGGATATGCGATAGGTGGAATAAGTGTTGGAGAACCAAAGGAAGAGTTTTTAAAAATGCTATATTTTACAGCACCTTTAATGCCAGAGAATAAGCCACGTTATTTAATGGGAGTTGGTACACCAGATTATTTAATTGAAGCGGCTTTAGCTGGTATTGATATGTGCGATTGCGTACTTCCAACAAGAATAGCAAGAAATGGTACTGCAATGACTTGGAATGGAAAAGTAGTAGTAAGAAATGCTAGTTATGAAAGAGATTGGGGGCCACTAGATTCAGAATGTGACTGCTATACTTGCAAAAACTACACTAGAGCTTATCTAAGACATTTAATAAAGACAAACGAAATATTAGGTGTAAGATTATTATCAATTCATAACATATATTTCTTGACTAAATTAATGGAAAAGGTTAGAATAGAAATAGAGAGAGATAATTTATTAGAATTTAGAAAAGAATTTTATCGAAAATATGGTTACACAAAAGACTAAAATTTTGAGGTAAATTAACTCAAATTATAAGTTCTATTCAAAAAATTATAAATAGAACTAGGAGAGGAGAATGAGATGCCATGAATTTAATGGAAAATGAAGAATTAAATGAAAAAAGAGCAAAAAGTAAGAAGATTATGATTATCATTATAGTACTAATCGTTTTACTACTCATCATAAGTGGAGTACTACTATACATGATTTACTCTATTCAAGCAAATACACTAAAGCTATCAGTGGATAATAAAAGAGTAAATTTTGCAAGTGATATGTTTGTATTTGAAGATGATAAATTATATGTAGATATAAAAGCATTTGCACAACTAATGGGGTATGAATCCTATAATGCAGATTATAAGAATAGATATTCAGAGGATACAACAAACTGCTATATAAGTAGTGTGGATGAAATTGCTTCATATTCCCTAAATTCAAGTACTATGTATAAAAAAGCTACTGCTAATGAAGATTATGAATATTTTGAATTAGAAGAACCAGTTCGTTTGATTAATAATAAACTTTATGTAATACAAGAAGGAATTGAAATAGGAACCAATACAGCAATTCAATATAATCAAGCCAATAATCAAATTTCAGTTTTATCATTGAATTATGTTGTTAACTATTACGCTTCTCAATTTAAAAATGCAGCAGTAGTAGATGAAAATGTTGATTTTAATAATAAAAAGGCACTTTTATATGATTTAGTAGTTGTTATGAATACAGATGGACATTATGGTGTATATAATGTAAATGGACAAGAAATAATTGGAACTAAATATACTACTATTACTTTTAAAGAAGATAGTAAAGAATTTACAGTTACAACAGACGAAGGAAAAATGGGAATATTATCAGCAGATGGTACTACGAAAATAGAACCTAATTATACAGAAATAAAGCAAATAAGTAAAGATCTTAATTACTACTTAGTAAGCAATAATAATAGATATGGAGTTATTAATCAAAATGGAAATACTGTAATATTTTTAGAGTATGATAAAATAGGAATTGATGAAGAGAACTTTAGTGCAAATGGAATAGAGAATCCATATATATTATTTGACAAATGTATACCTGTTCAGCAAAATGGAAAATGGAGATTGTTTGATGTAAATGGAAATCAAATAGGAACAATGGAATATGATGGAATTGGATGTATTGTGGGAAGTGAAACAAATAGAAGTGCAAATAATGTATTAATAATACCTCAATATGAAGCAATTGTTGTAGGAGTAAATGAAGAGTATGGAATTATTAATAATTCAGGAGAAGAATATGTACCAATTATGTTAGATTCTGTTTATTCGATTACATCTTCAGGAGAAGATACGTATTATATGACATTTACAATGCCAGTACAAGTAAATGGAGAAATTGTAGAACAACAAGAAACGTATGATATTGACCAATATTTTGAGGAGCATATTATAGAAATGCCTCAAACTCCAGAACTTAATACAAATACAATAACAAATGAAACAACTGCTAATACAGTAGATACGAATTCACAAAGTACGAATATTGTTGCAAATGTAGCACAATAGAATTGTATATAACATAACTTAAGAGACACATTTTACAAACTAGTTTGTAGAATGTGTCTCTTAAGTTGTAAATATGAATAAAACCATATCCGAATTAATATATATTAAGTAAATAGAAAAGATTATTTGTATTTTTTAATTTTAAGAAAGGATATGGGATTTTATGAATATTAGTAATGTTTCTTTAAATAAAAAAGTAGAAGATAAAACGAAGGAAAAAAATAACAATATGATAAAAATTATAAAAGGAAGTATTATTGCAATGATAATTACAATTATTGCGCTTACCATTTATGCTGCCATTCTTGCTTATACTAGTGTGTCAGAAACAACAATGGTACCTGTGGTATTAACAATAACAGGAATTAGTATTTTAATAGGTAGTTCTATGAGTAGTATAAGCATAAAAAAGCAAGGAATTATGAATGGTGGTTTTGTTGGACTAATTTATATAATATTTCTCTATGTACTTTCTAGCATTATTTCTGTTGGATTTGAGCTTAATATGAATGCTATTATCATGCTTATTGTTGCAATATTAACTGGTATGATAGGTGGAATTATTGGGGTAAATATGAAATAGGTTATAAAAGATATGATAAAAAATATTACAAAAATGTTACAATAATATTAAGAAAATATTACAAATATATCCAAAATATTGAAAAATTAATAACAGAATGATAAAATTAGAACATATTAGTAGTAAAACATAGTGAAAGGAAAAACAGAGAAATCCAAAAAGGATTAAACTATTGCAAGATACCCTATCCTTTTTGTAGTAATAAATGATAATGAAAAGAATTACAAAATATATTGAATAAAAATTAAGGAGGAAAACAAAAGTGAAAAAAAGGAAAATAAAGAAAAATAAAGAAAAAGGTATTACTTTAGTAGCACTTGTTATAACAATCATAATCTTAATCATTCTAGCAACAGTAACTATAAATTTTGCATTTGGAGATAACGGATTGATACGACAAGCAGAATTAGCGAGGGATTTAACAGCGAATAGCACAAAGTATGAAGAAGAAAGTACCGCAAATCTAGTAGCGTATATGAATGAAGTGATGGGAGGAGATAGTGGAATATCAGATGGAATACCAGAAATACCAATGTCAGAAGCAAAAGGACAAGAAGAAGGATTTTCAGAAAAAACAATAGTAGTGGATAATCAAAATAATAAAATAACAGTCCCAGAAGGATTTAAAATAGCAGATGATTCAGGAGATACCGTACAGCAAGGAATCGTAATAGAAGACGTTTCGGCATCAACAGACACAGCAGTGCAAGGAAGTCAATATGTGTGGATACCAGTAGGAAGTTTTACAAATGATGCAGGAGAAACCAAAGAGGTAATATTGGGAAGATACACATTTAGTACATCATCACCTGGAACACCAACATTAGTGCAAGCAGCATTTAATGAGCCAGAGACAGAAAATGGAGGAGATGGAATACCAGATAATATACCAGATTATACAGACCAATCAGATAGTGTTGTAATAAGTTCATATTATAAAGAATTAGTGGATTATCGAGAAGGGATAGCAAGTAGTGGTACAGATGGAGAAAATGCTACCGCAAAAGATTTAGCAGGATTTTTAAATAGTGCAAAAAATAATGGAGGCTATTATATAGGAAGATATGAAGCTAGCTTCGCAAGTGGAAGTAGTGTAGCAGATTATAAGGCAGCATCAAAAGTTTCAAATGGATATTCAGAAGAGAGTATGTCATATAGTGCAGGAACATTGTGGAATTATATAACAGAATTAGATGCATCAAAAGTAGCAATAAATACTTATGCAGGAAGTAACAGTGTAACAAGTGATTTAATGAATAGTTATGCATGGGATACAGCGATAGTGTATATACAGCAAGCTGGAAATACCAATTATGCAAATCAAACAAGAGCACATACAAGTTTATCAAATACAGGAAATTTAGCAGAGGGAGTAAAAGATGAAGTATGTAAAATAAATGATATGGCATCAAATGTAAGAGAGAGGACTACAGAATACTCTAGTAACACGAATAGCAGTTTTGCTAACCCTTGCGTGAGTAGGGGAGGTATTTACAACGGTAGCAATATCTACACGGCTTACCGCGTCAACGGCAAATCGACCCTTGCCCTCAGCTACATCGGTTTTCGCCTCAGCTTGTATTTGTAGGTCTGAAAGCTGATAGAGAAAATAGAGGTTTTAAGCGAGGAAAAATATTAAAGAAATTAGATACAATCAAGGAGAAGTAAAGACATGCTTCTTCTTGATTTTTATATAGCTGTGAATAGTAACAGTTGTTACGATATTTTTTGAAAATTTTACCAAAATAGTTGATATTTTTTGCAATTTAGGATAAAATCATAAAGTACAGAAAAAAGCGGAGGAGAAGTATGATAACTTTTGAAGATGTAAAAAACAACATAGAAGTGAAAGCTTTAGTAGAAGGTGCCCAAAAACAACTAAATGCTTTAGGATATACAGAGCATTCAGTAAGACATGTTACAATGGTTGCCAATCGTGCAGCAGAAGTTTTAGAAGTTTTAGGCTATCCAGAAGAAAGAATTGAACTTGCTAAGATTGCAGGTTACCTACATGATATAGGAAATTGTGTAAATCGAGTGGACCATGCTCATACAGGAGCAATACTTGCTTATCAAATTCTAAAAGGAATGGGAATGGATGCGGAAAAAAGAACAGAAATTATGATGGCCATAGGAAATCATGATGAACAAACAGGAACGGCAGTAAGTGATATTTCTGCTGCCCTAATTTTAGCAGATAAGTCAGATGTTCATAGGTCTAGAGTAGTAAATAAAAATATTTCTTCTTTTGATAAACACGATAAAGTTAATTATGCGGTTACCAATTCAGAATTTGTTATAAACAAAAAAGAAAGAAAAGTAACTTTAAATTTAACCATTGACACCAAAATTTCCCCTGTTCTAGATTATTTTGAGATATTTATGGATAGAACTATGATGAGTAAACATGCAGCTAAATATTTAGGAATATGGTTTGAACTTATCATTAATGATACAAAGTTATTGTAGAATTAAAGCTTATGTAATAATAAAATGATACAAAGGTTTATAGGTAAATCCTTAAAAAACCTAAATATATTTAAATAAGGAATGTAGCAAAATGAATAGAAGATTAAAAATAACACTAATAACATTATTAATAATATTATTATCTATAATTTCCTTTGTGGGATTATTTGTACAAGATACAAAATTGATGAAAAATCTTTTACCAGAATATCAATTAGGTATGGATTTAGGAGGTTATAGAACAGTTACTCTTAAAGTAAGCAATGCAAAAGAAACAATTTATTATGATGCAGATGGAAATCAAGTTTCAGCAGAAGTAGAAGATGGAACTAGTGAAGAAGTACCTGTTAATAGTGAGGAAGTTGTTACAGCTGAAAACTTTCAAAAAACAAAACAAATTATTGAAGATAGATTAAGTGATTTAAATGCAAGCGAATATTTAATTCGTTTAAACGAAAGTGATGGAACTGTTACAGTGCAAATACCAGAAGATGATATGGCAAGTGCACTCTCACAATTTATTTATACTGTAGGAAAACTTACTATAGAAGACGAGAATGGACAAGTATTATTAGATAATACGAACTTAGATGATATACAAATTGGTTATGAAACACAGTCAAACGGTACAGAGGTATATTTAAACTTAAATTTTAAAGCTGATGTAAAAGAAAAAGTAAAAGAAATCTCCAATACTTATGTAAGTGGTACGGATGAAGAAGGAAACACTACATCTAAGAATATAAGTATGAAATTGGATGGAAACACTATTGCACAAAAAACATTTGATAGAGAAATAACTAATGGTATAATTAGAATAGAATTGGGAACTAGTTCAAGTGTTAATACAATAAATGCATATTTGAATCAAGCTAGTAATATAGCAGTATTAGTAAATAGTGGAAATTTACCAATAACTTATACTGTAAATCAAAAATATGTAAAATCAGATCTTACATTAGATGATGCTTTCATACCTGCTATTGTAATGGGTGTAATTTTAGTAATAGCTTTCCTTTTCTTACTAATAAAATATAGAAAATTAGGATTACTTGCTATTATTTCTTATGTAGGATATATGGCTGTATTATTAATTGTAATTAGATTTACTAATTTGGTAATTACAATGGAGGGAATATGTGGAATTTTAATATCCGCTATTTTGAATTATATTTTATTAATATATATTTTGCAAACATTAGTAAAAAAAGAAAAGAATCTAGCAGAATACAAGAGTGCATATTATGAAGCTATGCTATCTATGTTATTTATCATAGTACCTACATTAATCATAGGAATTGTAATGTGCTTTGCTACATGGCTTCCAATATACAGTTTTGGAACAATCATTTTCTGGGGAGTACTTATGATTGCAATTTACAATGCAATTGTTACAAGAATTTTATTTCTAAATAGTATAAAAGAAAAATAAAATGAATAATTCATAACAATGAAAAGATTTATAAATATAGAAAAATGACATATTGGTTAAAAGTTATACCACTTAAGTGAAAGGAAGGAAAAAAATGAAGAAAATTATCTATGCGATTTTGATATGCATTATTATTGCAGGAATTGTAATTATTGCAACAGTTGGACTAAATGCAGATATCATCTATAGTAAAAATGTAGAATTAGAAGTATATATTGATAAAGGATTTGAAAAAAAAGATATTGAAGAAATTGCAAAACAAGTATTTCCAAATGAAAAACTTATTGTTCAAGAAGTAGGATATTTTCAAGATATTGTTGGAATTACTTTAGAAGATACTAGAACAGATGAAGAGCTAAACACAAAAATAGAAGAATTAAATACAAAAATAAATGAAAAATATGAAATAGAAAACGCAGCAGAGGATATAACTGTAACACATAATCCAAAAGTAAAATTATCTAGCTTGATTATGCCATATGCAGTTACATTAGGAATTAGTATGGTTATTATACTAGTATATGTATGCATTCGATATAAAAAATTAGGCATTATCAAAACACTAGTTACTTATGTGCTATCAATAGGAGCATCTGAAATGTTGTTATTGAGCATTATAGCAATTACAAGATTCCCAATAAATAGAATCGTTATTCCAATAGGATTATTATTGTTAGTAGTAGTTATCACTATTTTAGGATTTATCAATGAGAAAAAATTGTTAGGTATTGCTGAAAAAGAAAGCAAAAAGAAAAAATAAAATTTTAAATAAAAATTTTAAACAAAAAAAGATATCATTCGTATTATATAGTAATGATATCTTTTTTTTGGCTACTATAAAAATTAAACACACATTGTTTGTTAAAATGAATAAAAATCTAAAGAAAGGGTATGATAAAGATGATTAAAAAAATTAAAAATTTTTGGTATAGAAGTATTGAAAATAAGGAGATTTCGTATAAGAAAATGATGGATATGATTAAAAATTCGAATATTAATTTAATTGATGTAAGAAGTAGCCAGGAGTATGAAGAAGGACATTTAGATGGAGCTGTAAATATTCCTGTGTATCAAATTGATAAAGAGATAGAAAAATTTGTAAGTGACAAGGAAGATACTATTATCTTATATTGCTCTAGTGGTTATCGAAGTAAAGAGGCGAAAGACATACTAGAAAATTTAGGGTATGAAAATGTTTATAATTTAAAAGGCGGTTTAGATAGAATATGGATTAAATAAGGACATGAGAAAAGTATGTCCTTTATCACACTTATAAAAAAATAGAATAAAATATGTATATCTAATAAGGATTTAGTAGATAATATATTACATAAGGAAAGGAGTAATTCCTAAATGAAATCATATTGTATAAAAACAGATAATGAAAAAATAATAGAATATCTACTAAATAAAATTTCGAATTTGGATTTTTCTGATATATATTATTGCAGAAAAAGTTTTAGAATATATGAAAATGTAATAATGCATTATAAAGAAAATAATATAACAAAATTTGAAAATATAGTTTCTGACTTGATAATGAATACCATTTTAGAATTTTATCAAGAGAAAATTTTAAAAAGAATAATTAATATTAATTATTTTTATTTTGATGAATTTGAAAAAAATAGTATTTATGAAAATTGCATGGAGTTTTTTGAGCAAGAGAAAAATGAAGTAAAGGAAACTTTATTTCTAGAAGTAAAAAATTATTTGCAAGAGAATAGAAGTGTAGTATTAGATGGAATAGTAAATTTTAGAATAAAGGAATATGTAAAACAATTAGATAATATTGTGGATATGGCAGTAAACAAATATATTATAGAAAAGGAATATAAAGAATTTATCAACTTGCTTAAAATATATGTAAATAGCACGGAGTCTAAGACAGAAATATTGCATTTGATTTATTTTAATGGAGAATCTATTTTATTAGATAAGGAAAAGAATTTAGTGCAACTAGAAAATACAATTAATAATGTAACTTATTTATCAGATATTACTTTTTCATCTAATGATATTGCATTAAATGCGCTTCTTAGTTTGTTACCAAAAAAGATAGAGCTTCATATTGTAGATAAGGAAGATGAATTTATTAATACCCTGAAACTAATTTTTGAAGGAAGGATTTATATATGTACAGACTGCAATATTTGTAGGACCTATCGATTATTACAATATAGTAAGAAAATATAATTACAATTCATAACCATATTAATATAGAAAAGAGCATATATTTTTTTGATTTTTATTGGAGTGCTTAAGGTGGGGACCGACAAGCTTACAAAGTGTTTAACGAACATTAGTGAGTTATTACACTTTGTGCGATGTTGGGGGCCGGAAATAAAAATCAAAAAAATACATGCTCTTTTCTAAAAAATACTATGAATTGTAACTTACCGTTACTGAAAAAAATAGATAGTAATGTTTACTATTTGTTTTTTTTGTGATAATATATAAATGCGTTAGTATGAAGAATGTAGAAAGTTTGTCTAAAATTAAATAGAAAGGGATTTATTATTTATGGAAGAAGAAAAAAAATTAGTAACCATATTAGTACCAGCCTATAATGAACAAGAAGTTTTACCTATGTTATATGATAGGTTAAAGAAATTAATGGATGAGAATACAAAATATGATTTTGAAATATTATTTGTTAATGATGGAAGTAAAGATGATAGCTTAAAAATAATGCAAGAGTTAAGGGAAAAAGATAAAAGAGTAAATTACTTAAACTTATCTAGAAACTTTGGGAAAGAAACTGGCATGATAGCAGGTCTTGATTATAGTAGAGGGGATGCTGTTATTATTATAGATGCTGATTTACAAGACCCACCAGAATTGATACCAGAGATGCTAAAATATTGGGAAGAAGGATATGACGATGTTTATGCTAAAAGACGTTCTAGAAAAGGAGAGAGTTGGCTTAAAAAATTTACTTCTACCATGTATTACAAAGTATTGCAAGCATTTACAAAAATTCAAATACAAAAAGACACAGGAGATTTTAGATTATTAGACAGAAGATGTGTAGAAGCTCTAAAATCGATTCGTGAATCCCAAAGATACACGAAGGGGTTATTTAGTTGGATTGGATACAATAAAAAAGAAATTTTATATGATAGAGATCCAAGAGCAGCAGGAAAAACAAAGTGGAATTACAAAAAATTAATCGATTTATCCATTGATGGAATTACTTCTTTTACAACTTCTCCATTAAGATGGTCAGCTATAATAGGTGTAATTGTTTCTATAATTGGATTTATTTATATGTTATATATTATTATCAAGACAATTGTATCTGGAGTAGATGTACCAGGTTATGCTTCTACTATGGTAGTCATATTATTCTTAGGAGGAATACAGCTTATTTTCTTAGGTGTAATAGGCGAATATTTAGGAAGAGCTTTTTATGAGACAAAAGGAAGACCATTGTATTTTATAGATCGATATAATGAAACAAAAGAGACAAATAAGGATTTGAATCAACCTAGAAATTTACTTTAAAATTGTTAAGTTACAATTCACGGTTGTTTTGGGTCGGAGTACTGTATGTTTTAATTTTATGTTTCCGGCCCCAAACATCGTACAAACTGTATAAAATTCACATTCGTTCATTTTAACAGTTTGTAAACTTGTCGGTCCCCACCTTAAGCACTCCAACATAAAATTAAAGCATACAGTGCTCCGACATTTTAGAATAAGTTGTGAATTGTAATTTTGCACAAAAATTGAAATAGGGGTAGAAATTTTAAATTAAATGTGATATAATAGGAAAGCGTGATTTAGAAAAAAGAAAGGAAGATGAATAAGTATGCCAAGAAAAACAAAAATTATTTGTACATTAGGACCAGCAGTAGATGCACAAGAAATGATGGAAGGTTTAATAAAAGCAGGAATGAATGTTGCTAGATTTAACTTTTCACATGGCGATTATGAAGAGCAAGGAGCAAGAATTGAAACTTTTAAGAAAGCAAGAGAAGCGGTAGGATTACCAGTTGCAATGCTTTTAGATACAAAAGGACCAGAAATAAGAATTGGTAAATTTGCTACTGGAGAAGCAAATTTAAAAGAAGGAGATACCTTTACTTTATTAAATGAAGATGTAGATGGAGACGATACAAAAGTTTCTGTTACTTATAAAAATTTATATAATGAAGTAACACCTGGAACAAGAATTCTTATTAACGATGGTTTAATAGAAGTTATTGTTGAAAAAATAGATGGAAAAGATGTTGTTTGTAGAGTTCAAAATGGTGGAAGATTAACAAATAAAAAGAGTATTAATATTCCAAACTCTAAAATACAACTTCCAAGTATGACAGAAAAAGATAAATCTGATATACTATTTGGAATAAAAAACGGATTTGATTATATAGCTGCTTCTTTCATAAGAAAAGCAGAAGACGTAATTAATATTAAAAAAGTATTAAAAGAAAATGGTGGAGAATACATTAAAGTTATCTCTAAAATTGAAAATAGAGAAGGAATAGAAAACTTTGATGATATTTTGGAAGTATCTGACGGAATTATGGTAGCTAGAGGAGATTTAGGTGTCGAAATTCCAATGGAAGAAGTTCCAATTAGACAAAAAGAATTTATACAAAAATGTGGAAAAGCTGGAAAAATAGTTGTAACAGCTACTCAAATGTTAGAGTCTATGATAAATAATCCAAGACCAACAAGAGCAGAAGTAAGTGACGTTGCAAATGCTGTTTATGATCAAACAAGTGCTATAATGCTTTCAGCAGAATCTGCAGCAGGAAAATATCCAATTGAAGCTGTAAAAACAATGAATACAATAGCTAGATCTATCGAGAATTCTATAAAATATTGGAAAAGATTTAAAAATAAAGAATTCCCAATTTTAGAGAAAGATTATGAATTTAACTTAAATTACTCTACATGTTTAACAGCAATGAACTTAGATGCAAAAGCAATTTTTGCTTATACAGATACAGGAAGAACAGCAATGAATTTAGCTGGATTTATGCCAAAATGCCCAATTTATGCAATTACAGCAAACGAAGAAGTTAGTAAGCAATTAGCATTAGTATGCAATGTAAATCCAATATTAGTAGATAAGAAAGATAGTATTGATGATATGATAGAAGCAGGAGTAGAAAAAGCAAAAGAAGTTGGAATACTAGAAAAAGGAGACTTAATTGCCATTGCCGGAGGTGCATCTATCTTAGCAGATCAACAATCTGATATGAATAAAACAATAGGTGGAATTTTAAAAGTATAATAAAGTAGCTTTTAAATAGAAAATCATAGTGGTTAAAATGAAGCTTTTGAGGCATAATATGTACAAGAAAATTAATGTTAGTATATAATAAAGAGAAGTATAACTTATAAGTTGTACTTCTTTTTTTGTGTTGAATGTAATATTTATAGAGTAGAAAACTTATCATTGTAGAGTATCAATTAACATAAAAAATTCATATAATGTAGTATAACTTATGAATAGGAGGAAAGAATATGTATAATAGATTCAGAAGATGCAATTGTATGTATAGCAATAATAATCAAGTTCTAGAAGATGTATGTGACGATGTTTCAAATTATGACGAAAATAATTGTTGCAATATGGATAATTGCTGTATGAATGATTATGATTGTGGTTGTGGATTTGATGAAGAAGAAAGCGTATTTCCATCCAACCCAATGCTTGCACAAAGTTATGTGCCAATCCAAACATTAGATAAAACCTTTACACCTTGTTGCGGATTAAAAAATGGAACTATTTTTCCAGAATTAGTTAGTCCATATCAACCAGGGCAAAGTATGGAATTTATTAATTATTTAAAAAGAAGAAATACAATTGGAGAGGGGTGTAATGGTTAATGGAAAATAATGAAAGAAATTACATGTATAATAATGGCAATGATTGTGAGTATACTCCCCAAGGAATAAATGCTGCTTTTGGATATAACACAGCACAAGCACTTAGTGATGATTTAAATTGTTGCAATAGTTGCAATCAAGAAGAATGTATGCAAAATAGAAACAGAGTAAGAAGTGAAATGATGAAACAAATAAAATGTTTAAGTTTTGCAGTAGTAGATATTTCTGAATATTTGGATACCCATCCAGATGATAGAAAAGCTATTTGTTTACACAAAGAATATTGTAACCAATTAGAAGAAATAAAAGATAAATATCAAAGAATATTTGGCCCACTTACCATCTATTATCCTTGCAATAAATGGAGATGGTTAGAAGAACCATGGCCATGGGAAAGGAGTGATTTTAATGTGGACTTATAATAAAGTATTACAATAC
>CAMMEP010000037.1 GCA_946495905.1 uncultured Clostridium sp.
ACATACAATGAAAACAGTAGGTTCTGGTGTAGTTTCAGAAGTTATTGAATAATATTCAAAATCAATAAATTATATAGCAGGGGGCTTGCAAGAAATTGCAAAACTCCTGCTATTTTTCTTGACTTTTTGTCCATTTGATTATATACTATACTCGTATTTTAATAGGAATAAACTGAATAAAAAATGATGCTCTAGGGAAGGAATGAGACAAATAATGAGCAAATTAAAACAAATATCATGTATAATAATATTAACTATATTAATAGTATTTACATGTGGTAATTTAGTAAATGCAACAACAGTAGAAGTTACAACAGAGACATTAAACCTAAGAGAAGAAGCTTCAACCGATTCTGATATTGTAGCATTAATATCAGAAGGAGAAGAATGCGAAGTGATTTCCGAAGAAGGAGATTGGTATGAAGTAAGATATGGTGATTATACTGGCTATGTAAGTAAAGAATATGTAGAAGTTATTGGTGGAGAGGCAGAAAATAGTACAGGTGATAATTCGGTAGATAATAATGAAAATACTGATACTAATACCGAAAGCAATGAAGAAACAAATACTGTTAGTGAGAATGAACCATCTAATTCTGATACAGAAAATAATGTGGAGGATTCAACAACTTCAAATGAAAATCAAGTAGAACAAACACAGCAAGACATTACAGCTACAACAACAGAAGAGGTGGACGTAAGAATTACTCCTCTAATGCAAGGAAGTATTCTTGAAACAATTAAAAATAATACAGAAGTTACAGTAATTAGTCAAATAAATGGATGGGCATATATCCAAACAGATAGTATTTCTGGTTGGGTAAGAGAAGACACTTTAAGAATAGATGAAACAAATGGTAATACAAATAATGACAACAACAATAATACGAATAATACGGATACTACTGACAATAGTGATAATCAGGATACTGGCAGTACAAATAATACAAATGATAATAGTTCTAACTTTACAGAAAGAACTATGTATGCCACAGATGTTGTAAATATAAGAGAAGAACCAAGTACAAGTGCAAATATTGTTATGGTAGTGGAACAAAATACAGCGCTAAATGTTGTAGGAGAAAGTGGAGATTGGTATGAAGTAGAGACAAGCCAAGGAAATGCCTATGTATCCAAAGAATTGCTATCGGAAAGTGAAACAACAGTTACAAACAGAGGAAATGTTGATAGAACAAGTAATACACAAGAAAAAACAGAGGAAGAGGCAGAAGCAGACAATGCTTCTACCTCAAATCCATCTAATAGTAATACTGAAGCAGAAGAAATTGTTTCGTATGCTAAGAAATTTTTAGGAGTTCCATATGTATATGGTGGAGCTAGTCCATCAGGATTTGATTGTTCTGGTTTTACAATGTATGTTTTTGACCATTTTGGAATATCAATGAGACATGGAGCCCAAGCACAAGCCAAAATTGGAAAAAAGGTAAGCTTTGATGAATCCTCAAAATCTAGCATATTGAATAATCTTGAGGTAGGAGATTTAGTATTTTTCCTAGATTACGAAACGATGGATGAAATTGGACATTGTGGAATCTATATAGGAGATGGAGAATTTATTCATGCATCATCTGGTTCAGGATATTGTGTGAAGATAAATAGTTTATTACCAGGAGAGTATTATAATACTAGACTTTGTGCTGCTAGAAGAGTTCTTTAAAGAAATATAAACAATAACATAAACTAATTTGGGGGCTAATAGAAAGGATGAGTCTATATAAAAAGACCAATTTGTATTGCCTCGTGTGTATATATAATAGGAATATTAATGGGGCTATACTTAAACATAAGTATAGCTTTTTTGTGCTTTATTGTTTTCTTTATTTTAAGTAGTGTGTTTTCTTATTATATGCGTCGAAATTATTGCTATTCGAAAGAAGCTAAGCAAATCCAAGGAAAATATAATATAGAAAATAATGCAAACTACTATTTTCTATGGAACAAGAATTGGATTTTATTTTTATGTATTTTAGGAATAATGGGGTGTATATATGTACAGGTATTAAATAAAAATTATGAAGAAAAATATGCTGATATATCTGGAAAAATAAACGTAAAAGCTGTTATTATTTCAGAGCCAGAAGATAAAGAATATAAATATACGTATCAAATAAAAGTACAGGAAATTAATGGAGAAAACAAATATAGAAATACACAATTAATTCTTGATGTTAAAAAGAAGGATTTGCAAGAAAAAATACTACAATATGGTGATGAGATAATTTTAATAGGAGAATTTAAGCCACCAAATAGTGCTAGAAATTATAAAGGATTTGACTATAAAGAATATCTTAAAAGTAAAAAAATATATGGGACGATTACATTAGAAAATTATGAAATAATAGATAGTAATACATTAGATATTTTTAGTAATATGCTTCATTCTGCACAAAAAAGTATAAAACAAAATATGCAAAAAGTATTAAACGAGGAAGAAGCAGCTCTATGTGTGGGGATTTTAGTAGGAGATAGAGGGGATATATCGGAGCAAACTGAGGAAAATTTTAGAAATAGTAATTTAACACATATGCTTGCAGTTTCAGGTTCCCATATTACTTATATTATTAATGCCATGGCTATTCTTTTAAGTAGAACTAGTAAAAAAATTGGAAAGGTGCTTACTATACTATTTCTATTATTTTTTATGGCATTAACAGGTTTTACTTCTTCTGTTATAAGAGCATGTATTATGGGAATATTAGTTTTAACTGCAAGCATCATACACCGAAAGTCAGATACTATTAACAATTTAGGAATTTCTGCTTTCATTATATTACTTTTTAATCCTTTTGCAATTACAGATGTTGGTTTTTTACTCTCTTATGGAGGCACAATAGGAATTGTAGTATTAGGAGATAAAATAACAAATGGAATTTATAAAGTATTAAGCAAAATAACAAAATATAGGCTGATAAAATATATAGTAAACTCCTTTAGCATAACATTTTCTGCTAATATTATTCTTATTCCCATTATGGCATATAAGTTCAGCACCATATCAATTACTTTTTGGATTTCTAATATACTAGCTGCTCCTATTATGGAAATAGCAACAATATTTGGGTTTGTAGTATATTTTATTTCCATTGTTTTTCTTCCTTTTGCACAGTTTTTAGGAATAGCACTAAATTTTTTGTTAACAATTTTATTAAAAATAGCAGAAGTATCTTCCGTAATTCCAGGTTCTTGCTTTTATATTAAAACTCCACTTATAATAGAATGCATTATTTATTATTTAATAATAATACTTATACTAAATTGGAGAAAATTAAGAGATATATGGAAAGAAAGAATAAAAGAAAATACTTTTCTTTCTATTTTACAAAGATATAAAAAAATCATTTTATATTTTTGTATTGCAATACTGCTATTATCTAATATTTTAATAATCACATTACCTAAAACATTAAAAATAAATTTTATAGATGTAGGACAAGGAGATTGTACTCTTATTACAACACCTACGAATAAACATATATTAATTGATGGGGGAGGTAGTGAGTTTGGAAGTTTTGATGTGGGGGAAAGTATATTATTACCATACTTACTAGATAGAAGAATAACAACAATAGATTATGTATTAATTTCGCATTTTGATAGTGACCACATTGGAGGACTTTTCTCTATATTAGAAAATCTAAAAGTGGAAAATGTTATTATTACAAAACAGGGAGAAGTATCTGAAAACTTAACTAAATTTCAAGAAATAGTAAGAAATAAGAAAATAAATATTATTGTAGTAAATAAAGGAGATATTGTGCCAATAGATAATTATTCGTACTTTGAAATATTATTTCCAGAAGATAATTTAATAAAGGACAATATTTTAAATAATAATTCAATGGTAGCTAGTTTTCATTCTTTAGGGTTGAAAATACTATTTACAGGAGATATAGAAGAGGTAGCGGAAAAAAGATTATATGAATTATATCAAAATACAGATAAACTAGATGCAGATATTTTAAAAGTGGCACATCATGGATCGAAAACATCAAGCAATGCTCAATTTTTAGAACTTGTTACCCCAAGAATAGTTTTTATTGGTGTGGGAGAAGATAATAAATTTGGACATCCTAACATCGGAGTTTTAGATAGGATTGCTTCTTATACAAAGAGAATATATCGAACGGATATAAATGGGGAAATTGAGTTTGTGTATAGAAATGGAAAAGTAAAAATTAATACGATGTATTAATATAGATTTATTCTTCAGCAAACAATGTATGTTTTAAAATTTTAAAACATACATTGTTTGCTTTTTATGATAATAATCTGTAAATTTAACTAAGAACAAGAAAATTTTAGAAAAAATGTATAAATTTTAAAATAATAATCCATACTAAGTGTAAGGAAAATACATAAAGTTCAGAAGAAAGGACTGAGATGAGTATGGATAAAAAATGGTTAATTTGTATTATAGTAACAATTATAATAGGCTTAGCGTTAGGTGTAGGAATGGCAATATATTCATCAAGTAGTGATGAAACGGAAGATATGGATTTATTAAGTGAAAAGGAATTAGCAGAATCAGTAGGAGAAAATTCTGATGCAATACAACAAAATAATGTTAATATATTAGAAACTTCTGCTACGGATATGCAAATATCGCCAAATGCAGTGATAATAAAAAAGACATACTATGAAGCTTGTGATCATCTAATACGTGTAACAGAAGATGTTCCAGAAGAATTAGTAAATAAGACAGAAGAAGAGGTACAAGCGACATTTCCAGATTGGAAAATAGAGGAATATTCTCCTACACAAATTATTTTATATAAAACAGATAGCGGAAATTGTGGAGAGCATTATTTTGTGCAAGAACATAATGGAGTAATAGGAATTTATACGATGGATGAATATGGTGTAAAAACTTTAAAAGAAGATACGGAAATATCAACACAATATTTGCCAGAAGAAGATGTTGCTAATTTAAAGGCAGGAGTAGAAATAATAGGAAATACAAATTTAGTAGAATTCTTAGAAGATTATGAATAATGAGCAAAAGGGGACGGGCTTATATTGCACATATACTTCTACTACTTTAAGTAAATTTATATATTTTTTATTTTTTGTCTTCGGCCCCCAACTGCGTACAAACTGTATAAACTCCACTTGCGTTTCGTTTGACAGTTTGTAAACTTGTCGGTCCCCACCTTAAGCACTCCGACCAAAAAGAAAAAATATATAAATTTACTATTAAAAATGTAATTAGTTTTGTGCAATATAAGCTGGTCTCCTTTTGCTCATTAATTGTCTATTTTTAAATTTTCTTTTTTTAAATAACCTTGTTGATAAAATTGTCTAAAATACATTATTAAAGAAAAGATAGTAGTAATGATTGCCAAGTAATAGATATAATCATCAAATCCAAATAATGGAGCAGATGGATTTATTGAAGTGTTCCAATATTCAATAAATAAAGAACATACAATAGCAATATAGAATAAGACTGTTGCAAGTTTTCCATACCATCTACTAGATACTACTAATTTTTTACCATAAAGGAAGGAAGCTCCTGCTACCATTACAATTTCTTTGAGAAATACAATTATCAAAATCCATAATGGGATAATTCCCTTAAAAGTAAGAGAGGCAAGTACAGCTATTTGTGTTGCTTTATCTGCAAGAGGATCGATTAATTTTCCAAAATTAGTAATGAAATTAAACTTCCTAGCTATAGTTCCATCTAATACATCCGTTAAACCAGAAATCGTTAAAACGACGAAACCGGCAACATATTGCCCCGTAAGGATATAATATACAATGAGTGGTATTAGTATAAATCTTACAATTGTTAGTGCATTTGGTATATTTTTCAACATTTATTTTGCTCCTTTTATAAACTATGATAAACATTTTAAAGAAAAGAAATAGATTTGTCAAGTTTGTTGACTAAATCTTAATTTCTTTTCTAGTTTAGATTATATTAAATAATAAAATTTAGTTCTTCATTTTGGCAATCAACTTTAACTGTATTTCCATTTGTTAATTCCGAACGTAATATTCTATCTGAAAGCTCATCTTCTAAATATCTTTGAATGGCTCTTCTTAATGGACGAGCTCCATACTTGATGTCTGTTCCTTTTTCTAATAAATATTTTTTAGCATTTTCTGATATTTCTAATGTTATATCTTTTTCTGCTAAAGCTTTTCTTGTATCTTCTAACATTAAATCTACTATTTGTATTAATTCTTCTTGTGATAATTGGTTAAATATAACAATTTCATCTACTCTATTTAAAAATTCAGGTCTAAAAGTTTCTTTTAGAGCATTTTGAATAGCATTATTATTTACTTGTCCTCCGCCAAATCCAATTGAATTTGTATTTAAGTTAGAACCAGCGTTAGACGTCATAATAATAATTGTATTTTCAAAACTTACTGTATTTCCTTGTGCATCGGTAAGTCTACCATCGTCTAATACTTGAAGTAAAATATTAAATACATCAGGATGTGCCTTTTCTATTTCGTCTAAAAGTACAATAGAATATGGATTTCTTTTTACTTTTTCAGTAAGCTGACCAGCATCGTCATATCCTACATATCCTGGAGGAGAACCAATAAGCTTAGAAGTAGAGTGACTTTCCATATATTCTGACATATCAATTCGAATGATGGAATCTTCATTTCCAAACATTTCGTAAGCAAGAGCTTTAGCAAGTTCTGTTTTACCAACACCAGTAGGTCCTACAAAAATGAAGGAAGGTGGTCTTTTAGTACTCTTAAGACCTGCTCTATTTCTTCTTATAGCACGAGAAACTGCTTCAACGGCTTCATTTTGACCAATAATTCTTTTATGAAGATTATTTTCTAAGTTTAATAATTTTTGTGTTTCAGCTTCGGTTATTTTCTTTACTGGTATCTTTGTCCAACTCTCGACTACTTCGGCAATATCTTGTACTGTCAAATTTTTAAGCTCCATTTTATTAGATAAATCTTCGATTTTTTCTGTTAAAGCACATTCTTTTGTTTTTAGTTCAGCAGCTTTTTGATAATCTTCCGTTGAGTCTGCTTGTGCTGCTTCTTCCTTTTCTTCTTGTACTTTTGCAAGTTCATTTTTTAATACTTCTAGTTCATAAAGCTCTTTATTATCTAAATTGATTCTAGAACATGCTTCATCTAAAATATCGATTGCTTTATCTGGTAAGAAACGATCATGAATATATTTTTCAGACATAATAACTGTCTGTTTAATAACATCGGTAGAAATTTTTACTTTATGATAATCCTCATAATATTTCTTAATGCCATCTAGAATTCCAATGGTATCGGTAATGGATGGTTCTGCTACTATTACTGGTTGGAATCTTCTTTCTAATGCTGTATCTTTTTCGATATATTTTCTATATTCTTTAAGAGTTGTAGTACCAACTAATTGAATTTCGCCATTAGCAAGAGATGGCTTTAATATATTGGCTGCATTCATGGAATGTTCAGCATCACCTGCACCAATGATATTATGAATTTCATCAATAACTAGGATAATATTTCCTAAGGATTTACATTCATCAATAATAGACTTCATTCTTGCTTCGAATTGACCTCTAAATTGAGTACCAGCAATTACAGCAGTCATATCTAAAAGATATACTTCTTTATTAAGTAGTTTAGCTGGAACTTTTCCATTGGCAATTTTTATTGCTAGACCTTGTGCAATAGCTGTTTTACCAACACCAGGTTCACCAATTAAACAAGGATTATTCTTGGAACGTCTATTTAATATTTGGATAATTCTTTGAATTTCTTTATCTCTTCCAATTACAGCGTCTAATTGATTATTTTTAGCTTTTTGTGTAAGGTTGGTACCAAAAGTATCTAAAGCTTTTTTTCTTTTATTATTTTTTTTATCTACTTTTACTTTTTTCTTTCCATTAGAAGAAGTAGATTCTGTATTGCTATTTTCACTATTTTGTCCACCAAACATATTAGAAAAAATAGATCCTAAAGGAATAGCACCAAATTGCATACCAGAATTTGCCTCATCTGGATTATACTCTTCTCCATCCTCATTAATGTCCGAAAAATTCATACCTTCTGACATATCTTTAAACATAGACTCAAATTGCTCTGTCATATTATTTAAATCCTCTTCAGAAAGATTTGCTTGTTTCATTAAGCTATCAATAGGATTAATCCCTCTTTTTTTCGCGCAGTCATAGCAATATCCTTCTAATGTATTTTTTCCATCATTATCTTTTTTATTAACAAAAACAACTGCATTATTTTTTTTACAGTCCGAACATAACATTTATTTTATCTCCTTTATTTGCATTTTTATACATAATATATATTACATTAAAAAAGGCTTAAAGTCAACAAAAAACGTGTGAATTTTATGTGAATCATAAATAACACTTGCCAGAAAGTAAAATTAATGATACAGTATAGAAAAATAATAAAAGGGGTCACACAAATTGGAAAAAATAGAAGAAAAGACAAAAGAAGGATTAAAAAATAAAGTAAAAAATGTATTAAAGGACAAATATAATATTGCATTTCTTATTATATTGCTCATTGCCATATTAAGTAGAGTATTGTTTTTAGAACAATTTCCAGAAGGAATAGAACAAGACGAAGCAGGAATAATGTATGATGCATATTGCATGGCAGAGTATGGTACAGATCGATATTTGAATGAAAATCCAGTATATTTAATTAACTTTTGGGGTGGACAAAGTGTAATGTATGCAGCGATTGCAAGCTTTTTTATTCGAATTTTTGGGTTATCTGTTTTTGTAGTAAGACTCCCAGCAGTAATATTTAGTATTCTTACTATTATTTTAGCTTACTTACTAGCTAAAAAATATATCGGAAAAAAATTTGCTTTAGTGCTTGCTTTTTTAATTACTATATGCCCATGGCATGTAATGCAATCACGATGGGGACTCGATTGTAACTTGCTTGCATCTTTCATAATGCTTTCTGTGTATGCTCTTCTAAATGCTAAAAAAGATTGGCATTATTTACTAGCTGGTGTGTGTTGGGGCTTAACTTTATACACATATGCCCTCTCATATATCATGCTTCCAGTATTTTTCATTGCCCTTTGTATTTATTTATTGTATGTAAAAAAGATTACAATAAAACAAATACTAATTACTATTATTCCTATTTTAATTTTAGCTATCCCGTTAATTTTGGTGCAAGTAGTAAATTATTTTGAAAGAGGTACAGTAAAACTTGGATTTATTACAATTCCACAACTATTTCGATATAGAATCTCAGAAATAGGTTTTGATAATGTTTTATATAATCTGAACATAACAAATAAAAATAACTTTTGGCAATTACTTTTTGCTTCTTGCAACAGCCAATCGCATACTTTACAGGAATTTGGAACGATTTATTATATCCTTATTCCTTTTGTAATATGGGGCTTTATTTTAATAATAAAAGAAAGTATTAGTACAATAAAAATAAAAGAATTTAATTTAAAAACAGTGTTTCTAATACAATTTATAACAATATCACTATGTGTAATTTTCTTTTACGATTTGTTAACTTACAAACTAAATCCGTTATTTATTATGCTTTTAGTATATGCAACGGAGGCTATTGTATGGATTTATGAAAAAAGAAAAATACTTGGACATTGCATTATAGTAAGCTTGGTAATTTTATTTATTATTTTTGAAATTTTTTATTTTACTAATATAAATGAAAAAGTTGGAATAGGATTTAATTCAGATTTTATTCCGTTAGTAACTTATTTAGAAGAAAATTATCCAAACCAAGAAATATATATGGAAACAGATTCGTTGCAACAATATATATATTTGTTATTAGCAAAAGAAATGTCACCTTATGAATTTATGGAAGACAAGACATTTCTACGCTATATAGGAGGAGAAATTGATGTTATTCAAGTAGAAAGATATCATTTTCTAGAATTTGAGTTGCATGAAGATTGGATTTATGTGGTAGAAGAAAACAATTTATTCCGACCAGAAGAAGAGCGAGAAGTTCGAGATGCATTAGAAGAGGCTGGATTCTCTTATGAAAAATATAATAATTTTTTCATTTATAGTTATTCGGAATAATTGAAATTTATATGCTTTTATTGTATACTATATATGTAGAATTTTGTAGAAATATAGGAAAGGAATAAAAATGAAAAATCCAAAAATATTATACTTTTTAATTGGTTTATTTTGTATCTTTGCAATTATTGCAGGTATTTATGCGCAATTTATTGATGCAGATCATGGAGGACTTAATCTTTCAGATCAACAAGAACAAAATGTTATACAAGGACCAAGCCAAGAAGAAATAAAAACAGATTTTAATAATTTATTTACTAATACGCTCAATTTAGGTGGATATGACACAACTGGTATTGTAAGAATAGACAATACAAAGGATATTGTATATTCTGCCTATGATATTGATGATGATACCGATAATTATGAGATTAATATTCATATTCCTGTTATTAATATAAATAGTGAATTATCAAATACGTTTAATCAAAATACACAAGAAATTTTTGTAAGTAAAGCAAATGAAGTATTGCAAAGTCAAAATAATACGATAAAAACAATTTATAGTATTGATTATACAGCCTATATTAATAACAATATTTTATCTTTGGTAATACGTTCTACATTAAAAGAAGGAACTTCTCCTCAAAGAATAATTGTACAAACCTATAACTATAATTTAAATACAAATGAAGAAGCATCTTTAGTAGATTTAATTACGATTAAAATGTTAAATACGGATGAAGTAAATGCGAAAATACGAGAAGTTGTAACAGCAGCCAATAGCGAAGATGAGGCTTTACAAAATATGGGATATAATCAAATATATATTAGAGATTTAGAAAGTGATATTTATACCGTAGAAAATGCAGGAGCCTATTTTCTAGGACCAAATGGAGAGCTATACATTGTATATGCATATGGAAATGGAGAATTTACTTCAAAAATGGATGTTGTGTTGTTTGAATAGAGGAAAAATATGGCAAAGAAAATACTAATTACAGAAAAACCTTCTGTAGCAATGGAATTTGCAAAGGTACTTAAAATGAATGGAACAAGAAAAGATGGGTATTTAGAATCCGAAAATTGGATTGTAACCTGGTGTGTAGGACATTTAGTTACGATGTCTTACCCAGAGGTTTACGATGAAAAACTAAAATTTTGGAGGTTAGATACTCTTCCTTTTATGCCCAAAGAATATAAATATGAGGTAATACCGAATGTACAAAAACAGTATAATACTATAAAAAATCTACTAGCAAGAGAAGATGTAGATTCTGTTTATGTTGCAACAGACTCTGGACGTGAGGGAGAGTATATCTTTAGATTAGTAGAAAATCAAATTGGAATAAAGAAACCAAATAGAAAAAGAGTATGGATTGATTCGCAAACAGAAGAGGAAATAAAAAGAGGAATTGAAGAGGCAAAAGATTTATCGGAATATGATAGCTTATCAGATTCTGCGTATTTACGAGCAAAAGAAGATTACCTAATAGGAATCAATTTTTCAAGGTTATTATCCATCATCTATGGTAGAAGAGTGGCAAAGGACTTAGAAGAAGATAAAATATCTATTTCTGTGGGTAGAGTTATGACTTGTGTACTTGGTATGATAGTATCTCGTGAAAAAGAAATTCGTAATTTTATAAAAGTACCTTATTATAAAGTGATTGGAGAATTTGGAAAGGAAGAAGCTTCACTAAAAGCAGAATGGAAAGTAAATGAAAAATCAAAAATGTTTGAATCTCCAAAATTATACAATGAATCTGGATTCAAAAAAGAAAACGATGCCAAAGATTTTATTCTTTCATTACAAGGGAAAAAAGCGATAATAACAGAAATGAAAAAAAGTAAAACAAAGGAAAATGCACCACTTTTGTTTAATTTAGCAGAAATACAAAATGAATGTACCAAGAGATTTAAAATAAAACCAGATGAAACGCTTGAAATCATTCAAAATTTATATGAAAAAAAGTTAGTAACTTATCCTAGAACAGATGCTAGAGTGCTTTCCACTGCTATTGCAAAAGTAATTTCAAAAAACTTAAATGGAATTGCAAAAGGATATAAAGACGAAGAAGTGCAAGGATATATAAAGCAGATGGTAGAAGAAAAATACAAAACCGATTTAACTAAAACAAAGTATGTAAATGATAGTAAAATAACGGACCACTATGCTATTATTCCAACAGGACAAGGATATGATAATTACGATAAATTACCAGAATTACAAAAGCAAGTTTATAAAGTCATTGTAAAACGATTTTTAGCTATCTTTTATCCACCAGCAGAATTTAATAAAATATCCGCAAAAATTAATATAGAAAATGAAGAATTTAATGCAAGTGGAAGAGTTTGCGTAAAGCAAGGGTATTTAGAGGTTTTAAAGGAAAGAAAGACTGCTGATGAAAAATTGAGCGAAAAGGGAAGCGGAAAAAATGTGGAAAATGAGACTCAAAATCAAAGTCAAGATGCAGATAATAAAATAGGAAGCAAAGAAAAGAATACAGAAAATACAGATTTAGAAATGCTAAATTCTTTGAAAAAAGGTCAAGAAATAGATGTAATTAATTTTGAAATAAAAACTTCGGAAACAACACCACCTTCTAGATATAATTCGGGTTCTATTATTCTCGCAATGGAGAATGCCGGAAAATTAATAGAAGAGGAAGAATTAAGGGAACAAATAAAAGGTGCAGGAATTGGAACTAGTGCTACTAGAGCAGAAATAATGAAAAAATTAGAGCGAATTGGCTATATTGCTATCAATACCAAAACGCAGATTATAACGCCAACTAAAAAAGGAGAGGCAATTTATGATGTGGTAAATAATTCTATGCCAGATATGCTTAATCCAAAACTTACAGCAAGTTGGGAAAAGGGATTAGACATGGTAGCGAAAAAAGAGATAAAGCCGGAAGTGTTTATGGAAAAGTTGGAAAATTATATAAATAGCAAAGTAAATAAGCTTGTAGTGAAGTGGTAGGAAAAAAGTTCTAAGATTTCAAGGAATAACTTGAAATTTTAGGACTTTTAATATTTCATGTATTCCAACCTAAAAGCATATTCACCTTTTATGTTAAGAAAACATAAAATATAGCAGAATAAAAAACAAAAATAATTTAACTTAAAAAAGCTAATAAGATTTTTGTAAAAATTTAAGCATGAAAGGAATGAATAAAATGCCAAGTTACATAATAGAAGGAGGAAAAAGGTTGGAAGGAGAAGTATCTGTATCTGGTTCAAAAAATGCGTCACTTCCTATTTTAGCATCTACCATACTAAATCCAGGAGTAACAAAATTATATAATGTGCCAGAAATACGAGATACAAGAATCACACAGGAAATTTTAAAATTTTTGGGATGCAAGGTCAAAAAAAATAAAGGGAAAATAGAAATAAATTCAAAAGAAATGACAAAAAAAGAAATACCAGAACATCTAATGCATCAAATGCGTTCGACCGTAATTTTAGCAGGCGCAATCCTAGGCAGATTCAAGGAAGTAACGTTTTCTTATCCTGG
>CAMMEP010000038.1 GCA_946495905.1 uncultured Clostridium sp.
CCTGTTGAAATACCTGCAACTGGTTTCTTTATTGGTACACCAGCATCCATTAATGATAATGTACTACCACAGATACTAGCTTGTGATGTTGATCCATTTGAAGAAAGTACTTCTGATACTACTCTTATTGCATAAGGGAATTCTTCTTCTGATGGAAGAACAGGAACTAGTGCTTTTTCTGCTAAAGCTCCATGACCTATTTCTCTTCTTCCTGGTCCTCTTGAAGGTCTTGCCTCTCCTACTGAATAAGATGGAAAATTATATTGATGCATATATCTTTTTGACTCTTCTTCATCAATTCCGTCAAGCATTTGCTCTTCGCTCATCATTCCAAGTGTTACTACTGACATAACTTGAGTTTGTCCTCTTGTAAAGATTGCGCTACCATGTGTTCTAGGAAGTACACCTACTTCACAAGAAAGTGGTCTTATTTCATCTATTTTTCTACCATCTGGACGTTTATGCTCTTCTAAAATCATTTCTCTTACACAAGCTTTTTCTAAGTCATGTACGCTGTCTGCAATATCCATTTTTCTTTTTTCTACTGCTTCTTCGCCATATTTTTCAGCTACATATGCTGTAATATCTTCTGTAATTTTATCAATATTAGCGTCCCTTACTTCTTTATCTGTTGCTTGTACATCTTGGTACATTCTGTCTTTAAAATTTGCTACAATATCTTGATAAAATTCTGGGTCTACTGCAAAAGATTGATATTCAAATTTTGGTTTTCCAATTTCTGCTTTTATATCTGAAATAAAATTACAAATATTTTTTATTTCTTCATGAGCTTTCTTTATTGCCTCTAGCATTGTATCATTTGGTATTTCTTCTGCTCCTGCTTCAATCATTGTAATTTTTTCAATAGTTCCTGCAACAGTTGCAGTTAATTTGCTTTTTTCTCTTTGTTCTACAGTTGGATTAATAACAATTTCTCCATCTACCCATCCAACATTTACTGCTGCTGTTGGTCCTCCAAATGGAATATCGGATATAGATAATGCAGCAGAAGCACCAATCATGGCACATACTTCTGGGCTATTATCTTGTTCTACGGATAATACCGTTGCTGTAACACATACGTCATTTCTAAAATCCTTTGGGAATAAAGGTCTTAAAGGTCTGTCAATTGCTCTTGATGTAAGAATTGCCTTGTCCGATGGCTTTCCCTCTCTTTTAGTAAAGCTTCCTGGTATTTTTCCTACCGCATATAACTTTTCTTCATAATCTACGGAAAGTGGAAAGAAATCAATTCCCTCCTTTGGCTCTTTGGCAGCTGTAACATTTACCATTACAACAGTATCTCCGTATTTTACAACGACACTACCATTTGCTAATCCTGCAATTTTTCCTGTTTCAATTGTTAGTTCTCTTCCAGCTAATTTTGTACTATAACTTTTAACCATAATTTTTTGTGTATGACTTAATTTGTCATACTACTCCTTTCTTTTTTATATTTTTGAGTGAGTTAGTAGTTTTCGCTAAACTCTACTCTTTATATAATTCATTAGCACAAAATTAGTGGTAACCTCTATACTATGCTGTCGTTATAGAGACAGGCCAAAAAACGACAAAGTTGTCGTTTTGGGGACAAACCTACAAAGAAGTATTTTTATTGTTCTCGCTCTTGTGCCATGATAGCACAGTATACAAGCTACTTACTAATTTTTTGTGCTAATAATTATTTTTAACAACTTTTTAAAAATGTATACTTTTTTAAAAATCTTACTATTCTACTCTCTTGCAAATGGACGTTTAGGCTAAAAGCCAAAACGCCCAATATACAAAATTATTTTCTTAATCCTAATTTTTCAACGATATCTCTGTATCTTTGAACATCTTTTCTAGCTAAGTAGTTAAGTAAGTTTCTTCTTGAACCAACCATTTTTAAAAGACCTCTTCTAGAATGATTGTCTTTTTTATGAACTTTTAAATGTTCTGTTAGTTCATTAATTCTTTCTGTAAGAAGAGCGATTTGAACTTCTGGTGAACCAGTATCTTTTTCATCTCTTCTATATGTTTTAATAATTTCTTGTTTTCTTTCTGCTGTCATTGTTACACCTCCTAAAATTTTATTTGCCTTAAACTGAGTTATAGTGGTGTGATAACCTAAAACTAAGTATAAGGTATCTTTTACATACAGTATTGTACCACAAGTTTCCTATAAATGCAAGGATTTTGGAAAAATTGTAGGTTTTCTCTAATAATCCACCGCACTTAGATCTGGAAAAGTAAACTTCATACTATTTGGCGACAAATATCCATCTGCCGTATGGGAATCAAAAAATGTATTAGAGCCTTTCAAAAAATGTGTATATTTGGTTTCATCACTTAAATATCCATTTCCAATTACAATTGGATCATCCCAAGTCACATCTACTGCATACCAATTGCCATCTAGTTGTACATAATTCCATGCATGGGATTCAGTCTCTCCTGCTGAATTTGTTCCTGTACCACTTACTAATACACAAGGTATGTTTAACTTATCCATAATGTATTTAAAACCTCTTGCATACCCTTCACACACTGCTTTTCCTTCTGTTAATGCACCAGATATAGAATATGGCTCATCTGCTTCTAAGTCTACATCATATTCTATATTGTCTACCATCCAATTATGTACTTCTCTTATTTTTTCATAATCACTATAGCCTTCCAATTGTCTTGCTACTTCTTCTTGCATTGCTTCTAGAAGATTTAGCTTTCCATCTATTTTGGTTTGACTATTAAAATTATCTTTTAAATATGAAGAATTGTCTCCATTAGATAATTCTACTCGATGCGTAGAAATACTCCCAATTGTTGTAGTTCTAGTTGTTAATGTTAATTTTCCTACATCAATATAAAAAACATCCATATTGTCATATGTATAGGCATTCCAAGCAGATTGGAATGCTATATTTATATCCTCTTCTCCCCCTGGGGAATTTAATAAATCGTTAAATTCTGTTCCAAACTCTATCTTATATGTTCCAGATTTCATATTTTCTTTATTTTCTTCAAATCCATCATATATTATTTTAGCATATTTATCTAGTTGTCGATAATAATATTTATTACTTACTAGATTTTCATTACTCCCATAATTATTATTTATAATTGGTTCTACAATTTCTATATTTTCACTTGCTGTATTTAATTTTTCTTCGTGTACCGTTTCTACTCTATTCTCTACTTGATTTCTATTTAAAGCAGACGCTTCTTGATTCATAATATGAAATATGTCTACATAGAATATTTCATAAAGAAGAAACCCTGCTAATATGAGTATTAATAACATTAATATAATAGATATTAATGATTTTCCTTGATTTTTTTTCATTCACTTACCTCTCGCATTTGTTTTATCATCATATCTGCAAATACTGCATAGCCTGTTTTAGAATCATTTACCAATACATGAGTTACTGCTCCAATAAATTTACCATTTTGAATAATTGGCGCTCCACTCATTCCTTGTATAATTCCACCTGTTTTTTCTATCAATTCTTCGTCTGTTACTTTTATTAACATACTTTTATTATTTTCATTATTATCGATAAATATTTTTTGTATTTCTATTTCATAATTTTGTATTTTGCCATTTTCTAATTCGCACATAATTTCTGCTTTTCCTGTTGTTATTTCACTTCGGTTAGCTACTTCCATTTCTTTTGCTGTACTTATATTTAATCTACTAACATCCGTTATATTTCCATAAATACCTAATGCTGTGTTTTTAGAAACCTTTCCCAAAGTAGTTCCATTTTCTATGCTTCCACGTATTTCTCCTGGTGAACCATCTTCCCCTTTTACAATATCTAAAATATTAGTGGTAACCAGTTCTCCATTTGCAATTTGTATTAAATCATACGTATCTACATCATTAATTCCATGTCCTAATGCTGCAAAATTTCCAGTGGATGGTTCATAGAAAGTTAACGTCCCTACTCCTGCTGCAGCATCTCTAACCCAAAGTCCTAGTTTATATTCATTGTCGGAATCCTTTGCAGGAGCAATACTAGTAGTTTTTTCTTCTTCATTGCTAATATATTTTATTTCTAAGCTTTCACCATTAGAACGATTTACACATTCTATTAATTCGTCGGTACTATTTATTGGCTCATTATTAATTTCAACAATCATATCTCCTGTTTCTATTCCAGAGCCCTCATATGGTTTTTGCCCTTGTATTTCGGACATTCCTACCACTAGAACTCCTTCGGTATAGAGTTTCATTCCAATTGCTTTTCCCATAGGAATTACCGTAGTTTTAGGAATTACATTTACAGTAACATCTTTTACAGAAAAAAGATTAAATAAATCTAAACTTAAGTCCATGGTTCCTGTATCTTCTACAATGCTATTATTCAAATTACTCGATGCTTGCATCGTTTCCGAAGAAGTAACATTAAGACCAAAAATAGTATTTAAATTTAATGTCTCGCCTTGCATTAAAATAATAGAATTGGGTAACATACTAATATTACACACATACGTATATATAATAATTAATACTAAAATTAGCAAAATTTTTTTATAAAGCTTCATGGTTATCCTTCTTTCTAGAAAAATTGATTATTATTTATAGGATAACCAAGTTTTTAAATTTTAAACCTTTTCTTCTTTTCTGTCTTAGCAATATGTGTATTTAGAAAATTTTTGTAAATTTTATTAACAATAAATTACAATTTACAATTTGTTCTATACTGTCGGAGCAATGCATATTTTAATTTTATGTTGGAGTGCTTAAGGTGGGGACCGACAAGTTTACAAACTGTTAAACGAAACGTAAGTGGAGTTTATACAGTTTGTACGATGTTGGGGGCCGGAAACATAAAATTAAAATATGCATTGCTCCGACAAAAAACAATTATAAATTTTTATTATAATATCTATATGGACAAATCAAAATTTGATTTATATAAATCTTGTCTTTCACGTGCTAGTGCTGTCAAATACGCTTTTCTTACTGCTTGATATGCACTATTGTTACTTCTAAAAGCAATAGTTCCCGTTCCTCCATTTTCTACTCTATCTGGATAATTAATAAGATCATTTCCTCCAATAATATCGTCTATATCATAATCTGCTGTAGCATTTACAATACAGTTGTAGCATCCCGTTAAAGTCTTTTGGCCTGTAATAGTACTTCCTACCATTCCTTTTCCTCTTGCCTGTAAGTAATAATTTAAATCATCTTCACTGTTTTCGGACATACGTATACTTTGTCTTTGGAAACTTGCAGTAGGATATGCACTTGCCGTATAACTACCACTCGTTGAAGTATTTTCCGTTACAAGACTTATTGTTCCGTTTTGCAATCCTTCTAATAAGTCTTTGCATCCTGGTTGATGATATTCTCTATTTCCACTACTATCTTCTGCAATAATATAAATATTTTCTGGTTTTACTACTTCTTTATTTACATTATTCGTAATAATAGCATAATTGTTATAATAACGAAATCCAATTGTCATTCCTTGTAAAAAAGTAACCATAGATACATTATTTAATATTTTATACCAATCCTCTTCAGACATAACTGGCATAGCATAATCGTAAAGTGTTGTTGTACGGTAATTTGAAATTACAGTATTCATGTTTGTTTCAATCGATTTACGAATAATTGCTAATCGATGGTTGTTAAATGCAGATTCTGCAAGCATTGGGTCATTAGTATCACTTGCTAAAAATATTCTTTCGTCTCCTGTATTTTCTGCTAAATAAGTAGTATCGCTTCCTATTGGTGTTGTTCCATCTTCTACTCTTAAGGTATTTGATTGTGTAATACTTCCTAAATGATTAATTACCCATTCACTAAACTCTTTTGCTTCTTTATAGTAATCAAACGCACTTGTACTCATCATATTGCAGTCACGTGCTGCTTCTCTTATACTTGCATCATTTATATAAGTTTTTATATAATTATCAAACCAGAAAATAACTGGTATTCCTGTTATACTACGATCTGTGGTTGCATTTCCAGCTGCATCATAATAAAGCAGATTTCCATTTTCATCTTGATCTTGATATACTTTTTCATTTTGATAAAAAATATATCGATAATCATCTTCTCTAGCTGTTCCTAATTCTTGATCTTCAATGGTAATTAAATGCTCTGTTAAAATTTCTGGTTCAATGGTAACTCCGTTATAGGTTAATGTTTTAGCATTATCGTCAATATTTTGTACATAATCTGGATTAATTAGATATCCAGACCTAGTAACATAACCTTCACTTCCACCAAAATCTCCATATACGGTTATGGCATTGTCTAATGTATAATTTACAACGATAATATTACCATTTTGCAATTGATATTTTGCAGAATAATATACATAAGGGCGTAGTCCCTTTTGATAGTTGCTTCCATCTAGCGTGATATCAACTTTTTCATTTTCGGCTTCTCCTGTTGTTCCATATACATTGTCATAAGTCGAATAAATATAATAGCCATCATATAGTGTGAATAGAATTGCTGGTGTATATGCTTCAAGATCAGAAACAGATGCAGAATAATCTGACATTGAAGTATTTAGTGAATTATAAAACGTACTAATAGCTGCTTCAATATCTCTTATTTTAGAATCACTTATACTAGAATATTTATTATTAGTCGTGTTTAATTGAAATGCTTGGACGGCATCATAAGTTGCACTAATCAAGCTAGAATCATATTTAGTTTGTAATGTAATGGCATCAATTTGATTTTGAATATACGATGCCATTATCATGGATATTGGTAATATTATGATAACAAATATAACTGCTAAATGTTGTAGTTTCATACTATTTTAACCTTTCTTTTCTTTTGAAAATAAAATCTAAAATTTTATTAAAAAAATAGAAGTGGATATTTACTCCACCCCTACATCTATGGTATTGTAGAGACAGACTGTAATATCTGCCCAACAATTAAATTCACTAATTACTTGTACTACCATTTACAGCAACAACACCTGTATGTTGTCCTGCTATTTGATAAGAATCATTTCCAGAAATCATGTAGAAAAAGTTTCTTAACATTTGTGAAATAGTTTGGTTTGTATTTTTTGCAGTAACAGTAACTAAATCTCCTTCTTTTAAGGTTATTCTACCTTTTGAGTCTAGTTCTTCTAATACCTGCGTTGTATAAATATTATAATATAAATTTTCACCTATTTTTGTAGCTTCTGCTTGTGTTGTCTTCTTACCTGGATTTTCATCTAATTGTTGTATTAAAATTTCAATATCAAATGAATTTCCTGTTGCTGAAATATCACTTAAATATTTTTCATAATCGTCTAAAGTCATTTTTCCAGTTGTTCTAACATTATCTACAAATTCTGTAGTAGCTGTTTGAACTGCTAATTGCGATATATCATCTGTTCTTTCGGCAAGTGACATAAGTGGAAATACAAACATTAAAATTGCTGCTAAAAATATTGCTACAACGGTTATTAAACTATCTCCCATCTTTTTTACCTCCATTTGAGCAAGAGCTCTTTATCTTTTTTATAATAATGTTACATTCTTTAATTATCCTATCTATAATTATATAGCAATTTTTTAGATGTGTCAAATCCACTATCTTTCTATGATAAATTTTTAATCTAATCCATTAAAGTATATACAATTACCCTTTTTTCTCTACCTTCCACATTGGTTGTTCCAGTTGTTGCTCCGGAATCTACACTATTAAAGGTATACTCTCCTAGGCTTTCTCTAAATTGTGAATTTTTATATTTTTCAATAAATCCACCATTACCAATAATATCACTATAATTATAACTCTCTCCACTACCACTTGGATAATAGAAAGTTCCTCCTGATAAAAACATATCTAAGTTTTGTTTATAATAATCTGTATTACCTGTCCATGGTTCATGGCGCCTTGTTTCTTCATCTACATCAAACGAACAAACTCTTAAATCTGTATTATTGGAGTAATATTTATTGGTATATCCAGTACTCCATAAATTAATATTGGTTTGTGTTTCATATAATTCTAGTGGTGAACCATTTGAATTTAAAAATATCACAGTATAATTTTCTTTATAATACTTATATAATGTAGGTATTATTGTTTCTAATCCAACAATTCTTTCATTTCCATCAACTGTTGTTGATCCATCTATTACATTTGCAAGAGATGTATAATCCATAAATTCTGTAACGTCTGAACTTTGTAGTACAACATCGGCAGTTTCTCTTGCCTGTGTAAACATGTACATGGCAAGAGATAACGCCATAACAAATACAAATACTGCAAATGCAATTTTTAAAGCATCTACTGCATTTTCCATAAGCAAATACCCTTAATATTACCTATTTATTTTATTAATATACACTGTTGTGATTCTTCCAGATGTAGTATCATGAGCAAAGTTTATTGTATAGGATACTCCAGATTGAACGTTTGTATCTCTTATTGTATTTATTGAAGAAGTTGTTGTTTTGTTTACATCAATCTCACTAGCATCTACATCAGGTGTTTCACTTGAGAAATCACTATCACTATAAATAACTTGTACTTTTTCTGAGTCATCTGCTGCTGTTCTATTATGATTTGCTATTGTATTACACATTGTTTTAACATTGGATCCTCTTTGAGTTCCTGTATAATTTGTAAATGTTTGGTTGTATGTTTGTACTTGTTGATCTGTCATATCTGTACCTTCCATAGCACCTGCTGCATTTTGGTATACATACATTCCTATTCCTATAATTGCTATTGCAAGTAAAATAGCACCTGCAATAATTAATGCTTTTGAAGCGTTCTCCATAAAAAATTCCTCCTTATATTTTTAATTTTTAATATTAATATCTAATCATTTGTTTCTGTAAAAGTTAATGCTTTTACATTATTTGTTTTATCATGATAGCTTATATTGGTACATTTAAAACTAGCTGTACTATAAACTTTAATAAAATTTTCAATACCATTATTAATAATCTTTTCCATTTCTAAAGTTCTAAATTCTTCTTCATACTTAAATTCAATATATATTTTAATTGAATTAGTATCATTTTCTATGTATAAACCTTCTTCGTTTTTAGAAATGCCATATTTTTCATTGGTATCTTCTGTTTTATTAATAATACTAATAAGTTCTGTTCCTAACATTTGCGCATTGTAGTATGATTTATATTCATTGTTTGTCTTTAGTATTTCTTGATTGTTTATTTGATATTTATATATTCCATAAACTGCAATTGCCAAAACTACCATGAATATAACTACTATTATTAAAATTTTATTTTTCATATTAATCACATTTCTTTTTTATTCTTTACTCTGATTTAAAAAGAATTAAATTTTGACTAGGAAAACGAGTTTAAAATTTATGAGGCGTACTTTGTGTACGTTGATTAAATTTTAAATGAAGTTTGACAACGTCAAAATTGTAATTATTTTTAAATCACTGCACTTTCATTATAATATTTAATCTGTTTTAATGCAAGAGTTTTTGCTAAATTTCTACAAATTTCATGTAATTCACTCTTTTGGTATATTCGCCAATTTTTGGCTCTTCTTCGCAGATAAAATACTTCGTGACGGTCTCTCCTGCTTCGTTTGTGGTTATATCATTTTCTTTTATTAAATTAATTAATTCTTCTTGTGATAATGCTTCTAAATTTCTTATTGTTCTAAGACCTATGCTCAAATCTATTTGTATATAATATGAACTGTCAGATGCGGTTTGTACTTCAGTAAATCCATTATCGGCATTATTTTTCTTTGCAAGATTTACTAAGCCCACAATTTCATGTATAGTACACTTAATTGTTTCTCCACCTGATGTTCCATAAAATTTTAAGAACTGATTGTTAAACTGTGTTATTTGCGTTTCTTCCATTTGCGAAGTTGTTTTTGCACTATAACTACCTAATGTATTAAATAGAAATACTCCAATGGAAATAATCATAACACCGATTAATATTTCTGCTGCCATAATAAGTGCTTTTGATGCATTTTCCATACGCCTTTTTCCTTTCTTAAAATTTTACTATCTTTCTACAAATACCATCCTATTTAATCTTCCATTTTGTTCATTGTATCCCACTTCTGTACAATCAAATTGTTTTCCTGTTCTAAATTCTGTATAAATAGAGGTTAGATTTGTATATTCTTGAATTTCTTGAAGCAATTGATTCGTAGTAGAATTATTTTCTAAGTACTGTGATACAATATCATAGTTTGCCATAGTGCTTGGCGGGTTCATTCCAAAGTCTAAAGCAATTTCTCGATAGCTTCTACTAGAATAATATTTTACACTTCTATTATTATAAATTCTTTTTGTTTGTTCATAAGCTGCTATTGCACTTTCTAAATTATCTTTATCTTGCACTACTCTAGACATATCATAAGTTCCTTGGTTAAAATAATTGTATCTACTATCTGGACTTCTATTTATAGTTACTGTTATCTCTACTTCATCATATCCAGTACCTTCTCTTGCATCCGATGTATTATAATCTTCTTGAAGATTTGCTAATGATAACAATTCGCTTCCATATAAAGTTCTGTTGAATTGTTCGAATTGTCTCATATAATTAGCTGTTTTCGTTACATCTTCCGAATCTGCTTGTTCTTGTGCTAAGTCTGATAACTGATTATATCCCAATACTAATAAACCAATTACTAATAAGGCTATTAAGATTGATCCAGCCATGAGTAATGCTTTTGATGCATTTTCCATCTTGAACTATATTCCTTTCTTTTTTTATTAATAAGAGGATTGCAAACCACTCATTGAAGTACTCATACTTGTCATTCCAATAAATACTAATGGGATAATTAAATATCCAACAAATATTACTACCATTGGTGCAAAGCCAATACCTCTACCAATCATTCCTTTTCTAGAAATTAGTCTTTCATTAGATTCTTTTCTACGTGCTTGATAGTAATCTCTTTCTGTGTCTAGCTCATCAAATGCATCTGCGATTGGTATTTTCTCAACAGCTGCTTGCAAGCTTTCTACAATTCTTATAAATTGTGGATAAGAAACATCTTCTTTTAATTGTTCTAGTGCTTCCCACGGTCCACTTTCGTAATTGTTTACACATTTACTAATTGGTTCTTTAAAGTAGTTTGCATATCTTTCAAGCCATTCTAGAATAATTTCAACATTAACTCTTTCAATTCTCATTAGCATTAAGATAATGGTCTGGAATTGCATTACTTCATCTTCCATTTCTAATTGTCTCATTTTTGCTTGGAATTTTAGCATCCAAATTGGTGTATTGTAAGCAATTACTGCAAATACCATTGCAAGTAATACTTCAAACCATTGCATATTTTCACTATTAACTGTCTGAATTTTTTCTAATATTCTTTCTGCTGCTACTTGGATTTCTTCATCACTACTATCCTCATAATCACGGTTAATTCTGCCTCGTTCCATTTCTTTTATAATATCATCTACTGTAACAGAAGTGTCTCCTCTAAAATGCCTAATATACTCATTATCTGATTCGGTAAGTTCCATTGCAGTTTGAGTTTGTGTCTCTGTCATTTGTCCAATAAGATCATAATCAACTGTCGGTTCTGTAAACACATTCTGTACAACAATATGATGCAAATACATAATGATAATTACTGAAGCAATAAATGTTACAATGCACAGCAATAAACGGTTAATATAAATCCACTCTATTTTATCCTTGGAAGCAGCATTTTTCATGTCTTGTTGCAATTTTCTATATTCTTTTGTTCCATCTTTCGGAATGAATAAGTCTACAATTTTCTTTATAATTGGAATTTTATATAATTTTGCTTGCCATGGATTTTCTATATTTTTTGTACTTGTGTTAACAGAGCCATTATCTTTTAATTTTCTTGTAAGTAAATAGCAAATAAATGTTAATATTAATATTAATATTTGCATAATCATTCCACCTTTTCCATTGTAGAATGATGCTGTAAAACTAAAAGAAGATATTGCCCAATTTTTAATTGGCTCCATAAATAAAATTGGAACAATTGAGATAAGTGATAAACTTTGGAATACATAGTCTAATTTATCTCTTTTTAATATTTCAAGTTGCATCTCTTGTGTTATATTATTTAAATTCTTTAAATACAAAGATGCCCCATCTATTTTTCTATCACCAAATTCTTTTGTAAGATAGGATACACCCGCAAATTCTTTTAAATAAGGATTTGGCGCTATATCATAATATTTTTCTAATTCAGATTCTGGATCGTTTGAAATTAGTACTTCGTAAATTTTTTCTGCTTGTCTTGCCATTTCTACATTTTCATCATCTTGTGCTACTTGATATATTGCTTCTTCTACCATGTTATATTCATGATAAGCATGCCTTATTTCGGAGAAGAAATCAATTTGTTGTTTTAATAATTTATTATCTATTTTATCAACCATTCCATTAATTAAGGTATCTGCTAAAAATACCTCAAAAATTAATAAGAAACACATTAATAAAGTATTTTGATTGGTAAGCAAAATGATAGCTAAAGTTAATGGTACAATAATTAATATTGCATTTGTTAATATTTTAGATGCCTGTTTTCTAGTTAAGTATTCATCATCAATATTAATAATTTCTAGTCTTCTTCTAATTTTTAATAAATATCTTTTAATAAAAGGTATCTTTCGATATTTAACATATAATTTTTGGTATAAAATCTCACTATTAAATTTCTTTTCTTCTGTTCCTGCCCTTAGCTGTTGTATTTCTCTTATTCCTGATGATTGCATTTTCTTTCTAAGTATCATGTATGCAATTACTATAATGGCAAAGAGAGCACCTACACCAATTAATAAATATATTAATATATTACTTGACATTGCTAAAGCTACACCTCCTTGCTAATTATTTTACAGCTTTCGGTTTTCTCCCTCTTTTTACAACCTTTTTGTCTTCTGACTCTTCTTCTGTAGCATCATCATATTGTTTCATTTTTATTCCCCAATTTCTTTCTAGGAATTTATCAAAACCTTCTACATCACTGTCATCCATATTATTTCTCATTTCGATAATGTTATGTTCTGAAATTGGATTAGTAAGTACATAAGTACCGTCATGATATTCCATAATATTTACATATTTATATAATTCTTTGTTTGTGCTTTTGGTAAAATACATGGTTGCATTATCCATAAATTTGTCCAATTTACCTTCTAATGTTTTTTCTTTTCTATGATCAAATGTATATTCATTTTTATCTTCTACTGGGATACATTCTGTTACTCTTTCTATGTATCTTCTACCTCTAAAGTCTTTAACTAAGTGAATGTCAAAGTTTAAAACTTGTACAACTTGCTCTTCTGCTGTTT
>CAMMEP010000039.1 GCA_946495905.1 uncultured Clostridium sp.
CTAAAATTTTTGAGATAATACTTTTTGTATATCGAAAAAATTTTATGCGACGCTTGACAACGCAATACGAAGCTTTTCATTTGTTTTTACTTTTTGCTTTTGCTAACAAGTTTTCTAGGACCTTTTCTAGTACGAGCATTTGTTTTTGTTCTTTGTCCTCTAACTGGTAGACCTCTTCTATGTCTCAATCCTCTATAGCAACCTATTTCTGTAAGTCTTTTAATATTTAAAGCTACTTCTCTACGTAAGTCTCCCTCTACTTTATAACCTTCCATAGCTTTTCTTATTGCTTGTACTTGGTCATCTGTTAAGTCTTTAACTCTTGTATCAGGATTTACATCTGCTGCTTTTAATATTTTTTGTGAGCTTGTTAGTCCAATACCATATATGTATGTTAAACCAATCTCAACTCTCTTTTCTCTAGGTAAATCAACTCCTGCTAAACGAGCCATAATTTTCTAGCACCTCCACTGTTTTATTTTTCTTAATTTGTTTGCTGTTTGGACTCTATTAAAGGTGAAATGCATTGGTTTTTTACCAATCTTTAATATGTTTTCAAACAATATATAAAACACAAACCTGATATAATAACTGTTAAAATATTAAATTTTAACAGCTACAGCCGCTTATCTATTGATTTGTGTTATTAACTTAAATTATCCTTGTCTTTGTTTGTGTTTAGGGTTTTCGCATATAACTCTAATAACACCTTTTCTTTTTATTACTTTACATTTTTCGCATATTTTCTTTACTGATGGTCTTACTTTCATTTTTTACACCTCTTTACTCTAAAATCTATTTTGTATCTTAGTTGGTTAATACCACTATTTTGCTCTCCATGTAATTCTTCCACGATTCAAATCATAAGGAGACAATTCTACTTTTACTTTATCTCCTGGAAGAATTTTTATATAATTCATTCTTAACTTTCCTGAAATATGAGCTAAAATTTGATGTCCATTTTCTAGTTCTACTTTAAATGTTGTATTAGGTAATGTTTCTACAACAGTTCCTTCTACTTCGATAACATCCTCTTTTGACATATTAACCTCCATTTTTTCTTTTTTCGTCAATGATACTATTTTACAATAAAATACCTATATAGTATATAACAAAATTAAACCAATGTCAATATTTCTGGCTCTTTTTCTGTAATTAAAATTGTATTTTCATAATGTGCTGATAAGCTACCATCTTGTGTTAATATTGTCCATCCATCATAATCTTGATATATATCTCTTCTTCCTGCTATAACCATTGGTTCTACCGCTAGTGTCATACCAGGTTCTAGTCTAGTTCCTCTTCCTGCCTTTCCATAGTTTGGTATTCCTGGATCTTCGTGCATTTCTCTTCCTATTCCATGTCCCTGAAATTCTCTTACCACATTATATCCATTTTTTTCTACAAACTCACCTATTGCGTGAGATATATCTCCAATTCGATTTCCTTTTACAGCATATTTTATACCTTCAAAAAAGGCTTGTTTTGTTATATCTACTAATCTTTTTGCTTCATCAGTAGTATTTCCTACTAAAAAAGTTCTTGCAGCATCCCCATGAAATCCATCTTTGTATACAACTAAATCGATACTTACTACATCGCCATCTCTAATTACTTTTTTATTGGATGGTATTCCATGAATAACTTCATCATTAATTGAAATACACAAAGTTGCTGGAAATGGTGGTACACCTTTCATTCCACTTGGATACCCCTTTTGAGCAGGAATTCCTCCATTTTTTCTAATTATTTTGTCTGCAAATCGATCCAATTCCATGGTAGACATACCTGGTTTAATTATTTTTTCAATTTCTTTATATACTAAACCTGTAAGCTTACAGGCTTCTTTCATTAATTTAATTTCCTTATCTGATTTTATCGTAACCAATTTTAACCTCCATTAGAACTAATTTATATCATATAGTTTTTTTAGTTGCATCTGATTACTTCCTTCTATTTTCTAGTCAAAATTTAAGATTTTGACTAGAAAACAAGGTTAGGTTTCCTTCATGGTGCAATAAAAAGTGAAGCTTTTTTTGCACATTTGTGCGTCGAAAGCTTTGCTTTCGCTAACGCACACCTTTCTTATACTCTTCTAAAAATTTTTTTATATTCCTTACTGCAATTTCAAGATCTTTTGGATATATAGAATATAAAGCATTATTTTTTCGATAGAAATCAATTAATTCCTTTGAATTTTGATGATAGATTCCAAGTCTTTTTGTTACAGTCTCTTCATTGTCATCTTGTCTTCTTTTAAGCTCACTACCACAAACATCACATATTCCTTCTTTTTTTGGTGGTTTTGTTTCTTTATTATAGATTGCACCACAAGACTTATTTGTACAAATCAATCTATTTACAACTCTTTTAATAATCTCATCATCTGGAACATCTAGTTCTATTGCTACTCTTTTTGCACCTGGCTTATTTTCTTTTAAGAATTCTCTCAAAGCCTCTGCTTGAACTACTGTTCTAGGGAATCCATCTAAAATTGCGCCTTCCTTTACATCCTCTTCTAATAATCTTGTTTTTACAGTTTCTATTGTTACATCATCTGGTACTAAATTTCCACTTTCCATGTAACTTTGTATTTTTTTCCCAAGTTCTGTTTTTTTATTTATTTGTTCTCTAAACATATCTCCAGTGGAAACATGCACTAAATTCAAATCTTGTGATAATATTTTTCCAATAGTTCCTTTTCCAGTTCCTGGAGCTCCTAGCATTACGATATACATTGTACCACTCCTATATTCATTAACTTAATTTTGTTATATATTTTTACACAAGTTATCAGAGGAAAATTTAATATTTCACTTTATACAAATTTATCCTCTGATTAACCATTTTATTCTAAGAATCCTTTGTAATGTCTCATTACTAATTGTGATTCTAATTGTTGTATTGTCTCTAATGCAACACCTACAACAATCAATATTGAAGTACCTCCAAATGCTAAGTCTACATTTGGTATAAATCTTACAAGCATTGGTATGATTGCAATAATTGCTAAGTATAACCCACCAAACCATGTTAATTTACTTAATATGGATGATAAATAATCTGTTGTTGGTTTTCCAGCTCTTATTCCTGGGATGAAGCCACCATTTCCTTTTATATTTTTCGATATTTCTGCTGGATTTACGGTAGCATAGGTATAGAAGAATGTAAATCCTACTATTAACAATAAATACACAAGTGCGTTAGCTACTGTATATCCCCATCCAACACTTGATGTTGATGATGCAATTGAGAAATTATATATAGTTGCCCAAAATCCAGTTTGACTTGCTATATCTGGTATAAACATTTGTATAATCATTGCTGGAAATGTTAAGAATGAAGATGCAAATATAATTGGCATAACTCCTGCCATAACAAGTTTTAATGGAATATGTGTATTTTGTGCACCTACCATTTTCCTTCCTACAACTCTTTTTGAATATTGTACTGGAACTCTTCTTTCTGCTTGTTGTACGAATACAACTGCTGCAACTAAGATTAAAGCTCCTATAATAATTCCTAAAGAAATTAATAATCCTGTTGTACTAAATGCTCCTGTACCCATTATTAAATTCCAAATTGTTGTTATTGCTCCAGGAAGTCCTGATATAATACCAACAAAGATAATGATAGATATACCATTACCAATTCCTTTATTGGTAATTTCATCTCCAAGCCACATTAGTAATGCGGTACCTGCCATTAAAGATATTACAACTGTAAAGCCTGTCATAAAGCTTGTATCCATAAATATTCCAGAAGAGCTATATGATAAATAAATACCTAATCCTTCTATTAAAGCGATTACAACAGTAAGTATTTTTGTATATTTATTTATCTTTTTTCTTCCTTCTTCTCCTCCTTCTTTTGTTAATCTTTCTAGTGCTGGTATTACCATTGCTAATAATTGGATAACAATAGAAGCAGTAATATATGGGCTAATAGACATTGCAAAGATGGAAAACCTTGAGAAAGCACCACCTGAGATTAAATCTATTAGTGAAGCCATTCCATTAGAAGAACCACCAAATGCTTCACTTAAAGCAAAGGTATCTACTCCTGGAACTGTTATATAACATCCTAATCTAAATATTACTATTAATAGTAATGTATATAATAATTTTTTTCTAACGTCCGGTGTTTTTAGTGCATTTTTTATTGTTTTAAACAACTAAATCACCTCAGCCTTTCCTCCTAAAGCTTCTATTTTTTCTTTAGCAGCTTTAGTAAATCTTACAGCTTTAACTGTTAATTTTTTATCTAATTTACCAGTTGCAAGTATAACGATTCCATCATTTGCTTTACTTATTATTCCGTCTTTTATTAAACTTTCAGCTGTAACTTCTTCTGTTGTTGCTTTATTAAGCATTGTTAAAGTTATTTCTGTGTAGTTTTTAGCGTGAATATTTGTAAAACCTCTTTTTGGTAATCTTCTATATAAAGGAGTTTGACCACCTTCAAAACCTCTTCTTACTCCTCCACCAGATCTTGCTTTTTGTCCTTTATGACCTCTTCCAGAAGTCTTTCCTAAACCAGAACCGATTCCACGTCCAACTCTAGTTCTTGTTTTATTTTTTTGTGCTGGTTTTAATTCGTCTAATTTCATCTTGTCTGTACACCTCCTCTTAACTTATTATAATATTTCTTCTACTTTTTTTCCTCTTTTTTTAGCTACCGATTCAATAGTTTGCATTGATTTTAATCCTTCAATTGTAGCATATACTACGTTTCTTGGATTATTAGTTCCTAATATTTTTGTTCTTATATTTCTATATCCAGCAAGTTCTAGAACAGGTCTAACACTACCACCTGCTATAATTCCAGTACCTTCTTCTGCTGGTTTTAATAAAACATTAGCGCTTCCGAATTTTCCAACAAATTCGTGTGGTACAGTATAATTAACAACTGGAACTTCTACTAAATTCTTTTTAGCATCTTCAATAGCTTTTTTGATTGCATCTGGAACTTCAGATGCTTTACCATTTCCAACACCAACGTGTCCATTCTCGTCACCAACAACAACTACTGCACTAAATCTGAATGTTCTACCACCTTTTACAACCTTTGCAACTCTGTTAATCGCTACAACTTTTTCTTTTAATTCAGATGTATTTTCTGATTGCACTTTTCTTTCCTCCTTTTCTAATGTCAGGGGACACACTTCTTACCCTTGGGTCACTTATCATTCGGTTTGAGGTATGTTCCCTCCCCTTGTGATTAAGTGATTATCCTATATCAAAATGCTCTCCTGTTTATTTTTTAAAATTCTAATCCGCCTTCTCTTGCAGCATCTGCTAACTCTTTTACAACACCATGATAAATATATCCACCTCTATCAAAAACTACTGTTTTGATATTTTTTTCTAATGCTCTTTTAGCAATTAAGCTACCAACTTCTTTTGCAGCTTCTTTGTTAGCATGTTTTGTTTTTACTTCTTTATCAAGTGTTGAAGCTTGTGCTAAAGTATTACCTTTAACATCATCAATTACTTGTACATAGATATTATTGTTACTTCTAAATACGCATAATCTTGGGCATTCAGCTGTTCCAGAAATTTTTCTACGTACTCTTTTATGTCTTCTTATTCTTTCTGCATTTCTATCTATTTTCTTTACCATTTTTCAAATCTCCTTTCTAACTAAAAGATTTTGCTCTTAGTTTATTTTTAGGTTTGTCTTAACTATAAATTTCTTACTAATTCTATGTTTAAATCAAAAGCGAGTATTGCTAGGAGACCGAGCAAATAATTTTGAAATAATACGATTTGTATATTGAAAAATTATTTGTGATGGTCGACACTGCAAGACGAAGCTTTTCATTTAAACAACTATTTCTTGCCGGCTTTTCCTTCTTTTCTTCTAATATGCTCTTCAGCATATTTAATACCTTTACCTCTATATACTTCAGGTGGTCTTTTTGTTCTTACAACTGCTGCTGTTTGACCAACTAATTCTTTATCAATTCCTCTTACAGTAATATGGTTGGCATCTGGAACATCAAAAGTAATTCCTTCTGGTGGATCCATCTCAACTGGATGAGAATATCCTAAATTCATTACAAGTTTATTTCCTTTCTTTTGAGCTCTATAACCTACACCATTAATTTCTAAGTTTCTTTTATATTCATTAAGAACACCTTCAATCATATTATTGATTAATGTTCTTGTTAGTCCATGTAGACTTCTATTTTCTGGTTCGTCATCACATCTTGTTACTGTAATTACTTTATCATTTAAAGCAACTGTCATATTTTTATGTATATCTCTTTCTAATGTCCCTTTTGGTCCTTTTACTGTAATGTGATGTCCATCTATTTTAACTTCTACACCATCTGGTACATTAATAGGTTTGTTTCCTATTCTTGACATATCTTTTATTTCCCTCCTTTTTTGTAACAAATCAATGAAAATCTGCGTATTACTTTGTCAATCTTCGCTCAAAAATCCTCGATGTACACATGTACTATCTGCGGTTTTTTCACTCGATTTCCTCGTACTACTTGATTTTGATTGATTTTTAATTAGTATTAATCAAATTACTTTCTTTTTCTACCATACGTAAGCAAGAACTTCTCCTCCTAAGCCTTCTTCTCTTGCTTCTTTATCTGTTTTTACTCCTTTTGAAGTAGATATAAGAGCGATACCTAAACCATTTAATACTCTAGGTAATTCATCTTTTGATGCATATACTCTTAATCCTGGCTTACTTATTCTTTTTATTCCATCAATAACTCTTTTTCCTTTTTCATCGTATTTAAGAGTTATTCTTATTATTCCTTGACGAGAATCATCAATTTCTTCAAATGCTGCTATATATCCCTCTTTAAATAGAATATTAGCAATCGCTCTTTTCATATTTGATGCTGGAACATCAACAGTTTTATGTTTTGAGCTGTTAGCATTTCTTATTCTTGTTAACATATCTGCTATTGGATCTGTTGTATTCAATTTATTTTCCCTCCTTCTTTATTGAAATTTACATATGTGTATTTATCTTCCTATGAATTTGTTTCAAAATTAGTAGGATGCTAGGCAAACAAGTAAAAATTTTTGAGATAGTACGTGCTGTACATCGAAAAAATTTTTACGTAGTTTAACGACGCAGACTGCTGATTTTCAAACAAATTCTACCAACTTGCTTTCTTAACTCCAGGAATCTCACCCTTATGAGCTAATTCTCTAAAACATACACGGCAAATTCCAAATTTTCTAATATATGCATGTGGTCTTCCACAAATCTTACATCTGTTATACTCTCTTGTTTTGTATTTTTGCTCTTTTTGTTGTTTTACTTTTAAAGATTTCTTAGCCATTTTATTCTCCTTTCTCAAATTTTTTCTAATCAAATTATTATTCCAATTTTAACAATTTTCTGATTGATTATAAAATTAATCAAAAGCGAGTATTGCTAGGAAAGCTAGCAAAAAAGTTTGAAATAATACTTTGTGTATATTGAGAACTTTTTTGCGACGCTTGACAACACAAGACGAAGCTTTTCATTAATTTTTATCTAATTTTTAAATGGCATACCTAGTAGAGTAAGAAGTTCTTTAGCTTCTTCGTCTGTTTTAGCTGTTGTAACGAAGATAATATCCATTCCTCTGATTTTATCTATTTTGTCATATTCGATTTCTGGGAATATTAATTGTTCTTTAATTCCCATTGAATAATTTCCTCTACCATCAAATGAATTGCTTGATACTCCTCTAAAGTCTCTAACTCTTGGAAGTGCTACATTAAATAGTTTGTATGCGAAATCATACATTTTTCCTTTTCTTAATGTAACTTTACATCCCATATTAATTCCTTCTCTTATTTTGAAGGCTGCTATTGCTTTTTTTGCTTTTGTTACAATTGGTTTTTGACCAGTTATAATTGAAATATCATTAATAGCATTTTCTAGTGATTTAGGATTATCTTTTGTATCACCTAAACCTATATTTATAACTATTTTATCTAACTTTGGAACTTCCATTACAGATTTATAGTTGAATTTTTTCATCATTGCTGGTATTATTTCTTTTTCATATTGCTCTCTTAAAATTTCCATAAGTTTAAATAGTCCTCCTTCCTTTTTTATTTATTCTATTTTATTTTTGTTCCACATTTTTGACAAACACGTACTTTTTCGTCTTTCTCAATTTTATATTGTATTCTTGTAGCTTTACCACATTTTGGGCAAACCACATTTACTTTACTGCTATGAATAGCACATTCTACTGGAATAATTCCACTTTCTTCTCCTTGTTTTCTAGCTTTTACGTGTTTTTTTCTAATATTAACACCTTTAACTATTATTTTTTCTGTTTTTGGAATTACTTCTAAAACTTCACCAGTTTTACCTTTATCATTTCCAGATAAAACTTTAACTGTATCTCCTTTTTTTATTCTCATTATTTTATTTCACCTCTTCCTTTAAGTGAGATCTATTTTCATTTTAGTAATCTTTTCTTACTAGTCTTTCAAAGAAACAAGTAGTGCTAGGAAAAATTAATTTCAAAACCGGAGGTGTGCTTTTTACACATCGAGGATTTTGGGATTAATTTTGACAACGCAATACGAAGTTTATTTGGAAGACTAAAGTACTTCTGGTGCAAGTGAAAGAATCTTCATATAATCCTTCTCTCTTAATTCTCTTGCAACAGGTCCAAATATACGAGTTCCTCTTGGTGTTCCATCATCTCTTATAATAACTGCTGCATTTTCATCAAATCTTACATAAGAACCATCTGCTCTTCTTGTAGGTTTTTTAGTTCTAACTACAACAGCTTTTACAACATCACCTTTTTTTACAACGCCACCTGGTGTAGCTGTTTTTACAGAAGCAACTATGATATCTCCTATTCTAGCATACTTTCTATAAGAACCACCTAAACATCTGATACACATAATTTCTTTTGCACCTGTATTGTCTGCTACTTTTAATATTGATTGTTGTTGTACCATTTGGCCATTCCTCCTTCTTAATTAATTTAGTTTTCTAACGATGACACACATGTTATTTAGCTCATTAACACTCAAGTCACAGTATGTCTTCGTTTGTTCTATTCAACTTCTAATTTTATTTAATTACTGCCTTTTCTAGAATTTCAACAACTCTCCATCTTTTATCTTTTGATAGAGGTCTTGTTTCCATTACTCTAACTTTATCGCCTATTTGGCATTCATTGTTTTCATCATGTGCTTTTAGTTTGTATGTTTTCTTTTGAACTTTGCCATAAGTTTTATGTTTTTCGTTCATTTGAACAGATACAACTACAGTCTTATCCATCTTGTTTGATGAAACAATACCAATCATTTCTTTACGAAGATTTCTTTCTTCCATTTCTAATCTCCTTTCTTTCAATGTCAGGGGACACACCTCTTACCCTAGGTCATTTCTCATTTGGTTCGAGGTATAACCCTCTCCCCTTGTGATTAAATGATTTCCCACTTAGTGTTTCCCTATTTATAATTATTTGCTTTCTTGCAATTTTCTTTCTGTTAAAACAGTATTTATTTTTGCGATGTCTTTCTTAACTTCTTTTATTTTCATAGGATTATCTAATCCATGTGTTGCTAAACTAAATCTTAATTTAAATAGCTCAGATTTTAATTCTCCTAATTCTTTTTCTAAGTCAGGTGAAGACATTTCTCTTATTTTACTTATCTTCATCTATCTCACCACCTATTTCAGTTTCCTTTTGTACAAATTTGCACTTAACAGATAGTTTGTTTGCAGCAAGTCTTAAAGCCTCTCTTGCAGTTTCTTCTGCAACACCTGCTATTTCAAACATTACTCTACCTGGTTTTACATTTGCTACCCAAAATTCAACAGCACCTTTACCTTTACCCATACGAGTACCGATAGGTTTTCTTGTGATAGGTTTGTCTGGGAATATTTTAATCCAAACTTTACCACCTCTTTTAATATAACGTGTCATAGCAACACGGGCAGCTTCTATTTGGTTAGATGTTATTTGTCCAGCTTCTAAAGCTTGTAGTCCGAATTGACCATCTGTAACTCTATTACCTCTTGTAGCTTTTCCTCTATTTCTACCTTTTTGTTGTTTTCTATATTTTGTTCTTTTTGGTATTAATGGCATTATTTGTCTCCTCCTTCCACTTTCTTTTTAGTAGGAAGAACTTCTCCTTTATATATCCAAACTTTTACACCGATTTTTCCATATGTTGTATCTGCTTCTGCAAATCCATAATCTATATCAGCTCTTAAAGTTTGAAGTGGAATAGTTCCTTCTTTATAGAATTCAGTTCTAGCCATATCTGCTCCACCTAATCTTCCAGATACTGAAGTTTTAATTCCTAAAGCACCTGCTTTCATAGTTTTTTGCATACATTGTTTCATTGCTCTTCTGAAAGAAATTCTTCTCTCTAATTGTCCAGCTATATTTTCTGCAACTAATTGAGCATCTAAGTCTATATTTTTAACCTCAACTATATTTAAATTTACTTCTTTCTTAATCATTTTTTCTAATTCTGCTTTTAAAGCCTCTGCAAGGTTTCCACCTTTTCCTATAATTATGCCTGGCTTTGCAGCATAAACGTTAACTTTTACAAATTTAGCTGTTCTTTCAATTTCTATTTTAGAAATTCCAGCTGCATATAATTTTTTCTTTACATACACACGGATTTTATGGTCTTCTACTAGGTAATCTCCAAAATCTTTTTTATTAGCATACCATTTTGAATTCCAGTCTTTAATAATTCCTACTCTTAATCCATGTGGATCCATTTTTTGTCCCATTTTGAAAATGTCCTCCTTCCTTTCTTTTAAACTCTCTCTTTTAATACTATTGTAACATGGCTTGTTCTTTTTCTAATTCTAACTGCACTACCTTTTGCAGCAGGTCTTATTCTCTTTAATGTTGGACCTTGATTTGCGTAAATGTCTGCAACATATAGTTTTTCATGTGCCATGTGATGATTATTTTCAGCATTCGCAATTGCTGATTTTAATAATTTTTCTAACATTCCAGATGAAGCTTTTGGTGTAAATTTAAGAATTGCTAAAGCTTCGTCAATATCTTTGCCTTTTATTAAATCTGCTACAATTTTAACTTTTCTTGAAGAAATTCTAGCATATTTAAGAGTAGCATGTGCTTGTGGTATGATTTCTTGCTTTTCTTCCACTTTCTATTCCCTCCTTTTTTCTACTTCTTTGTTGTTGTCTTATCTCCTGCGTGTCCTTTAAAAGTTCTTGTTGGTGCAAATTCACCCAATTTATGTCCAATCATTTCTTCCGATATATATACTGGTACATGTTTTCTACCATCATGAACAGCTATTGTGTGTCCAACCATTTGTGGATATATCGTAGAAGCTCTTGACCATGTCTTTAATACTTCTTTTTTTCCACTTTCATTCATTGCTTCAATTCTTTTTAATAATTCTGGAGCAACATAAGGAACTTTTTTGCTTGATCTTGACATTTATTATTTCCTCCTATCTTGAAACTTTTTATGTTTTATATTTTATTTTATAGTAAAAATCGTAAGATTTTTGCTATAAAACAAGGTTAATTTACCTTGGGCCGTGCAATATCGCAAAGCGATTTGCACATCTGGACGTCGAAATCTTTGATTTCACTAACGTCCAATTATCTTATTTTCTTCTCTTAACTATAAACTTATCAGTTCTATTATTTTTCTTTCTTGTCTTATATCCAAGTGCTGGTTTACCCCAAGGTGTCATTGGTCCTGCGTGTCCGATTGGAGCTCTACCTTCACCACCACCATGTGGGTGATCTACTGGGTTCATTACAGAACCTCTAACAGTTGGTCTCCATCCCATATGTCTTTTTCTACCAGCTTTACCAAGTTTAACATTTCCATGTTCTTGATTTCCAACTGTTCCTATTGTAGCTTTACATACAGCCATTATTAATCTCATTTCTCCAGATGGTAATCTTACGTGAGCATATTTTCCTTCTTTTGCCATTAATTGTGCTTCTTGTCCTGCAGCTCTTACTAATTTTCCACCTTGACCTGGATTTAATTCAATATTATGAATCATAGTACCAACTGGTATGTTTTCAATTCTCATACAATTTCCTGGTTTGATATCTGCTTTATCTCCAGATACAACTTTATCTCCATCTGTTAATCCAACTGGTGCTAATATATATGCTTTTTCTCCATCTTCATATTGAATTAAAGCAATATTTGCACTTCTGTTTGGATCGTATTCTATACCAATAACTGTTGCTGGCATATTTTCTTTATTTCTCTTAAAATCAATTATTCTGTATTTTTGTCTATTACCTCCACCTTGATGTCTTACTGTGATTTTACCTTGTGCATTTCTTCCTGCTTTTTCTTTCTTTGTTGTAATTAAAGATTTTTCAGGAGTCTTTTTTGTAATTTCACTATAATCTAAAACTGTCATGTTTCTTCTTGATGGTGTATATGGTCTAAATCTTTTTATTGCCATTATTTTTTCTCTCCTTCCTCGAAAAATTAATGAAAAACTTCGTATTGCTGTGTCAATCTTTCGTAAAAAATCCTCGATGTACAAGTGTACTATCTGCGGTTTTTTACTCAGATTTCCTTGCACTACTCGTTTTTGATTAATTTTTAATAATTCTTATTCGAATTATTCTCTTCTCTACTTTTTTTATTTTAAATTTACGGATTTTTTCCTGCTCCGTATTGCAGATAAAATTTATTTTCTGAGTTATTTCTCAATATCTTCTTCTGTCGAATCTAGTTCATGATATCCTCCAGATTCTTTATACTTTTGTTCTGTTTCCATGATTTTTTGAATAGTTCCACTTTTAACTAGTTTTTCCCAGTCTTCTGCTATTCCATCATCTCTTTGTGCCGCTTCTTTTTGTAGTCTCTCCAAAAATTTTTTTCTATCTTCATTCATAGTTATGCTCCCATGAATTCATCAATTGAATCCTTATATTTCTTATTTACTTTAACTTCTTTTCCACCTTTTGCTAGGTAAGATTTTTCTGAAGCATTTGTATCAATTGTAACGATTGCTTTTTTCCAGTCAGATGTTTTTCCAACATTTCTTCCAACTCTTTTTTCTT
>CAMMEP010000040.1 GCA_946495905.1 uncultured Clostridium sp.
GAATTAGAAAATTTAGAAAGTCTAGGAATACATAGTAGATGGAAGATAATAGAGGAAAAGGAAAGAAAAATAGTGTTGACAGAGGATTTAGAGTTTAATATAATAGAACTACCAAAGATGTACAAGATGCATCAAGAAGGAGAGGACAAGCTAAAGGAGTGGCTAGAATTTTTGGAAAATCCAGATAGTAAAGAGGTGCGAAGTTATATGAAAAAAAATGAAAATATGAAAGAGGCAAGAGAAAAATTAGACAAAATAAGTGAAGATGAAAGGGTAAGAAGATTAGCAGAGTTAAGACAAAAAGCACTAATGGATGAAAGAGAAGCAGAATATACGGGATATTGCAAAGGATTGGAAGATGGTAGAAAAAATGGACTAGAGGATGGAATGAAATGTGGCAGAGAACAAGAACAAATAAAGATAGCAAAAAAGATGAAAGCAGAAGGAATAGAAATAGCTCTAATTACAAAAATAACGGGATTAAGTGAAGAAGAAATAAATAAAATATAATTTTTTATTACTAAAAACCTCTTGACAGTTTACAATAATAAATATAAAATATATATGTGGAGAAAAAATATATTTTACATATTAGATATATTTATTGTACATTGAAAATTAAATAGAAAGAGGTGTAATGATTATGGACATAATAATCTATATCGCCATATTTCTAATCACAGCAATTGTTTTCACTTTTGTTGGAATGTTTGCAAGGAAAAAAATTGCTGAATCTAAATTTAAAAGCGCAGAAAATGAAGCAAAACAAATAATAGAAATGGCAAAAATAGAAGCCGAAAACAATAAAAAAGAAGAAATTTTTAAGGCAAAAGAAGAAATTTTAAGTGCAAGAAAAGATTTAGATGATGAGATTAGAGAAAGAAGAGGCGAAGTACAACAACAGGAAAGAAGATTAATTCAAAAAGAAGAAAATCTAGAAAGAAAGCTTGAAACAGCTGACAAAAAAGAAAGAGATTTAGTAAAGAAAGAAGAAGAGCTAGAAGCAAGAAAAGAAGAAATAAAAGAAATTGCTAACAAGCAAATGGCAGAATTACAAAGAATCTCTGGTTTATCACAAGAAGAAGCAAAGAAAAAACTACTTTCAGAACTTGAAAAAACAATGACTGCCGAAAAAGCAGCGGTTATTAGAGATTTTGAGAGTAAGACAAAAGAAGAGGCAGTAAAAAGTGCAAGAGAAATTGTTGGTTATGCAATTCAAAAATGTGCAGCAGACCATACATCAGAAACTACGGTATCTATTGTATCTCTTCCTAATGATGACATGAAAGGAAGAATAATTGGTAGAGAAGGTAGAAATATAAAAGCACTAGAAACCTTAACTGGTATTGATTTAATAATTGATGATACACCAGAAGCAGTTGTAATATCTGGATTTGATCCATTAAGAAGAGAAGTAGCAAAAATTGCCTTAGAGAAATTAATTGAAGATGGAAGAATTCATCCATCCAAGATTGAGGAAATGGTAGAAAAAGCAAAAGAAGAAGTAGAGAACACAATAAAAGAAGAAGGAGAAAGAGCTGTTTTAGAGACTGGTGTTGTAGGACTACATCCTGATTTGATTAAGTTATTAGGAAAATTAAGATATAGGACAAGTTATGGACAAAACGTACTAAATCATTCCATAGAAGTATCTAATTTAGCAAGAATTATGGCAGAAGAACTCGGACTTGACCCAAAACTTGCAAGACGTGCAGGATTACTACATGATATTGGTAAAGCATTAGATCATGATATGGAAGGAACACATGTTGAAATTGGTGTAGAAATCTTAAAGAAGTATAAAGAAAATGATAAAGTAATAAATGCAGTACAAGCACACCATGGAGATGTGGAACCAAAAACAATAGAAGCTGTTTTAGTACAAGCAGCAGATGCAATATCTGCATCAAGACCTGGAGCAAGAAGAGAAACACTTGAGAACTATATTAAGAGACTAGAAGCTCTTGAAAATATAGCAGATTCTTTTGAAGGTGTTGAAAAATCTTTTGCAATACAAGCTGGTAGAGAAATAAGAATTATTGTAAAACCAGAAAAAATATCTGACGACCAAATGGTAGTTATGGCAAGAGATGTTGCTAAGAAAGTAGAAGATGAAATGGAATATCCAGGACAAATAAAAGTAAATCTTGTTCGAGAAACAAGAGTAGTTGATTACGCTAAATAATGGCGCTTTAGGGACAGGCCAAAAAACGACAAGGTTGTCGTTTAAGGGACAGACCTAAAAGCACACACAAACCGTTATAAACATATATGTTTATAACGGTTTTTTGTAATTCAGTATAACTTATATTAACATGTTTATTCTAGATATCAATATAGTTGTGAACTGTAACCAGCACTGCTATATTGTAAAATAAAATTCACTTAAAATCTTGATTAATTTTTAAGTCTTTGGTATTATGTAGAAAAAATAAAAAAGCACTAATTTACATATACAAAATTAATTTATTTAAAATTGTGTAAAGAGGGAGAAGAAAAATGACCGAAAAGGAAAAGAGAGACAATGGGCAAATTTATAACTCTAATTATGATAAAGAATTGAGAAAAGAGATGCTTGAAGCGCAAGATTTATGCTTTGAGTATAATAATACAAGACCATCGGACATAGAAAAGAGAGCTAATCAAATTATTAAAATAGTAGGAAAAATAGGAAAGAATTTTTTAATTGAGCAGCCTTTTTTATGTGACTATGGATATAATATAGAAATAGGAGATAATTTTTATGCAAATCATAACTTAACTATTTTGGATGCTGCAAAAGTAATTATAGGTGATAATGTATTTATTGCTCCAAATTGTGGGATTTATACAGCTTATCATCCAATAGATGTAGCAGAAAGAAGTAAGGGATTGGAATATGCTAAGCCAATAAAAATAGGTAACAACGTATGGATTGGAGGAAATGTTACCATTCTTCCAGGAGTTACTATTGGTGACAATTGTACCATTGGAGCAGGAAGCGTTGTTACCAAAGACATACCAGACAATTCTATTGCTTATGGCAATCCTTGTAAAGTAGCAAAGAAAATTTAGGATAATCAAATGAAAGGTGGTAACAAAATGCAAGATTTAACGTTAATATTAGAAGGTGGAGCATTACGAAGTTTATATACATCTGGAGTATTAGATGTATTAATGAAATATAATATAGAAGCAAATTATGTATTAGGAGTGTCTGCTGGAGCATTAACAGGAATGAATTACATATCTAAACAAAAGGAAAGAAGTGCAAAAATAAATATAGAAAATTGTGATAATCCAAGATACATAGGAATGAAAGCATTAAAAAAAGAGGGCGGAATTATTGGATATGATTATTTATTTGATGATTTATCTAAAAATGCATATCCATTTGACTACGAAACTTTTAAATTGTCAAAGCAAAAGTTTATTCCTGTAATAACAAACTGTGAAAAAGGAATCACTGAATATGTAGAAAAAAATGATTGCAAAGAAGACATCTTTAAAGTGGTACAAGCCTCTTCTAGTATGCCACTTTGCTCTAAAATGGTGAAGATTGGAAATAATCACTATTTAGATGGAGCAGTGACGATGCCAATCCCAGTGGACTGGGCGATAAAAGAAGGACATAAAAAGATTTTAGTTGTGCTTACAAGAGATAGGGATTATAGAAAACCAGAAATTTCAAATACAATGAAAAAAGTGTATAAAAGAGTTTATCATAAATATCCAAAACTAATAGAAAAGCTATGTACAATGCCAGAAAGATATAATAAATTAAAAGAACATATTAATACATTAGAAAAACAAGGTAGAATTATGGTAATCGCGCCAAAAGAACCAGTTACTGTATCAAGACTAGAAAAGGATAAAGAAAAATTAAAAAAGTTATATGAAGATGGAAAAAGAGATATGGAAGAAAAAATAGAGATATTGGAAAATCTTATTGGAGATAAATAGAAATTTGTAAGAATTCTTGCAAAAGTAGAAAAAAATATGATACAATATAAAAAATCGAAAGAAGAGGGAAAGAAAATGAGACGTGAAACCATTGCAGTTGTAAGAGAGAGCGAGCTATATTCTAATGAAATAGGTTTTATTTGTGATGGAAAAAAACAGATAAATAATAGACAAGAAAAAGGAATAACCCTAGTAGCACTTGTTATTACAATTATCATTATTATTATTTTATCAACAATAACAATAAATGTAGTATTTGGAGATAATGGATTAATAAAACAAGCAGAATATACAAAAGATACCGCTACAAATGCTACCATAAAAGAAGAAGAAGATACAAATAGATTAGTACAAGAATATGCAAATTTGCTAGCAGAGGATAGCAATTTAGCAGATCAAATTATAATAGAAATAAAAGAAAATCATACAACTGAATCTATTACCATAGAGGTTGAAACAAATAGTGAAGAGGAAATGACATATGAATATTATATTAATGGAGAGTTAATGGCTACACAGAATGAGCTTAGTTATACAACAGAAATCACTTTACAAAGTAAAAATCCTTACATACCAAATGGTTTTACGCATACAGAAGGAACTGTGGATACGGGATATGTTATACAAGATACTAGTATAGGAAATGAATTTGTATGGATACCAGTAAAAAGTGGGACGTATACAGCGTATGTAATAGCAAAAACAAGTGATGGAAATTCTACAACATCAGAGGAAATAACAATAGAGATATCTGAATTGACAAGAGACTATAAAGGAATGGCTTCTACCACTATTTTTGAAGAGGAAGAAGGAGAAATAACAGATAAAAAATCTCTAGCGTATTTTAAGCAAAGTGTAAAAGAAAATGGGGGATTTTACATTGGAAGATATGAAATGGGAATGCCAGGACAAAAAAGCGGAGAAGAACCAACGCTAGAATTAGGCTATGCAACACAAAATGTATCTGGAGTGCCAGTATGTATAGGACAAGTATTGCCATGGACCAATATAGATTGGAACATAGCAAAACAAAATTTAGAGAGTATGTATAATGGAGAAGTACAGAGTGCTATGCTGAATAACTATGCAAGAGCTACTGCGATAAATTGGATACAAGATACAGGAGCAAAGACATATAATGATTTAAGACAGGCAGATACTTGGGGAAACTATAATGCATGGAGTGGTGGATACTCTTCTTTTGAATTTAAAGGTCGTTATATTTTATTGAATACTGCTTACGATATAACAGAAAGAGGTAACACAAATACATATATAAATAATTTTGATTTATCTGAAGCAATTAATTATGTTTTAATAGAAACGGGGGCAGATACTAGCCCAAATAAAAGACATTGTGTAAACAATATTTATGATCTAGCTGGAAATGCATCTGAATGGTCAACAGATAAAAACATTATTAGTGGAGAATACAAAAAGACGGGAGGTTCTTGTCTAAATTCAGGAAATTCAGTTGGAGCTATAGAAGGAGATGCTAATTTTGTATCTGGGACAATTGGTACAGTGGAAACATCATCCCGACCAATTTTATATAAATAACCATATTTTACCAATTTCTATTGACATTTCATTTATTTAAAAATAAAATATAGGCAGTATACAAAAGGAGAAAGTCAATGAAAGAGAATAAAAAGCAGATTATTATAATCTTTCTTATATTTCTATTTCTTATAGCAGTAGGAGTAGCCTATATGACCTATATGTTAGACAGAATAGAAGCCAATACCAACAATAGCATAGAAACCATTGTAAAAAATGATGCCAATAATTTAAAAACAGAAATAACAGAACAAAAAGCAATTTTACAATCTATTACTAATGAAGTTTTACTAGAAGAAGTTGTAAATCGTGAAAAGATTTTTGATATGTTCGAAAGAAGCGATATAACAAGTAGATTCATTAGAATGGCAATTATGTATGAAGATGGAACAACCATAACAAACGATGGTTATGAAGTAAATTATGCAGAGGAAATAGACAATTTCATTTCAAATAATGACATTCATGTTTCGGAAAATAGGATAAGTAAAATAGATGGAGAAGAAATTAATATCTATTCACAAGCAATCGAACTAGAAAATGAGAAAATAGCCATTCTTTTAATTGTAAAAACAGATTCGTATAAAGACATTTTTTCCAATAAGGTTTTTGAAGGAAGCGGATTTAGTTATATTGTAGACAAAACAGGAACTATTATTGTAAGTGCAAATGCAGATAAGAATACTGGAAATCTAATAGAAAATATTGAACAGATGTTGATAGAAAGTTCTAAAGAGAGGTTTGAGGCAAATAAAAACACAGTAGAAGCGAATATTGAAAATGGAGTACCTGGTACAAGAACTCTGCAAACAGCAAACGGAAAATATTATATGGTATATGAACCAATTGGAGTAAATGATTGGGCAATTGTAACCTTTATTCCATCAATAGCGATTGCAGGAGAAGCAAATAATGCACTTCTTATTACCTTTATCTTATCGGTTATTGTAATACTAATCATTTTATCAATTTGCATTTATATTGTAATTTCAAATAATAGAAAACAAAATCAGTTATTTGAATATGCCTATATCGACCCAGTAACCAAAAGAGGTAATATATATTATTTTAGAAAAAATGGACAAGAAATATTAGAAAAAAGAAAACAAAAGCAAACTCCTAATAAGCAATATATCGCTATACTAGATATCAATAAGTTTAAAATGATAAATAAAGCATATGGTTATAAAACAGGAGACACGATTTTAAAAGGGATTGGTGATGAACTAGAAAGAATATTAGGTAAAGAAAGTTTGATTGCTAGATATTCGAATGATTATTTTTCGGTACTGTTTGAATATAACGAAAATATTCAAAAAATACTAAACAAAATGGTAAGAAACATCGAAAACTTAAAAATAGAAGATAACGTGTATAATCTTTCTGTAAATATAGGAATATATCAATTAACAGAGGAAGATAGTAATATTTCAGAAGCAATGGACAAGGCAATTATTGCACATTCTGCATCAAAGGGAGATGTATTTGATAAATTCCATATTTATGATAAAAAAATGGAGAAGGAATTGGAGAAAGAAAGCAAAATAGAACATGAAATGAATACTGCATTAGCAAATAAAGAATTTAAAGTGTATTATCAACCAAAAGTATATACAAAAGACGAAAATTTATATGGTGCAGAAGCATTGGTAAGATGGGAACATAATGGAAAAATGATACTACCAAGTGAGTTTATACCATTGTTCGAGAAAAACAAATTCATATTAAAATTAGACTTGTATATTTTTGAACAAGTGTGTAAGGACATGAATGCATGGAAAGAAAAATATGGAAAAGTGCCAGTTGTTTCAGTAAATGTATCAAGAGAACACTTCTTAGAAGAGCATTTTTTGGAAAAATATATGTTGATTGCTTCAAAATATGGAGTAGATACAAACAAAATCGATTTAGAAATTACAGAAAGTGCTACGATAGAAGCGGGAATTGATATTATTGAGATAATGAATAAAATGAAAGAATTAGGATTCTTAATTTCCATTGATGATTTTGGAACAGGATATTCCTCTTTAAGTACATTGCAAGATATGCCAGCAGATATCTTAAAAATTGATAAATCATTTGTAGATAGAATAGGCAAAAATGAGAAGAATATGATAGATTATATCTTAACAATGGCAAAAGAATTAAAGCTAATAACCATTGCAGAAGGAGTAGAAAACAAGGAACAAAGAGATTATCTTTTAGAGAAAGGTTGTGACATAATACAAGGATATTATTATGCAAAACCAATGCCAGAAGAGGAGTTTGAGGGTTATATAGAGAAATAGGGTATTATTAATAAAGTTCTAAGGTTGCAAATTGTGACCTTAGAAAATAATAGGTCATAAACTTGATGTCACAAATTGTGATATCAAGTTTAATGTAAGGTTAAGCAAAATATTAAAATATATAAAAATTATTGACAAATACAAACAAATGTTTTATAATGGTTACGTAACATAAACAAAAAGGACGTGATATTATGGAACAAAACAATAATATCGTACCAAGAAATGTAGAATTAGATGAAACAATATATGACACAGAGAAAATTAAGAATTTAATTTATAACATAAGAGGAAAACAGGTAATGCTAGATAGTGATGTAGCAATGTTGTATCACTATGAGACGAGAAAGATTAATCAGACTGTAAAAAGAAATATAGAGAGATTTCCAGAGAACTTTTGTTTTCAATTAACGGAAAATGAAATAGAATGTTTAAGATCACAATTTGTGATCTTAAACAAGAATGGAAGAGGTCAACATAGTAAATATTTACCATATGCATTTACAGAACAGGGAATTACAATGCTTTCAGGGCTATTAAAAAATGAAGTAGCAGTTCAAGTAAGCATAAACATCATGAATGCCTTTGTAGAAATGCGAAAATTTATAGCAAACAATGGACAAATATTTTCAAGATTAACAAATGTAGAATACAGACTTCTAGAACACGATAAAAAATTTGACGAAGTATTTAATGAATTACAAAAAAATGAAGAAAATAAATTTCAGCAACAAATATTTTATAATGGGCAAATCTATGATGCATATAGTTTAATTGTAGATATTATTAAATCTGCTAAGGAGAAAATTATAATCATTGACAATTACATAGATGATAGTATATTAAAAATGTTATCTAAAAAGGAAAATAATGTGGAAGTAGTTATTCTAACATCTCCCAGCACAAAAATAAGTAAATTGGATGTTACGAAGTTTAATAAACAATATCCTACATTAAAACTAGCAACCACAAATAATTTCCATGATAGATTTATTTTAATTGATAATTGCACTTTGTATCACTGCGGAGCATCTTTGAAAGATTTAGGAAAGAAATGCTTTGCTATTAACAAAATAGAAGATAGCAAATTTATAAAATTTGTTGAACAAATTATTTAATAAGAACTGGTCGCAAATTGCGACCAGTTAGAAAAAATGTATAAATTTAAGGTATCAATTTGTCGCCTCAAGTTGAAAAGAAAAATTGATTCATTTTATAATTTTTATGATATAATGCTTTTATAAATTTTCAGAAAGGAATCAAATTCTATGTTAGAAATAAACGAATTCACTTACGAAATAGAAACAAAAGACATAAAAAATAAATTTGTCAATAGACCAAGTGACACTAATAAAGGAGATTTTGGTTATGTTGGAATAATGGGAGGCTCCATAGAATATTCAGGAGCAGTAAAGCTTGCCAATTTAAGTGCATCTGCCATGAGAGCAGGCTGTGGCATAGTTAGATTAATTATACCAAAAGGAATTGCGAAAGCAGCAGCACCATATTTATTAGAGCAAACCATATTTCCAATGATAGACAAGGACGATCAAATGGTGTTTTCAGAAAAACAAATAGATGAGGCTTTAACAAAATTAAAAGCTTTAGCAATAGGTATGGGCTGGGGAAAATCAAAAGAATATAAAAAAATACTAGAATACATTTTAAACAACTATAGTCTACCTGTTGTAATAGATGCAGACGGTTTAAATACGCTAGCGAAAATGAATATGAGCATTTTGCAAAATACAAAATGTAAGCTAATCCTTACGCCACATCTAAAAGAATTTGAAAGATTGAGCAAAATAGAAATAGAAGATATAAATAAAGATGAAATAACCATAGCAAAAGATTTTGCTAAACAATACAAAGTTATTCTATTACTAAAAGGTCCTACAACAATAGTAACAAATGGAGAAAAAGTATATCTAGTAAAAAGAGGATGTCCTGGTATGGCAACAGCAGGAAGTGGAGATATACTGTCTGGAATTTTGGTAGGATTGCTTGGATATAATGAGCCAGATATATTGACCGTTGCTGCAGGTGCATATTTAAATGGAGTTGCAGGAGAAATAGCACAGGAAAAATTTACAGACATAAGTATGATAGCATCGGATACAGTAAAATGCTTGCCAGAAGCTATAAAAAAGATAAGAGAAGAATGATATAAATTATGAATAAAAGATTATTTTAGGTCGCAATTTATGACGCACTTAAATTGCTAAAAATATAAGGAGGTTTTAGGTATGAAAGAACTAAGTTTAAAAATTAAAGGAATGCATTGTACAGGATGTAGTACAAGATTGGAGAAAGTATTAAACAATCAAGACGGAGTTGAAAATACCAAAGTTAGCTTTGAGGAAGCAAAAGCAGAAATAAAATTTGATGAAAGCAAAATAAGTTTAGATCAAATAAAAGAGGCTATTGTAGATGCTGGCTTTGAAGCAGAATAACAAGTTTATGCTTTGGGTGGAGGAAAGTGATAAAAAATGAAAAAAGTTTTATTAAAAATAGATGGTATGACATGTAGTGCCTGCTCTAGTGGATTAGAGAAATATTTAAGTAAGCAAGATGGAATCCTAAATGCTACTGTTAATTTGGTAATGAACAATGCAAGTGTGGAGTATGATGAGAAAAAATTAGATATTCCTCAAATAGAAAAATTTGTACAAAAAGCAGGTTTTGAAAGCTTAGGTATCGATAATTTGCAAAAAGAAGAAAAGAAAAAATCAAGAGAAAAGTATAAATTATGGGGATTTACTATTATTGCGATACTAACACTATACATTGCTATGGGTCATATGATTGGATTACCAGAAGTACCTTTTTTAGGAATGCATACACATCCTATTAATTATACAATTGTTTTACTAATTCTTAGCATTATTTCTATTATCATGGGATGGGATATTCTAAAAAATGGATACAAGAACCTAATCCATAAAACAGCTAATATGGATACTTTGGTTGGATTAGGCGTTTTAAGTAGTTTTCTATATAGCCTTTATGGCACTTATATGATTTTAAAAGGACACCACGAATATGTAGAAAATCTATATTTTGAATCGGTTGTTATTATCCTTTTCTTTATTCATATTGGTAGATATGTTGAAGCACGTAATAAAGATAAAACAAAAGAAGCAATACAAAGTTTGATGATGATAACTCCAAATAAAGCGACAATTTTAAAAGAAGGAAAAGAAAAAGAAGTAACTCTTGATGAGATTATAAAAGGAGACATTGTTATTTGCAGACCAGGTGAGAAAATTGCAGTTGATGGAGAAGTAGTAGAAGGTAGCACACATATCGATGAATCTTTTGTTACAGGAGAAAGTACACCTTCTAAAAAGGAAATAGGAAGTAAAGTAATTGCAGGAAGTATTAATTATGAAGGAACAATACAATATAAAGCAGAAAAAATAGGAAAAGAATCTACAGTTTCCGAAATTGTAAGAATGGTAGTAGAGGCAACTAATACTAAAGCTCCTATTGCAAAAATTGCAGATAAAATTAGTGGCTATTTTGTTCCAGCTATTATGATATTAGCTGTTGTATCTGCTATTGTATGGCTCATTATTGGCCAAACTTTCGGTTTTGCAATAAATGTATTTATTACAGTTTTAGTAGTTGCATGTCCATGTAGCCTTGGACTAGCTACACCACTTGCCATAGTAGTATCATCTGGAGTAGCAAGCAAGGAAGGAATTTTAATAAAAAACAGTGAAAGCCTAGAAAATGCACATAAGGTAAAAACGGTTGTGTTTGATAAAACAGGTACTCTTACAAAAGGTAAATTAAGCGTAAGTAAGATGTTTAATTACACGGAGCATAGCCTAGATGATGGAAATAAAAAGGTGACTTTAGAAAAATCAAGAGAAGATTTAGAAGAAGTAGTAGAACTAAGTAAAACAGATGCAGAGATTATAAAAATCGTAGCAAGTATTGAAAATAAATCAGAACATCCAATTGCAAGAGGAATTGTAAATTTTGCTACCGAAAATAAAGTACAACTTGAAACAATAGAAAACTTTAAAAATATTGCTGGTTATGGTGTTTATGCAGAATATAACAATAAAAGCTATTTAATTGGTAATAGCAAATTAATGAAAGAAAATAATGTGAATATAGAAAAAGCAATAAAAGATGAAGATGAGTTAGAAGCAGAAGGAAACAGTATTTTATTTGTTGCAGAAGCCGAAAAGATAATAGAAAATGACAGTGTACAAGTAGACAATGAAAATTCAGAAACTAGAGAAAAATACACTTATAAACTAATAGCTCTAATTGGAGTAAAAGATATAATAAAAGATTCGGCAAGCGATGTAGTCGAAAAACTAAAAAATAAAAATATTAATGTAGTAATGCTAACAGGAGATAACGAAAAAACTGCAAAAGCAATCGCAGACAGTATTAGTATCACAGAAGTAATTGCAAATGTGCTTCCAAAAGAAAAAGCAGAAAAGATAAAAGAATTAAAACAAACAGGGCTAGTTATGATGTGCGGAGATGGTATTAATGACAGTGTAAGTTTAGTTACAGCTGATATAGGTGTGGCAGTAGGAAGTGGCACTGACATCGCAATGGATAGTAGTGATGTAGTACTAATGAAAGATAATTTAGAAAAAATACCAGAGCTTATGGACATTAGCAAAAGAACTATAAGAAATATTAAACAAAACCTATTTTGGGCATTTTTCTATAATATCTGTATGTTACCAATTGCCATGGGAGTATTTTCTGTATGGGGATTAACCATGAATCCAATGTTTGCATCACTTGCAATGACTTTAAGTAGTATTACGGTTACACTAAATAGTTTGAGATTAAGAAAAATATAAGTTAGTAGTGTCAATAACTTTTGATTAGTTCACCCTAAAAATAATATTTTAACTTGTGACTTG
>CAMMEP010000041.1 GCA_946495905.1 uncultured Clostridium sp.
TTCATTTCTCATATGAGAGATATTTGGTAAATCAAATCAGAAAAGAATTTGGCTTGGTAGGAACGCCAGTAAGAATAATAGTAAGAGAAAAAGTTGAAAAATAAGAAAAGTGTGCCAAAGGGGTCTGGTCCCAATGACATAAAAGGAGGAATAAAATATGGTAGAATGTATTATAATGGCAATAATCGCATATTTAATTGGAAGTATTAATTTTTCAGTAATACTTAGTAAAAAAATGGCAGGATTTGATGTAAGAGAAAAAGGAAGTGGAAATGCTGGAACAACTAACATGCTAAGAAGTGTTGGAAAAAAAGCAGCTGCAATTACACTTATTTGTGATATTTTAAAAGGTGTTGTAGCTATTGGAATAGCAATTCTTTTAGGCAAGATGGTAGAAGGTTCTAATGGCTCACTACTTGTTCAAATAGCAGGTGTTGCTGTAATTCTTGGGCATACTTTTCCAATCTTTTTCAAATTTAAAGGAGGAAAAGGTGTTGCTACATCTCTAGGAGTGCTTATTATGTCAAACTGGCAAATAGGATTAATCTGCCTAGTATTTGCACTTATATTAATTGCACTTACGCAAATGGTTTCAGTGGGTTCCATTGCAGCAGCAATTCTTTATCCAGTACTTACATTATTCATACCACAAAATTATATTGTACCAGGTAATTATTTAATATATAGTATTATTCTTGCCGTGATTATTGTATTTAATCACAGAGAAAATGTGAAAAGATTATTAAGCGGAACTGAAAATAAAATTAGTTTTAAGGGTACAAAATAGATAAGAAAGTGAGGGAGTATTATGAAAAAAGTTTGCATCATTGGTAGTGGAAGCTGGGGATCTGCTCTAGCAATACATGCAGCTAAAATGGGACACGAAGTAAAAATTTGGTCTTTTTCGGAAGAAGAAAGGGATTTAATAAATAAAGAACATAAGTGTAAGTTTTTGCCAATGGCAACCATGCCTGAGAATATTGTATGTACAACAGATATAGGAGAGGCAGTAAAGGAAAGTGACATGATTTTGCATGTTACACCATCTAAATTTACAAGAGAGACGCTAAAAAAATATAAAATGTATGTAGAAAATCAACCAATTATTTTATGTTCAAAAGGGTTTGAAGCTTCTACACTATATACATTAAATGAGGTTGTTCATGAAGAACTTCCTAACGCTAAAATAGGAGTCTTTACAGGACCAAGCCATGCAGAGGAAGTATCTCTTGGAATTCCTACTGCAATTGTAATTGCGTCTCAAAGTTTGGATGTACAATATTTAGTGCAAGACACTTTTATGAATGAAAATTTAAGAATTTATACCAGTTCGGATGTAAAAGGAGCGGAACTAGGAGGAGCACTTAAAAATATTATTGCTTTCTGTGCAGGAATAATAGCAGAACTAAATATGGGAGATAACACTTTTGCAGCTTTAATTACAAGAGGATTAACAGAGATATCTCGTCTTGGTGTTGCTCTTGGAGGAAACCATAATACTTTCTATGGATTATCTGGTTTAGGAGATTTAATTGTTACTTGTCTTAGTGAACATAGCAGAAATAGAAAAGCAGGAAGATGTATAGGAAGAGGACTAACAATTGAAGAAACGAAAAAAGAAGTAGGAATGACAATTGAAAGTATCGATAATATAGAAGTTGCTTACAAACTTGCACAAAAATATAATATCGAGATGCCTATTGTAAATACAGTATATGATGTTTTATATAATGGTTTAAAACCAAAAGAAGCAGTAACACTGCTTATGACACGTGACAAAAAATGTGAATAAAATTACCAAGGATATCTTTCGTAGATATATCGAATAATTTTATCCGCATTATCATCAGTTACATTAATAAAAACACCTTCATCTAAACTAATCCACATATTAATAGAATATTTATCGTTATTATCAATAAAAGTACCAATAATTTCTGCTATTTCGACAGGATTTTGGTACTTTTTTTCCCATTCCAATAAATTAATGTGTGAATTTGATTTATTAAAAAAATTACTTAAAAATCGATTAATTTCTTCTCGTTTGGAACTATAAAGTCTTACCGTTGCCTCCATTTTACACCACCTAGTCAGCATATAAATTTTAAAATTATTAATAATTATTGTATATAAAAAAATAATAAAAATACTAGAGAATAAAAGGAAATTTTTTGGCAATACTAAATAAAAAGTCAAAAAATTGAATTAATACGCATGGAGGGAAAATGAAGAAGTACGTTATTTCAATAATTATTTTTTTTATTATTATATTATTAGCAATTGGTGGCTATTTCATGTATTCCAATATTATGAATAATAAATCAAATGATATGAAATCTTTACAAGAAAAAAGTCTTGCTGAAATAGATTTTTTGGATACCAGTATTACATCTATGATGAATGGATTAAATAATATTTCTTATAATAATTATAGAATTGTAAGTGAGGAAGTAAATGTATCCAACGAACAACAAGGAAATTCTAATGAAAGTCAATCGGCAGAAGGTAGTTCAACAAATGAGCAGAGTTCAATTAAAAGTAGTAATGTAACCAATAATGATATTTTATCAGGAAACAATAATAAGGTAAATTGGGATAATTTAAAAAGTGAAGTAGAAAATATGTATGATAGTTGGACCACCATCTTAATTGATTTAACCACTTTAAATGTAAATAAAGAAAATTTATTAAAATTTAATAGTACCTTAGATCAAATTGTAAAAGATTTAGATAACGAAGATAAAAGTTCTAGTCTTGTGCATATCGCAGATTTATACAATTTATTAACTCTTTATATGCAAGATTTCGCAGCAGATAGGGAAGAAACAAAAATATATAATGTAAAATCTAATATTTTATATGCCTATTCATTTGTAGAAACAGATGAATGGAATAATGTGAAAACCTATGTTGGAAATGCAAAAAATGAATTCTCTAACATTCTTAATAATCAAGTAAATAACAAGAATAGTATTGACGAAATTAACAAAGCCTATATATTAATTAATGAATTAGAAGAAGATTGTAATACTCAAAATAAAAATGTTTTCTATGTGAATTATCGAAATTTAATGCAGGAATTAGAAAATATATAGGAAAATTATATAAGTCCTAGCAGTATGTGTATTTTTAGAATTTTGCAGTACCGCGCAGCGACCAAACGAGCCTTTTAGGGCGAGTGCGAGTTGGAGCAACCTAGCACAATTTTAAAATTTATTTTTAAAATTGTGGTTAGATGGTTGCGACCAGCAAGGTACAAGAAATTCTAAAAATACACATACTGCTAGGACTAAAGAAATAAATATAATTTCAACTAATATTTATTCAAGCGATATTTCTGCATTGGCATCTTTAATGTCCTCTAGTTCTTTACTTCTTAAATATTTCATAATATCATAACGAATTAATTCTTGGATATTCCCGTTCGAATCGAAGATGGCATCTCGTAGAGAATATAGTCTATCAAAATAACTAAGTAAAGCTTTTTCTTGGATGGAGCCTTTTTGGACTTGACCTAAAACTTTTCTATAATTTTTGTAATCCGTATAGCCTTGTATTAAAACTTTACCATCTTCAATTTCATCCATTCTGGACGTAAAATATTTTGGAGCAATATAAAAAACAGAACTTTTAAATTTTTTTACTTCGTCTGAATTTTTAGGGTCTGGAATTTTAAATCCTTTAATTGTTTTACCGCTCATTTGATTGTGAGCAGATTCTCCAATATTTCCATCTCTAAATTGATTCTTAGATTGTAATTGACATTCTACAACACCTAAAGGAGTGTTTAAATAGATAAAGTTGGATGTGTAGCCACTAGGAGCTCTTTTTTTCTTACAATTTTGAATGGATACACCAAATTTTTTTAGTAATTCAGAGTTTTGAAAAATGGATTCGGATTGTTTCGTAAGGGTCGCTAAGTCAACTTTATCATAGATTCTACAAGAAAAATTATCAAGTAGTTTTATAAAATCTACTCCATTTTCTTCTTCAGAAGGAAAATCAGTTTCGTCTACTAATGTATCTTCTGGCATTGTATCTGTAAGAAAATCTAGAGATTCAGTAATAGCTTCTCTTTGAGCTTGATATTTATTAATTAAATCAGTTGCTTCTACAGGAAGAATAGAAATTAATCTATCAATAATTTCAAGGCATTTTGTGTAATATTCTTTTTTAGTTACTTCATATAGATAAGTAGGAGTAATAGAAAACTCATCATCTACTAATCTAGATTTAAATTCTTGCATTTGGGCAATAAATTCTTGATTACGAACTTTTTCTTTAACCAATTCATTTATTTCTGGATCCTTTGAATGAAAAGAAGAAGGTCTATCCACTAAAATTAACCTCATGGCAAATACATCTGTAATTTCTTTAATGTCTAGCGTATTAGGGTTTGAATCTTTATGCTTTTCTGGTCTAGCAACATAATCTACAATTTTATCAGCAAGTGATTTAGGCGATTTAAAACGATAATTACATCTTATTTTATAGGCTTCGAAGTATTTGTTATATTCAAGCATAATAGCAGCTACTAAATGATGGAAAAAATTTTGTGATTCTGGCGAATTGAATTTCGCATTATATTTTTCCATCTCCTTGTAAATAAAATCTTTTTTGTCAGATTTCTCCTTACCAAATCTAGAATCTAAAACTTCTTGTAAATCAACATTATATTTTATACTATCTTTAAAATCCATGTATTTCTCCTAACTATTAAAATTTCAATACTATTATAGCATAAAGAAAGAAATTGCACAATAATTTGACTAAGTGAGTATTTTATAGTAAAATAGAAAGGATAGTAAATCGAATAGTCGCGTATAGCAAGGTCGAAAGACAGCGTACGAGGAAAGTCCGGGCTCCATAGAGCAATGATGCTGGATAACGTCCAGTGAGGGAAACCTTAAGGAAAGTGCAACAGAAAATAACCGCCAACTTGTTTGGTAAGGGTGAAAAGGTGAGGTAAGAGCTCACCGCCAATATGGTGACATATTGGGTCTGTGTAAACCCCATCAGGAGCAACACCGAGACAAGAAGGTTAATGGCTGCTCGTCAGTCTTCTTAATTTGGTGGCATGAGGCATATAGCAATATATGTCCTAGATAGATGACTATTCAAGACAGAACCCGGCTTATAGATTTACTGATTTCTACTTTTTATGACAAATATCTTTATTTTTCGAAAATATATGCTATAATATATGTTAGTGTTTAATTTTTATTTGTTAGAGTTACTAACAACAAGAGTAAGAAGCAAAAGGAGGATTTTTTATGAAGAGAAAACGGGCAAAAAGAGTAACTGGTATCGTAATTATAGTTTGTATAATACTAATACTTGTTTTATTTTTAATTGCATTAGTATTATCCCAAAGAACATTTCGATACGAGACATCCATTAATGGAATTGACTGTTCTTTTATGAGTGTTGAAACGGCGGGCAAAAAATTAGAAAATGACATGAAAAATGCTAGTGTCTCTTTAGTATTTGCGGATGATAAAGAATACCAATGTTTAGCAAATTTCTTCGAAATCGAGCTCAGCAATGAAAATGCTTTAAAAGAAATATTAAACAGTCAAGTAAAGGAAGACAAAGAAAGTGAGGAATATGAAGAAGTAGCTCTTTATACTGTAAATGAGCAAAAAGTAAAAGAATATTTAAGTTCTTTATCCGTATTTAGAGAAAGTAATATTCGTAAACCTGAAAATGCTTCTCTTGAATTAGACTCGGACAATTTACTCTACATAAAGCCGGAGGTATATGGAAATGAAATAGATTTTGAAGAAGCTTGTAATTTTATGAGAGAAGCTTTGGAGAAAGGAATAAAAACTATCGATTTCCGTGAAATAACCAATATTACTCCAAAAATTTGTGCAACAGATGAAAATCTTATTTCGCAGAGAGACTATATTAATTCTGTACTTTCTACCACAATAAATTATTCGCTTCCTGATGGAAATACCTACACTTTAGACAGTAACACAATGAAGGATTGGATATACCAAAGCGAAGATGGTAGCTATGGAATTGATATAGATGGAAATCTTCCAACATTTGTAGAAGGATTGAATGAAAAAGCAAGATATCTTCTAACTTCTACCGATTTTAATGCAACTGATTTAGGAAAAATACAAGTTGCATTTGGAAGAAAAACATATGCCGAAGTAGATAAAGAAACAGAAATAGAAAAAATCAAAGAACAGCTTGGTAGTGCAAAAGAAGTTAATCTTGAGCCTACTTACTACGCTTTGCCAGATTATACCAATCTTAGCACATACGTAGAGCTTGATTTAACAAGACAGAATGTGTGGATGTATGTGGACGGAAAATGTATTGTGAATACGCCGTGTGTTACGGGAAGTGTTTCAGGAGGATATGCAACTCCAGTAGGAATTTACTATCTTACCTATAAAACAACAGACACATACTTAGATGGCTATAATAGTGACGGAAGTAAATATCATTCGCATGTGAATTTCTGGATGCCATTCAATGGAGGAATCGGTTTTCACGATGCTGCTTGGAGATCAAATTTTGGAGGAAATATCTATATTACCAATGGTTCGCATGGATGTGTAAACTTGCCATATAATGCAGCAAAAACAATCTATAATAATATAGATAGCTCAATTCCGATAATTTTATATGCTTCTTAAACACAATAGAGGGATTCAATGAGTCCCTCTTTAAATTTAACGCAAATGAAATAGTTACTATTTCATTTGCATTCGTAGTATAAAAAAGTTATAAAATTTTCTATTTTTTATAGCATTATATAATAAATATGATATAATGGATGCATCCAAAATTAAATAGACTGTAATTTGTTGCAAAAAAGGCATTAAGTTACATAAAAGAAAGGGGTTTTTATGGAAGAAGAAGTAAAAAACAATTATGTATTAGGAGTAATTGGAGCATTAATAGGAGCATTAGTGGGGGCAATCCCTTGGGTACTCATGTATATTTTTGCAAATATGATGTACTCATTATTAGCCATTCTAATAGTATTAGGTAGTTTTTATGGCTATAAACTAACAAAGGCAAAGATTGATAAAAAGTTACCTGTTATTTTATCGATTACATCGTTTATTTCAATAACTGTTACCATGTTTGTGGTAATACCAATGGGATTAATTATGCATGAAGGATTTGGATTTAATATTGATTATTTTGTAGAATTATATCAATATGAAGAATTCACTTCTGCATTGTTAACGGACTATGTGGTAGCAATTTTATTCTGTTTAGTAGTAATTGGAGGAATTGTATATAACTTACATAAGCAAATAAAAGAAGGAAAAGACTCTAGTGAGATAAAATTAATGTCACAAGAGGTAAGTAATGACAAATTTACTAGTGAAGATATTGAAAAAGTAAGAACTATTTTTGAAAAAAATGATGCTATGAGTAAACAGCATACCATTACAAAAGAGCTAATCATGGAAGATCTAATAAAAGAATTTGGAGAAGGAAAAGCACAAGAAATATTTGAATATCTAAAGGCTGAGAGAATTATAAAAAAGAAATCCAATAAATTTTATTTTTCGGAAAAGGCACAAAAAAGTGCTTGGTATCGCTATGGGGTTACTAGTATCAAAACATTTGCTATTGTTATGCTAATAGCAATTATACTAGCTTGTGTTATAATATTTGGAGGAGAGTATTTTACTAGCAACAATAATAGTGGCGATAATCAAAATACAACATCTGAGGATATTATAAGAGAGACTTCTTATGAAGTTGGTGTAGATGACATTGTATTAGAATTTCCAGAAGATATATTAGTACTTACCCAAGACGAAATAACGTATTACTTTGGTGAAGCTTATGCAAGTGCTTATGATTGTTTAGCAGTAAGTTCTGACTTTTCTAAAATGATAATGATTTTTACAGACTATAAATCAAATTATGAAGAAGAATATACACCAGAAGAATATTTAAAAATGTCTTTAGATAATGAAAAATTGGAAGTAGTAGAGAAAGAAATTTCAGGTCATACGTTTTACCAAGTTGAACAAACTTATGAAGGAAGCGACGGAAATACTTACGTAGAGCAAGATATGATATATGATGCTGGCGACAGATATATTTGCATGGTTTTTGATAGTTTAGAAAGTAATCAAATTGATGTAGAGACAATAATAAAATAACTTTACCTAGTTTTTATTTCCCCTAGATTGTTAATCTGGGAAAGAACATAAATGTATGCGATATTGTGAAAATTGAAGTAGAATAGAGGCATTTTAGTAAAATAATGCCTCTATTCTATTTAGTTGGTTAATACACCTTTTTTAAATTAGCATGAATTTTTTCTGTTCCAGCCGCAATAGCAGTTTGATAATACCAACATTTAAAATCAATAACCCTTTCTACTTTTTGTAATTCTTCTATTTGTTTTTGTACGGCTGCTTTTCTATCTAAAAATAATGCATATCTTTCTTGTAAGGAGTTATCTCCTTCTGCACATAAATCAATAAATTTTCGTATATCTTTAATAGGCATTCCAGTAGCTTTTAAACATTCAATAATTCTCAAACTTTGTAAATCATTTTCTGTAAAAGAACGGATTCCATTTTTGTCCCTTTTTATACTAGGAAGTAACCCTTCTTTTTCGTAGTATCTTAATGTTGATGCAGTAATTCCAGTTTTTTCAGCAGCTTCTCCAATTGAATATTCCATTTGATAGACCTCCTTTTATTAATATCTAAAATATAATCTTGTATAATAAATATAAACACTTAAAGTTACTTTAAGGTACAAGAATATTATAATAGATAAAAAATAAATTTGTCAATACAATATATTTTAGAAAAAAAGTGTGTTAAAATATAAAGCAAGATAAATAACAGGATAATTTAGGCTTAATAAGAATATAATAGTAATAATAGGAAGGAATGTGATAAAAAATGAAAGTATTATTAGTTAATGGAGGACCACATCAACATGGTTGTGTATACACAGCTTTAGAAGAGGTGGCTAAAGAATTAAATAAGGAAAATATCGAAACAGAGATTTTTTGGATAGGAGTAAAGCCAATAGCTGGTTGTATTGCTTGTAAAAATTGTGTTAAAACAGGAAAATGTGTATTTGATGATGTAGTAAATGAATTTGTGGAAAAGGCAAAAGATGCAGATGGCTTTATATTTGGCTCACCAGTTCATTATGCAGGCGCAACAGGAGCGATAACATCATTTATGGATAGAGTTTTTTATTCTGCATTTAATGGAGGAAAAGGGGATAGATTTTTATTTAAACCAGCTGCAACAGTAATTTCAGCAAGAAGAGCAGGAACAACAGCAACTTATGACCAATTAAATAAATATTTTGGAATAAATCAAATGCCTATTATTTCTTCAAGATATTGGAACATGGTACATGGTGCAACCCCAGAAGATGTTAAACAAGATGAGGAAGGTATGCAAATTATGAGGATTTTAGGAAGAAATATGGCATATTACTTAAAATGCATAGAAGCGGGAAAAGAGAAAGGAATAAATCCACCAGAACAAGAAAAAACAACTTTTACAAATTTTATTAGGTAACAAGGCAGAAAACACACTCGAAACTTTTAAAAAAAATAAAAAAGATTAGAGTATACTCGAAACAATTTGACAGAATATAAATAAAGTGATAGCATAAACACAAATGATAGGATTATCTAATTTTAATGAAGAACAAATACAAGAAATATTGGATAATTGCGAAATAAAACCAACTGTATTACAAACAGAAGCTCACCCATATTATCCTCAAACAGAAATGAAAAAATTCTTAGATAAAAATGATATCAAAATTCAAGCATGGTATCCACTAGGACATGGCGATAAAGGATTAATTAATGAACCAGTATTTAGTAAATTAGCTGAAAAATATGGAAAAAGCAATGTTCAAATTATTTTAAGATGGCATGTGCAAGCTGGAAATATTGTAATACCAGGTGCATCAAATCCAGACCATATTAAAGCAAATATTGATATCTTTGATTTTGCATTGACAGCAGAGGAAATGGAAGAAATAGCTAAGATAAATAAGAATAAAAGATATTATGAAGGAACACCAGAATTACTTGCAAGTTATGTAGCAATGAGACCAGATTTAGATGGACAAAAATAATATATATGATTGCAAAACTAATTTAAAATAAGTATTTATTAAAGATAATTATTTTATACGACTTAAAGTATAGAATAATTATCTTTTTTATGATATATTACTTAAAAAAGAGACAAGGAGTGTAGTATGATAAAAATAAATTTTGAAGGAAATAAATCAGTAGCATATGATAATAATAAGCAAATTGGTGAATGTGATTTTATAGAAAATGAAAATACTTGGAATATAGTTCATACAGAAGTTGATAACGCATATCAAGGTCAGGGGATTGCAAGAAAATTAGTGGAATGTGTTATTGAAAATGCAAAGAAAGCTAATAAAGAAATTGTGGCTGACTGTTCTTATGCAAAAAGAGTTTTAGAAAGAATGAATAAAGAATAGTAAGTTGTAGTGAAAAGAAAATAAACAAAAACTTAAAAAAATACTTTATTTTCACCATAAAATATTGCGGAATGATAAAAAAAGGTGAAAATATGATATTGATAAACTATTGTGTTCTAATGAAATGGAGGTTTTATTATGAGAAAATGTTTGAGATGTGGAACAAAAATGAAAGAAAACTGCACAATTAAGATTGAAGGTGGAGGAAACGGTATTGTAATGTCAACAAGCGAAAATAAGCTATTTGGTGGAAGAATAGGAAAACCAAAAGTTGCAATTTGTCCTAAATGTGGAGAAGTTTCTATTTATGTAGAAGAAATTGAAAGACTAAATAATGACAAATAGTAATAAATTATTTAGCAAGATAGTTGCTTTATCCTTAATGGAAAATATGGATAGAGATAAAATGAACGAAATAATTTCAAAAATAAATCAAATAGTAAAGGAGGAAAATTAATGCTATATACATATAATAAATTAATTAGAGATAAAAATGTAAAAATAATGGAAGATAAAGGTTGCAAAGTAACATATGAAATTTTAGACGATAAAAGATATGGAGAAGAATTAGACAAAAAATTAAAAGAAGAAGTAGAAGAATATTTAGCTGATTATAGCGTTGAAGAAATGGCTGATATAATGGAAGTTATTTATGCAATACTTGAATATAGAGGTACAAGTATGGAAGAAGTAGAACAAGTTAGAATTAAAAAAAGAAATAGAAAGGGAGCATTTAAAAATAAAATCTTTTTAAAAGATGTTGAGGAGGATTAGATTTTATAATGAAATTAATAGATGATACAGAATTTTTAGTAATAGATTTTGAAACGATTACTCCAAAAGGAAGACCACCAGAGCCAATAGAAGTAGGAATATTAAGAATAAAACAAAATAAAATAGATAATAATGCATCAATTGATTGGCTGATTAAGCCACCAGAAGGGTTACACTTAACGCGTTTTGATACTTCACAAACAGGTATAACAGAACAAGATTTAATGCATGGTATAGATGCTAAAAGAGCAATGAGGATAATTGATAAATCTTGTTCAAAAAAAGACTATGTATTTATTGCACAAAATGCTAAATATGAAGCTAATATTTTATCTCATTATACAGATGAATGTAAAGGAATAGCTAAAACACCAATAATAGATACTATTTTATTAGCCAAACATGTTTTACCAAAATTGTCAAATTACAAATTAGATACTTTGGCAAGCACATTGGGATTACGAATCCCAGAAAATAGGCATAGAGCTCTTGCTGATTGCTTTTTAACAGCAGAAGTCTTTTTAAAATTACTTGAACTGCAAAAAGGAAAGCATGAGATAATATATTTGGATGAGTTATTAAATATTGCGAAAATAAAAACAAAATATAGCGAACCTCAACAATTGACATTGGGAGATTTCATGGAATTGTAAAGATAACTTTTATTTAACGAAATGGGGTGCAATAATAATGCAAATTGGAATTGATGTAGATGGAGTATTACTTGATTTTGAAAAAGAATTAAGAACTAGAGCAGAATTATATGATTTGCTAGAGTTAAATGGCAAGGGAATTCTAAATACAAATAAATTTAACCTAGAAGAAAGATACGGATGGAATAAAGATATAAGTGAAAAATTTATAAAAAAATATTTTTTACAAGTATCTAAAATAGTTAACATTATGCCACGGAGCTAAAGAAGTTATTAAATTATTGAAAGAAAATGGACATAAACTTATAATCATTTCATCAAGAGGATATGACAATGTAGAAATGCAAAAAATAGCTGAAGAAAAATTGAAAAAAGAGAATTTGAAGTTTGATAAATATTATTGGAAAGTTTTAGACAAATTACAGATATGCCTAAAAGAAAAAATTGATTTAATGATAGATGATAATTACTTGATATGTAAAAAATTATCGGATAATTTTGTTAATACTTTATATCTAAGAGATGTAAAAAAACAAAAGTTAGAAGAAAATAAGTATTTAAAAGAAGTAAATTCATGGGGAGAAATTTATAGATATGTGTATAATTCTGAAAAAAATAAAAATAATCAAGGACTAAAAAAGTAAATAATCATCCCTACAAATTACAATTTATAAGGAGAACCATTATAAGTTCTCTTTTTTTATTTGCTGATT
>CAMMEP010000042.1 GCA_946495905.1 uncultured Clostridium sp.
GGTGCAGATGGCCGGAATCGAACCGGCACGGTTTATTCAACCGCAGGATTTTAAGTCCTGTGCGTCTGCCAGTTCCGCCACATCTGCATATTTGAACTGACAAGAATTATTTTACTACTTTTCATAGCTATTTGTCAATAGCTATCTCCAAAAAAATTCAATTTTTTCTGCAGAATTGGTTACTGTTCAGTGTGATTTTTTATTTAAAGTCTTAGTAGGATGTATATTTAGAAAATTTTGAAGTACCGCGCAGCGACCAAACGAGCTTTGTAAAAGCGAGTGCGAGTTGGAGCAACCTAGCACAATTTTAAAAATTTATTTTTTAAAATTGTGGTTAGATGGTTGCGACCAGTAAGGTACAAGAAATTTGAGAAATATGCATCCTACTAAGACGAAGAACGCACTTTACGCTGAGCAGTAACCAGAATTGCAATTCTGCTTATATTTATTTTTTCTTACTCTTCTACTTTTACGAAGCTACTCTTTGGCACTCCACATAATGGGCAAACCCAATCTTCTGGTAAATCTGCAAACTTCACTGCTTCAACAGCATCATCATAAATATAGCCACAAGCTACACATTTATATTTATCCATCTTTTTTCCTCCTTCCTTCTTTTTTCTCAATAATGCTTTCCTATTCTCCAGTAGATTACTTTACTTGGTCTTTTTTCAAATATTAAGCATTCACTATTTTTGTATAATATTAATATTGCATATTCTATCATAATCTATACTATAATTTCAAGAAAAAAAATAAAGATATAGGAGATAATCCCCCTATACCTTATATGAATTCATATATTTATATAAATCTTGAATTATTTTTTATTTACTAATTCTTTTAATGCTTTTCCTGCTTTGAATACAGGTGCTTTTGAAGCTGGTATTTTTATTTCTTCTTTAGTTTGTGGGTTTCTACCTTTTCTAGCAGCTCTTTTTCTTACTTCGAAAGATCCAAATCCAACTAATTGAACTTTATCTCCTTTAACTAATGCTTCTGTTACAACATCTATAAAAGCGTTTAATGTTGCTTCTGCATCTTTTTTTGTGTCTCCTGTTTTTGCTGCGATAGCTGCGATTAATTCTGATTTGTTCATTTTCATTACCTCCTATAAGATTTTCGTATGTAGACTGTAAACGCTATCTACTACTATCAATATTCTCCAAAGTTCTATAAAATCCTTCTTTTTTTTATTAATTTTTGCATATTACTACATTTTTTAATAAATTTTTAAAAATTTTAAAACCTTATAGATAATATTTCCATATGGTAGGATTTTAATTTCCTCTTCCGAAAATACTCGTAGTATTAATATTAAAATTGCATAAATTACTACAGCTACTATTAATGCTACTATTATACACAAGTTATGGGAAATTATACGTAATAAATTCTGATAAGTAAAAACTAAACAAATAGCCATCATAATAGTTGCAATAAATGGCTTTGCAAAAGTTTTTGGTTCAAAATGTATTTTCATATTTTTTTGCATAATCCAAAATTCTATAATACATGTAACAATGTGATACACTACCGTAGAAAATGCTGCTCCCGCTGTTCCTCCTAGTATAAAGGTGTCTGGATTAATTTTTACTAAGATAGTATTTAATATTAGTTTTATTACAGAACCTATACTCAAACAAATTGCTGGTATAATTGTTTTTCCTAATCCATGTAAAACGGAATTTACATTTTGACTAAGCATCATAAATGTAATAGATATAGCGCTTATTTGTAGCAAAAATGCTCCTTCTGGTTGATTAGGAAATAATAAATTTAAAATAGGCTCTGCTAAAAGAATAAATACTACTGTGCTTGGCAAACCAATTAAAAGGGACACCAGAATGGAAAATTTTACTTTTCTTTTTGCAGCTGAAAAATTCCCACTAGCTTTTGCAGCTGAAACGCTTGGTATTAAGATGCTAGAAAAAGCAGCATTAAAAGAAAGTGGAAATGCAATTAACGTGTCTACTTTTCCCGTTAGAATTCCATATTGAAGTGTTGCATCAGTCTCTGACATGAAGTTCTTTAGCCCTCTTACAATTGTCATGGAATCTATATTTTTATTAATTCCACCTAAGATGGGTGCTACTGACATTGGAATTGATACTGATACAATGTCTTTTATTGTTTTTCTTATTCCTCTATATTGATAGTTCACACTATGTTTTATTTCATTTGCAATTTCCTTTTTTACACTCTTGTAATATTTATATAAATACATAAAGCAAATTATTTCGGATAAAGTTGTAGCCACAGCTGCTCCTGCTGCCATTACTCTCGTATCTAGACCTGTACTTTGAGCTATAAATTCTATTAGACCAATAGTAATAATTGTTCTAAAAACTTGCTCTATTGTTTGTGAATTTGCTCCCACATTTAAATTTTCTCTTCCATTAAAATATCCTTTAATTACAGATGTAATGGATACAAAGAATATGGATGGTGAAAGTGCTAGCAAACTTAATTCTGCTTCTGGAATTTGAATTAGCTGACATGCAATATAGTGTGAAAACAAAAATAGAATTATGGAGCATCCAAATCCAATAACTCCAAAAGTTATTATAGCAATTCGAAATACTTTATGTGCTCCTTTGCTGTCCCCTATTGCTAATCTTTCAGAAACTAATTTAGAAACAGCATTTGGAATTCCAATAGAAGATAACGTAAGGAATAATGTATAAATCTGGAATGCACTAGAATAAATTGCATTTCCTTCATCTCCAAATCCCTCTCTATTGGTTAAATAAATTTTATTAATAACACCAATAATTTTTATAAAAAGGTGGGCTGTAAGTAAAACAATTATGTTTTTTATAAAACTAGATTTTTTTAATTTTCTTTTATCCTTGTCTTTTAATTTTTTCATATTTAATCTTATTCGCTATTTTTATATTTATAACGAAAAAAAACCAACATTTTTAGCGACTTTTTTTGCAAAAACTATTGTATTTTTCCCCATTTTATAGGATAATATATATGTATGATTTTATTATTTTGAAAGTGGTGAAATAATTGAAATATATAGATAAATTTCTGAATTTTTTAAAAACGGATAGAAATACTTTTGCAACTTATATTCTAACATTAATTTCCGCTTATATCCTTGTAGATAGATTAGTAGAATTAATGTTTATGATATTTACAGGAGTGGCCTATTCCTATTGGGGACCAATTGAATATACATTAGCGTTTGCCTGTGTTGTATTTGCTTTTTATTTTTCTTTTGGTTCCAAATTTGCAAAAGCGGATATTGATAAGTTAAGGTTCTTTAATACTTATATAATTACCTTATACATATTAACAGTATCCTTTGTGGTACAAGGAATAAATTCCCTTGCTTGGACATTTATTCTATCGGCTCCAAATTATCCAGAAATTGTAATGGAATATTCAAATTTATTTAGGCCAGCATTTACAGCACTTTCTTTGTATATTCCACTTGTAAGTTTTTATAAGGTATTTAAATGGCTTACATTTACCATTAACGATACCAAAGATCTTAAAGATTCCATCTTTGACTATGGTGGTATTAGTTTAGCTGGAAAGCCAAAAGACACTGGAAAATATTCTTGCGAAGTTATGCTTTGCGTTGATACAGAATCTGGTGAAGATGTTGTCATTCCAGAAACAAAGAGATTAGAATCCTTCTTGGTAGTAGGTGTATCTGGTTCAGGAAAAACAACTATGATTTATGAACCAATGATAGCTAGAGATTTAGATAGAAAATATTTCTTTAGAGAAATTTCAAAGGAAATGGGATTTACTGCATTAAAAACTGGTATTGCAAATCTTAATTGTCCTTATGATAATAATTATATAAATGAAAACTTTACATTAGATATGTTAACTCCTAATCCGGATAAAGCTGATTTATATAATGCTTATATGAAGAAAATGATATTAAGCTCTTCTGGTGGAAAATATATTTATCGAGATTTTGGTTTAACCTATTTATCTGCAGATTATGATTCAATTGAACGTGTTTTAAATGTAGCTAAAAATTATAAAATTAAAGTTAATTTAATTGATCCTAATAATGCAGATTCACCAGGTATGAACCCATTTGTATATGAGGACCCTATCAAAACAGGTATGGCAATTTCTTCTGTTTTAAAAGGTTTATATTCATCTAGTAGACCAGACTTAAAACAAGCCTTTCGTGAAAATGCCTCTATCCAAATTATTGAAAATCTTTCTATTTTATTGAAAGAGATGTATCCTAGATTAAATAATGGCGATTTACCAAGTTTAGAGGATATGCTTAATATGATGAATGACTTTTCTTTAGTAGAAAATATGTGTAATGAAATGAAAGCTATTCCAGAACTTGCGGACAAGTATAAAATACTGATTAAATATTTTGAAAATAATTTTTACTTAGATGGAAAGGACCTAGATTTTACAAAACAATCTGTATTTACTGCTTCTGCAGAATTAGACAATTTATTAAGATATCCAGGTGTTAAAAATATTTTATGTAATAGAACAAATAATATTGAATATGATAAAGTATTAGCAAATGGTGAAATTACTTTTGTATGTACCAGAAGAGGAGACTTAGGAGCCAATGCTCATAAAGCATTTGGTATATTCTTCTTATTGTTAATGCAACAATCGGTACTTTCAAGACCAGGAAATGATAATACAAGAATTCCACATTTCTTATATATAGATGATTTTCCAGAATACTTGTGTAAAGCAATTGAGCCAATATTTACTGTATATAGAAAATATAAAGTTGGTAATATTTTATCTGCACAAACTTTATCTCAATTAAATGGAGAAGAAACTGGTAACTTTAAAGATGAAATATTAGCAAACTGTATTAATAAAGCAATCTTTGGAAATGCACTTCCAGAAGATGTACAATGGTGGGAAACAGAATTGCAACAAAAAAGAGAATGGACATGGAGTAGTAGCTATAATACAGATTCTAGCAAAGATAATTATGGATATGATCCAAAATATGGAAATATTGAATATAAATGGAAGCCTAATTATGCAGCTGGTAAAGTAATGGCATTAAAAAGTAAACAAATTTTATTTAAAGTAAAAGATAGTAAAGGAAAAAGCTATGTTGCAAAAGGAAAATTAGATTTCTTAGAAGCAAAATATAAAGAGCCTAAACATCCAAAAGAATATAATTTTGAAAAGTTTACAAACGGCATTACTTCAGATAATATTAAGAGAAAAGCTATCAGCTATAAAAACAGAGGAAACTTTGCAGCAGCAACCGCAGATAATGATTCTGTGAATACTAATCTAGAAGTTGACCCAATTCAAACAGATAGTACAGATTCAAAATATTTCTTAGATAATGATGATGCAATTATATTTGATTTAAATAAAAAGAAAAATGGAGATAATTAATAAAATAAAACTCTAAGACTTTATTCGTCTTAGAGTTTTATTTTATATTCCTAACAATTTAACTTCTACATTTTCCATTTTATATTTTCCATCTTCTAATTTAAATTCAACTAAAGTCTTGTCTAGTGTTTCCTCATTTTGTCTTAAATCAGTGGAAAAATATAACTTAATTTTGCTTATCTCTACTTTATTTATTACTATTGTTTTAAATGTTTCTGCCATATGTTTTTCATCTTCACAAATAAGAATAAGTTGTGGCATTGAACTAAACCCAGAATCTCCTGGTAAGAAATTATCGTAGAAATCATTATATAATCTCATTTTTTCTACTAATTTCTTTTCCCAATCTTCTTCTCTTCTTATTACTTCAAATAAAAATTCTATCGATTTTTTATTCTTCGTTAATTTTACACTACCACCTGTTGCCTTAAATGTTTTTCCTGTTTGCTTTGCTGTAATAGCAGGTTTAACTGTATAAGAATCAAAAGCTTTTACTTTTCTTAAATAAGCAATAATTGTTTGGTTTCCAGCAAGTCTTTTCTTAATCATTGGTACTGGTTTTGTATTATCGGTTGGTTGCCATTTGCATTCAATTCCTCGTGAATTAAGCAAATATTTTCCCATTTTTTCTAAGCAATATATTCTATAAATTCCTTTACCATCTTCTGCTTTAAAATAATATCTAGTAAGTATTTTAGATTTTATTAATTGGTCTAGCTTATTATTTAATTTATCTTGTGATGCAATTTCAATGTTCTTCCATTGTAGCATTTGATACAACTGTCTTGAAGTGATAAATTCAAATTCATTTACTAATTCTAATATTTTAAAATGTAAATCATTAATATGACCTATATTTATCTTATGTATAATTTGATTCATGGAAACATATCCATCTTTTCCATCAAATGTTTTAATTTCTCCTTCTCTTACTGCAAAAGGTGATACTACCGCCTTTATTTCATTATCTTCTACCATATAAACATCTCTCCTCTTTTTTTGGTATACTCTAATGTGAAAATGTACTACATCCTCGCATTATTCTTCACATATTCTTATTTTACCACATTTTTCTAAAATGTACAACCTATAACGGAAAAGTCTCACAGTAACACTGTGAGAACTAATCGGATAATAGTTTTGATACTTCCTTATCTGTCAAGTATCTCCACTCTCCAATTTTTAAATTCTTTACACTAATATTTTCTATCTTACTTCTGTGCAATGCTAATACTTTTCTTCCTATTGCTTGGCACATCTTTCTTACTTCCCTATTTTTTCCTTCGTGTATAGTTATTTCTATTCTTGATAAATCTTTTTCTTTATCTGTTTTTAATATTTTTACTTTTGCCTTACCAGATATATAGTTTTCGATTCTTACTCCTTGTTTTAGTTGTTCTATCTCCTCTTCTGTTACGATTCCTTTTACAGTTACTTGATAAGTTTTCTCTATTTCATACTTTGGATGTGTCACACGATAGATAAACTCGCCATCATTGGTAAGTATTAATGCTCCTGATGTATACATATCTAACCTTCCCACTGGTAATATTCTTTCTTTTACTTTTACTAAATCTAGTACTGTATCTCGTTGGAATTGGTCTCTTGTGGTTGTTACATACCCTATTGGTTTATTTAGCAAAATATATACTTTCTTTTCTTGTTTTCCTATTTTATTTCCATTACATATTACTTCGTCTTTATCTGGATTAACTTTTATTCCTAATTCTGTTACCACTTTTCCATTTATTTGAACTTTTCCTTGTAAAATTAACTCTTCTGCTTTTCTTCTTGAAGCAATCCCTGCTTCTGCTATATATTTTTGCAATCGTATTTCACTCAAAAAACGATTCTCCTTTCTTTTTTACATATGAGATAATCTATTTCTTGTTACTATTTTATACCAGTCTCAGAATTGTAACTACTCCTCTGTATCTAATTTTTCTAAAACTTCTTTAAAATACTCCGGTAATTCTGCTTCTAAATGCATTTTCTCTCCTGTAATAGGATGCTCAAAATCCAAGCTTTTTGCATGTAGCATCTGCCCTTCTACTCCGAATTCATTCTTTCCATTTGAATATACCATATCTCCTACTACTGGATGCCCTATTTCAGCCATGTGCACTCTTATTTGGTGGGTTCTTCCGAGTGTCTATTTTTACTTCTAATAAAGTATAATTATGATATCTTTTTAAAACTTTAAAATGTGTTATTGCTTCCTTGCCATCTTTTCTAACTGCCATTTTCTTTCTGTCCTTTGTACTTCTTCCAATTGGCATGTTAATAGTAGCTTCGTCTTCACCAATTTTTCCCCTTACCAGTGCAATATATATCTTTTTTACTTGTCTATTCTTAATTTGTTCACTCATTTTAATATGTGCTTTATCGTTTTTGGCAACAATTAATAAGCCAGAAGTATCTTTATCTAATCGATGCACAATACCTGGTCTAATTTCTCCCCCTATTCCAGATAAACTCCCTTTGCACATCGCCATAATGGCATTTACTAATGTACCATCTGGATTACCATTTGCTGGATGTACCACTAAGCCTTTTGGCTTATTTACTACAATAATATCCTTATCTTCGTAAATTACTTCTACATCTATATTCTCTGGCTTAATGTCTATTTCCTTTGCCTCTGGAATGGTAAGTTCTATTTCATCTCCCTTTTGTACTTTATATGAAATTTTTTTACTTTTTCCATTCACTAGAATATTGCCTTCTTCTACTAGTTTCTGTACCATGGTTCTAGATATGTCTGTATATTTCTTAGCAATGTAAGCATCTAAACGCACATTTTCCTCTTCTACCACTATTTTTTCCACAATTTTTACTCCTTTGCTCTATTCTGCTTCTCTCTCATAAAATACAAAATTATCATCCGAGTATAAAGTATTGTAATTATCATCTCTTGATAAGAACATATTTAGTTTTGAGTTTTTACGTATTAATACATGAGTTATGTCATACTTTTCAAATTTATTCTCATAATAAGTTGAAATATTTGATACATTAATGTAATCCGAAAAGATATCTCTTCCCTCATATTCTCCTTTTTCATTTTTAGTTCCATTAAATTCTGGTGTATATAAGTCTGCCCTAGAGTCAATAAATACTGGTATTCCTCTATATAGTATGTAGCTACCATAATTGTATTCATTAAAGATTCTCATATTTTCTATATCTACATTTTCTAAAATGTAATCACAAGCATCTACTGGATAAGTGCTTTCATTTACAATTGGATCATCTATTTTTCCTTTATATAGTGAAAAACTTACTAAAATACCTAATAAAATAGTAATTACTTTTCCAAATAATGATGTAATTGCTTTTATTGCTTGTTCGGTTCCTCCTTTATCGTATTTGTCAATTAAAGCTACAATTAATTTAGCGAAAATAAATCCTCCAATTAGTACGAACATGGATACCTGTCTTCGAGACATAAATGCCATTAGTACTAATCCAGCAAGCATGAATAAATCTCTTAATTTAACTTTAATATCGGTAAATATTAATATTAATAAGAATAATACTAAAACAGTTAATGTTTTTAAATCGTTAATAACTGTTAATGGCAAATGTTCACTTATATTATTCATGGTATTTCCTGCCATTGTTTTTGGAAGATATGTATATGGAGTATCTCCTAATGGTGTTAAAAGACCTGTAAATATGCATATTACCATTATTAAAATTAAATATTTCACACAGCTTTCTTTTCTTAAAACAACTTTATATGGATTTGCTCTTCTTTTCTCTCTATTAGCAATAGCTGTTTCCTGCTCTTTTTGTAACTGCTCAATTTTTTCTGTTATCTTGTTAATTTCTTCTTGTGGTTTATTTTTTAATGTCATTTTCTTTACTTTGTTTTTATTCTTTCTTAAAGCTATTTTATAATACAAATCTGAATCAGCAAGTAATGCAATAATATATTCTGCAATATAAGGTAAATACAATACAAAGTAGAATGGCCATACTGCTAAGTGTACATTAGCAATAATAATTGGAATAATAACTAATCCTACTAAATATCTCTTCTTTTTAGTTTCTATAAATCTTTCAATGAATAAGATAGTAAGTACAAATAGAATATATGTTACAAGCTGTGCTCTTGCTGCAATAAAGCTCTTTAATAAATACATCATTCCTAATGTAATGAAAAAAGAAACTAATTGATTTTTGCATACTTTATTTAATGCGTAGTAAATAACAATTCCAAGAGCAATTGCTAAAATAACGGTTGCAATGTAAATTGCTGTAAATCCACCTATTCCAATATTTTCTCCTAGTTGATATACCAAATAGGTACCTACATCATACAACCAATGAGGGTAGGTATATGGTAAATCTTCATGCCAAGAAAATGGGTCTTGCATATCAATTCCATTTTCAAGGATATGTTCTCCTATTGCAATTGTATAATAAGTATCGTTTTGTAATGTTTTTGGTGTTAATGCAAAGCAAAAAATGATAATAACAAATATTGCTAGTACATTAAATTTTATTTTTGTTTTTTTATCCATTTCGTATCAGTTCCCTTCTCGTTTTTTATATTATAATGCACCTATTATATCAAAAAAGGGCTTTCAAATAAAGCCCCTTTTCAAATTTTATCCTTTTATTTGTTTTGCAACTTCTTCTGCAAAATTTTCTTCTCTTTTTTCTAATCCTTCGCCTTTTTCAAATCTTGCAAATCTTACAATTTTTGCACCTTTAGATTCTACTAATTTTCCAACTTTCATATCTGGATCTTTAACGAACTCTTGCTCTACTAAGCAAATTTCACTATAAAATTTTCCAAGTCTTCCTTGAACTATTTTTTCAGCTATTGCTTCTGGTTTTCCTTCATTCATAGCTTGTGCTTTTAATATTTCCATTTCTTTTGCAAGTCTCTCTGCTGGAACAGCGTCTCTATCTAAGTATTCTGGTCTTGCAGCAGCTATTTGCATACAAATATCTTTTGCAAGTTCTGTTGTTCCATTTTCTATTTCTACTAATACTGCTATTTTTCCATCTCCATGGATATAGCTTTCTAATAGGTTGTTTGTCTCAAATCTTTCAAATCTTCTAATAGACATGTTTTCACCAATAGTAGCTATTTTGTTTGTTAATACTTCTCTTACTGTTTTATCTGGTTCTGCTATTGATTTTTGCTCTAATAGAGCTTCTACATCTGCTGGATTTTCCATTGCTACTTGTTTTGCAACATCTGCTACAAAATTTCTAAATTCTTCGTTTTTAGCAACGAAATCTGTTTCTGCATTAACTTCAACAACACTTCCTATTTTTCCATCTTCGGAAATATATGTTTCTACTAAACCTTCTGCTGCTATTCTGTCTGATTTTTTAGCTGCTTTTGCAATTCCTCTTTCACGTAAAAGTTCAATTGCTTTCTCTTCATCTCCATTTGTTTCTGTTAAAACTTTTTTGCAGTCCATCATACCTGCACCTGTTTTTTCTCTTAACTCTTTAACTTGGCTTGCTGTAATCATTAAAATATCCTCCTTTTTATTTATTTTATATATAAAGTAAATTTTATTACCTATACAAAAAAGGAGACAGAGCAGATAAGCTCTCCTCCTTTTTATCTTTTTATTAATAAATTATTCTTCTACTTTTTCAGTAGTGTCTGCATTTTCTTCTTCAGAAGCAACTACTTCTTCAATGCTTTCTGGAGCTACAACTTCTGCTTCTTCTACCATTTCATTTTCTACTGCTTCCATAGATTCGCCTTGTCTACCTTCTATTACTGCATTTGCCATGCAATCTGCAATTAGAGAAACTGCTCTTATTGCATCGTCATTTCCTGGTATAGCATAATCTACATCTTCTGGATTGCAGTTTGTATCTACTAATCCTATTACAGGAATTCCTAATTTTCTAGCTTCTAAGATTCCTATTCTTTCTTTTTTAGGATCAACTATAAACATTACTCCTGGAAGTTCTTTCATTTCTTTAATTCCTCCAAGATTTTTTTCTAGTTTTTCCATTTCTTTCTTTAAAAGAATAACTTCTTTTTTAGGTAGAACATCAAATGTTCCATCTTCTTGCATTTTTTCTAATTCTTCTAATCTGTCAATTCTTTTTCTAATTGTTTCAAAGTTTGTTAGAGTTCCACCTAACCATCTTTGATTAACATAGTACATACCGCATTTTTCAGCAGCTTCTTTTACGCACTCTTGTGCTTGTTTTTTAGTTCCTACAAATAGAACTGTTTTTCCTTCCTCTGCTTGCTCTTTTAAGAAGCTATACGCTTCATCTAATTTTTTAGATGTTTTTTGTAAATCGATGATGTGAATTCCGTTTCTAGCTTGGAATATGTATTCAGCCATTTTTGGATCCCATCTTCTTGTTTGATGTCCAAAGTGAACACCTGCTTCTAGTAATTGTTTCATTGCAACTACTGCCATTTTTTATTCCTCCTTTTTTGTTTTACCTCCACTAAGCATAACATTTAAAAAGACTTGCTTTAGATAAAAACAAGCACTCCTCTTCAAACTAGCTTGTGTGTGTATTTTTAACGTATAATATTATATCATGTATTAGAGGCAATTTCAAGTATTTAGAATTAATTTTTTTGGGCAATTTTTTCTCTCCTCTTCTTCTATTATTTTCCATTTATTACGTATTCCTGCAAAACTTATCGACAGAATTCAACTTTGGTATTTTGTTCTTTCTGTGAAGTCTTAAAAGGTGTAGAATACACTATATTCTACACCTTCTCCAGATAATTTTTTCTACTATATGATATTAGTTTAATTTTTTCCTTGTACGTCTAAAATTTTCCATTTACTAGCGTACTCTCGTTCGCTAGCCGTATGTTTATTATATCTATTTTTTTATACTTTTCCTTTGTTTGAGAACATTTATTCTTTCTATCAGCTTTCAGACCTACAAATAAAGCGACAAGCGGAAGCCTATGCTGTCGTAGCTGAGGGACGGATTGCCGTTGCTGGAACGAGACGAAGCTGGAACATTAGAGCCAGAATTGCCGTAAATACCGGCCACGATGAACACGGAAGTAGGTGTTGTTCGCCTCCATTGTCCATTCTCTTACATTTCCTCCTAGGTCATAGATGTTTTTTACGGCATAATCGGCATTGGAACCTGTTGTGGTAGGTACACTTTGGCTATACCAGCCTTTTCCACTGGAATCTCTTACAAACGAACTACTATCACAACTTCCTGTTGCAT
>CAMMEP010000043.1 GCA_946495905.1 uncultured Clostridium sp.
ACAGCTTTTACAGCTTGATTAAGTGCTCCTGCTCCTATTGCTTGCATTTCTGCCTTGTTAGATTCCTTTACCAAACCTGCAATAGCTCCTGCTACCGAATTTGGATTTGACTTTGATGAGATTTTTAAAATTTCCATTTTTGCCTCCTATATTTTTTTATTTGTTTTAATCAACGATTATAGTTATATTACAATTTCTGGAAATTGTCTAGTGGTTTTTGGAAAAAAAAGGAAAAACTCATCGTATCTTTTCGACATAATTCGACATTGTAGTAACTCCGAGATAATAAATTATTTCTTTCATTTGCCCAGAAAAACACTGTATAGCATAAGATTCCTAAAATTACTATATTTTTTCTATTTTTTATAACCAAGAATTAATATTTTATTCGATAGATATTTTTTGTTTTTAAATTTTCGTCATCTAATTCAAAAACACAGCCATTTAAAATTGATTCTCCTTCTGCTAGTTTATATCTTTCTGGAAGCGAAGTAACAAACCTCTTTATCGATACTTTTACATCCATTCCTATTACAGATTGCTTAGGTCCTGTCATTCCTAAATCGGTAATGTAGCCTGTTCCATTTTGTGTTATTTCTTCATCTGCTGTTTGTACATGAGTGTGTGTTCCAAAAATTGCGCTTACTTTTCCATCTAAGAAATATTTCATTGCTATTTTTTCTGCTGTTGCTTCTGCATGAAAATCTACAATAATAGCATCTACTTGTTTTTGTAATTTGTTTACTAATTCTTCTGCTACCGTAAATGGATTATCAGATAAAACGCTCATATCGGTTCTTCCAATTAAATTAATGACTGCTATTTTTTTATTTTTGCAATTACAGATCTGATATCCCTTCCCAGGCACACCTTTGGAATAATTTGCTGGTCTTATAATTTTTGGATTATCAATAAAGGAAAAAATATCTTTCTTTCCCCAAGTATGGTTGCCCATGGTCATCATATCAATTGGTAGCTTTAGTAATGTGTTAAAGTCTTTTATTGTAAGACCCATTCCACTGGATGTGTTTTCTGCATTTACAATGGTAAAGTCTATCTTTTCTTTTTCTATAATACTAGGTAATAATTCTTTTAATTTATTTAATCCTATTTCTCCTACAATATCTCCTACTGCAAGTAATTTCATTTTTATCATTCCTTCCGTAGTCTAAATTACTTTGTCTATTATACCATACTGGTTAGTGATGTCAATGCTTGCATTTTTTAATACGAAGCCCTAATTTATTGCAAAATTTATTCCTCTTGCTACTACATCCTTCATCTTTTCTATTAATCCATCTATTTCTTTTGGTGTCACAATAAAATTATATTCTTCTGGTGCTAATACTTCTTTTATTAATTCATATTTATCTTCTTCTTGTAACTTATTTAAGAAATCATTCGATTGCGCTTGTTCTTGCACTTTTTGTATTAAAAGAGTTAAACTGTCTGCTGCAATAGTTGCCGCTTCTACCACAGTAGGTATTCCCATGGCAATTACTGGTATTCCTAATGTTTTTTCTGTAAGCTCCTTTCTGGCATTTCCCACTCCTGCACCTGGTACAATACCAGTATCTGCAAGTTGTATAGAACTACTAATCCTCTCTATACTTCTCGAAGCTAAAGCATCAATGACAATTACCAATTTTGGTTTAACATTATCTACAATTCCTTTTAATATCTCTAAAGTTTCAATTCCGGTCGTTCCTAATACTCCAGGGGATACAGCACTTACTTCTCTGGTATTTTCATCTAAAGCTTCTGGCATATATTCTAGTAAATGTCTTGTAATATCAATTTCATTAATAACCTTTGGGCCTAAGGCATCTGGTGTTACATAAATATTACCTAGCCCTACTACTAAAATTGGCTCTTGTAATCCAATATGCTTTTCCAATAATGCTTTTAATTCCTTTGTAACCGCTTCAGATGCTTCTTGAATCTCGTGTTCATGTGCAATCTTCAAATTCTTAATATCAATGGTAATATAGTTTCCTTGTGGCTTTCCTATTGCCTCTTCTCCTTTTTCATTTGTAACTTTTACTCTTGAAACTATAATGTTGTCATTTAGCTTTTCTTCCTCTGTTTCAATTCCATCAATATCTTTTTCTATATTATGTGCTTTATTATATAAGTCTCTTCTTTCTAATGCTAAATCTGTTCTAAAATTATACATATAAAAATCCACTCCTTTTTTCATTATTATTTGAAAAAAGAAGCGAATTTATACATTTTCTAAAAAATCTATATTTCTTACAAATTTTATCAGTCTAATATACTACCTTAAGTTTTTCTTAATTGTCTTGTCTTTTTCATAAAGTTTTGTTAGAATTTACTATATCTCGAAAGGGGGAATTATATTGAAAGAACAATTAAAATCCAATAGAGGTGGATTCTTAAAATTTTTAGGAATACTATTTATTATCTTGTTAATCTTACTTGGACTAGCTCTAGGAGCTGGTTATGCATTTCTTTCTAGCAAATTAAATAATATGAATCACGTGGATATTGATGAAAGTACTATTACCGTAAATTCTGGTATAGAGGAAGAACTAAAAAATTATCGAAACATTGCTTTATTCGGATTAGACTCCAGAGATGATTCTTTTTCGAATTCCAGAAGTGATTGTATTATTATTGTAAGTATTAGCAAAAAAACAAATGATGTTAAGCTTACTTCTATTTACAGAGACACTTATGTTGATATTGATGGACATGGTCTAGATAAAATAACCCATGCTTATGCTTATGGTGGTCCAGAACTTGCTTTAAGTACAATTAATAAAAATTTAGATTTAAATATTACAGAATTTGTTACCGTTAATTTTGAAACCGTAAAAACAGTAGTGGACACCATTGGCGGTATTACATTAACTATTACAGACGCAGAAGCTCAGCAAATTGGATTTAGCTCTGGCGGTACTTATACCCTAGATGGTGATGAAGCATTAGCTTATTCCAGAATTCGTTATATAGATTCGGATTATAAAAGGACAGAACGTATGAGAAATGTTATTGACGCTGTATTTAGTAAAATTAAAACGAAAGATATCTCTCAAATTTTAGAATATGTTGATATTATATTACCACATATTTCTACCAACATTTCTAATAACTCAATTATTGCTATGGTTCCATCTGTTTTTTCTTATAACATAACCGATAGCCTTGGATGGCCTTATGATGTACAGGGTTATTCTTCTGATGCTTGGTATGGTGTTCCGGTAACATTGGAATCTAATGTAAAAGAATTACATCAGGAATTGTTTGGTAATGAAGATTATACACCTTCTGCAACTGTACAAGAAATTAGTGATGACATTGTATCAGAGACAGGTTATAGTAATTGACATCAGTTATTACCGTTACACGAGCCAAATTTAAGGCATCCACACTGGATGCCTTCTTTTCTTTTTTATGTAACAAAGTTAAATTCACTTTAAACGTACATTGAAATCTTTCATTATATTCATTCACATCTTTCTTATCTTGTTAAAATTCTAGCAAGTTCTATTCCTGAGCAAGATGCCATCATAAGACCTCTTGTCATTCCTCCACCGTCTCCAATGCAGTATAGTCCTTTTATGTTAGTCTCGAAATTATTATCGACATCCACCTTATTGCTATAAAATTTTATTTCTGGACCATAGAGTAAATTATCTGGGTTAGCAAAACCTTCTATTACTTTATCTAAACTTCTTATAAATCTTAAAATATCGGTCATTGTTCTGTATCCTAATGCAAACGTAATATCTCCCGGCACTGCTGTTTTTAAAGTAGGAACTACGGAATTTGATTTTAATTCATTCTCCCATGTTCTTTTTCCCCTGTAAATATCGCCTAATCTTTGCACTACAATATTTCCGTCGCCTAACTCATTTAAATTTTTAGCCACATTTCTTCCATAATCGATTGGTTTATTAAATGGATATGTAAAATTATGCGATACTAAAATTGCTAAATTAGTATTGGTACTTTTTTTATCTTTATAGGAATGACCGTTTACAAGAGTTAGATTATTATCATATACTTCATTTGCTACAAATCCACTAGGATTTTGGCAAAATGTTCTAACTTTATCTCGAAATGGCTCTGGTCTACCAATAAACTTTCCTTCATACATATATTTATTAACATCTTCCATAATGCTATCTGGTAACTCATACCTTATACCAATATCAACTGTTCCAGGTTTAGTAGCAATACCATGCTTATCACAAAGTTCAGTAAGCCAATTAGCTCCTTTTCTTCCAACTGCTATTACTACTTTATCTCCATAAATGTTTTCTAATTCTACTTCCTCATTTACTTTATTGGCACTTTTAATTTTTACACCTTTTATCTTTCCATTTTCGATAATGATATCTTCTACAATAGTACTAAACATCATATTAATACCATGTTCTTCTAAATATTTTTCAATTCTACCATAGATTTCATGGCTTTTTTCCGTTCCTAAATGTCTTATAGGAATATTAATTAAATTGATGCCTTCTTTTTTTGCCTTTTCTTTTATTGTTTTTATTTTATCTTTATGCTCAATACCCTCTAGTTTTTTATCCGCACCGAATTTTAAATAAATACTATCTGCATAATCAATTAATTCTTTTGTTTTAGGAACTCCTATATATTCATGTAAATTTCCACCCACATAAATATCATCATCTTCTGGATTATACAAGGATAATTTACCATCCGAAAAAGCACCTGCCCCTGAAAATCCACTTGTTATATTACAAAAAGGTCTACATTTTATACATTTACCAGTTTGCTCAATCGGACAAAATCTATCCTCTACACGCTTTCCTTCTTCAATAAGTAAAATATTATTGGCCTTATTCTTTTGTATTAGTTCATATGCTAAAAAAATAGAACTTGGTCCCATACCTACCACAATTACATCATACTTTTCCATACTACATCATTTCCTTTCTCACTTACGAACAATATCTACAAAGTATTGCCTCTAGCCCAACATTAATATCAATTAAGCCTACTTTATAATTAGCATCTAAATTGATAAATTCCTCCATAATGTTCTCTATTTCTTCTTTTGAAAAATAACTTGCTTGCTTTTTATATTTTGTTGTTAGAAAAAGTTGGTTTGGTTTTAATTTCATAGAAGTTGCTAAATCTTTTCGATACTCTTCTGCAATTTTCACAATATATAGCTTTTTAAAATGATTGTATAAAGTAATTAAAATTTTTTGTATTGGTTCTTTTTCATATAATAAATTATTTAAAACTTCTATCGCTTTTTTGGTATCTTTTTTTCCTAAGTTATCGGTTAAATCAAAGATAACACTATCTATTTGTTTAATGGATAATAAATCAATATCTTTTGTCGTAATAACTCCATTTGGTCCTACATACTCAATTAATTTTCTAATTTCATTTATTAGCTCTTGCATACTAGTACCACATAACTCTACAAAATATTTTGCAGTACCATTATCGATTTTGACTTGATAAGCTCCACAAATTTTTTGGATATTTTGTATTAACTGTGGCAATTTAAGTGGAGCAAACTCTGTTATTTCTCCATTTTTTTCAATTGCTTTATATAACGTATTTTTTTCTGCGTTTTCCTCCACGAAAACTAACTCTACTGCTTCATTGATTAAAGAATTATTCTCTTCTATATAAGTTGCAATCTTTAGCATTAGATTATTTAATGCAGCCTCTTGCCCTTTTGCAGTTTTCTTTTCTTTCTTAAACAAGCCTGTATTCCTTGCTATAATAAGCTTTTTTTCATAGCCAAAAGCAGGTGTCTCTATATCCGAAATCAATTCCTTCACATTAGTTTCATCAATCGGAATATAGTTGATACCTTTTATAAGCTCACCAAAGTCTTTTTTTATCTTCTTTAGTTTCGTTTCTAACAAATACGTCTCTTCACCATACAATAACTTAATTGGCATGCTATCACTCTCCTTGTGCAATTGGGGCTACTCCCCTTTTTGTGCACTATTCTAATCTTTACAGTAAATTTATATATTTTTTATTTTTGGTTGAAGTGCTTAAGGTGGGGACCGACAAGTTTACAAACTGTCAACGACACATATGTGGAGTTATTACAGTTTGTACGCAGTTGGGGGCCGAAAACCAAAAATACAAAATATATAAATTTACTGTATTGTATTAATCTAGTACAAAAAGATAACGTCCCCAATTGCATCTAAAGTTTTACTGCAAATTTGGATGAATGTGCATGGCAGATTGCCGCAGCCATACTATCTGTGGTATCATCCAATTTTGGAAGCTTATCCACTCCCAAAATTGTTTTTACCATTTTTTGCACCTGTATTTTATCCGCTCTACCATAACCTACAACAGCTTGTTTAATTTGTAGTGGTGTATATTCATAAGTTGGCACATTTTTTCGACATCCCACTACCAAGATTACCCCTCTTGCTTGTGCAACATTTATTGCTGTTTTAGCATTATTATTAAAGAACAACTCCTCTACCGAAATAGCATCTGGTTTGTAAGTATCTATAATCTCCTCCAAATCATTATTTATCTTAAGCAATCTTAAAGGAAACGACTCTCCCGCTTCTGTAAGCACCGCTCCAGAATTAATTAACTTAAACCTATTACCTATGTAATCTATTATACTGTATCCGAGTTATCGCAAACCCTGGATCTATTCCTAAAATCCTCATTTTTCCTTTGCTCCTTTTTTAGAATAATAAAGTTATTATTTACGAAAATATTTTTTACAACTAATGTTATGTTTTACAATTTTTATTTGAGTGCTTAAGGTGGGGACCGACAAGTTTACAAACTGTTAAGCTGAACGAATGTGAAGTTTTACAGTTTGTACGATGTTGGGGGCCGAAAATGGAAATTGTAAAACATACATTAGTTGCTTTTCTAATAATCAGTAAATAATTTTAAAATATTATTCTAAATATTTCCGCTACACTCCAAGCTTGGAATTTTGCTCCTTGTGGTAGATATTTCTTATTCTCTGTATCATATATTTCGCAAATACTACCTACACTTTCTCCATGATTCATTTCTTCTACAAATGTTTTCTTTACCTCTTCTTTAAATTTTTCCAATTTACTTTCCAATTCTTTTTTTGCTGTCTTATTTTTTTCTGCTTTTAGCATATTTCTTAAGGTATCATAATACAATCCTAAAAGCCAAGGCCAAATAATTCCTTGATGATAGCTCATATCTCTTTTTATCATATCGCCTTCATATCTTTCGCGATAGCCTGGTTCTCCTTTTGCTAAGGTACGTAAGCCATATGGTGTAAGTAATTTTTTCTCTACAGTATTTAACATTTCTTTTGCCTCTTCTGAGTTGACATCTAATACTGGATAAGAGAGGCTCGTTGCAAATAATTGGTTTGGTCTTATTCTTGAATCTCCTAGCACATCATATAAACATTTTCTTCTTTTGTTATAAAATTTTGTATTAAAGCTCTTCTTGCATTTATTTGCTAAATCTGTATACCTTTTTGCTTCTTCTTTTCCTCTCATTAATATGGTTAATTCTTCCATAATTTTCAATGCATTGTACCACATACTGTTTACTTCTACTGCTTTTCCATTTCTAGGAGTAACAACAAAATCACCAATCTTCGCATCCATCCAAGTATTTTGGATATGCTCTGTTCCAGAAGAAATTAGAAAATCTTCATCCATGTATATATTGTTTCCATCAATGTCAATTCTATTTTGATATGCATTCATTATTTTTACAAGTGATGGATATATATTTTCCCTTACCCACTCATATTCATTCGTATAGCTTAAAAATTTCTTTACTTCTTCGAATAATAGTAGTGAAGCATCCACACTGTTATACAGTGGTCTTCCATCATATCCTGAGTATCCGTTTGGTACTAGTCCATATTTTATATCACGAATACACGTTAGTAATACTTCTTTTGCTTCTTCAAAACGCTTTGTTTTTAGTAAAAGTCCTTCGAAAGAGATTAAGGTATCCCTTCCCCAGTCTAAAAACCAATGATATCCTGCAATAATGCTATACAAGGCAAAAGATGGTCGATATACTACAAAATTATCTGTTGCAATAATAAAATTTTTAACGAGATTAATATATTCTGCGTCTTTTGATTCTTTCTTTTTATCATCTAAATAATCGGTGTTATAAATTAGAGTACTTAATCTTATAATTTCTTTATTTATTAAATCTTTTGCATTAAGTTCTTCTATATTTTGCTCAAAAGAACAAATAAAAGTAATATATTTTTCTTCATTTGGCTCTATTTCTACTTCATAAACACCTGGAACAACGTGATTTTCTACTGCTCCTTGTCCTCTTTTTTCTTCTTCTATGTAGTACATATTTCTAAATACATCATTATCATGTTTTATGTACTTTCCTTCTGATAAATAAGTATAAATCGGGTTTTGTGAACGATTTCCTAATATTAATTTTACTTTGTTATTTTCAATTTCTTGATTTAAATCAAATTGCTCATTTGTATTTGTAGTATGAAAGTCTCTAAAATTTATAATTGGCGCTAATGTTAATTTGGCTTTCTTTTCTCCATTTTTAATATAGTAATAAAGAGCCACTGTGTTTTTTCCATGTTCCATACAAATAAATTTTTTGATAGACATATCTTCTACTTGATAAGTAAATATTGGAATATATTCTTTCTCAAAACTTACTAAGTTTTTATATCCATCGGAAATATAATCTTTACAAACATTCGTATATAAATTATAATGCTTTCCTTCCATCTCCACACTTTCATCTACTTTAGATAAGATAACATGTCTACTTCCTGGTGGCATCAACGGTGCAACTAATAGTCCATGATATTTACGTGTATTAGCTCCAATTATGGTAGAGCTACTATAACCTCCAATTCCATTGGTTATAAGCCATTCCTTCTTTAGTCCTTCTTCTAAAGATAAATCTTCTTTTTCATACTTCATTTGTTTTCCTCCATTTTTTATATACTTTTTAACAGTTATTCGAAAGTTCTGCGAAATAAAATTTTTCGAAGTCATTACTGCTATTTTTGGTTTTTCTTCATTTTTTCTTTCTGTTTTAAATCCGATTCTTTTATGGATTGTATTCTGTCATTATATTTTTCATAGAATTTACTCTTTCCATGTTGCATTCTACTTTTCTTATCTTCCTTAATTGTTTTCTTATTCTCTTTTTCTTTCTTTTTTAAGGATTTCTTACTATCTTTTAGCTTATTGTTTAGCATCATATATTGTGCATTATTTTCCATATTGTTAAATTTCAAATCATCGCAAATTAACTGTATAATAGATGCAGCAATGGCATCTGGATTATGTCGTATGTATCCATTTTCAATATGGGATAAGTTTCTTTGAATAAGGTATATTCCTTCTACCTTTACTTTAGAAACATCCTGTTCTACTAGTTCAGAGCCTTCCATATTGTATTTTCGAATGTATTCTGGAATAATCTCTCCTGTGTCATAAATACAATATTCGATAATACCTTTTCCTACATGCTCATTAATAGCCTTGATATGCTCGGACAAAGAATAATTATCCGTTTGACCAGGCTCTGTCATTAGGTTACTTACATACACTTTAAAAGCTTTACTTTCTTTAATCGCTTTTGCAACACCTTTTACTAATAGATTAGGAATTACATTTGTATATAGGCTTCCTGGTCCAATTACAATTGCATCTGCTTCCATAATTGCTTCTATAACACCTGGCGCTGGCTTACAATTGGATGGATTAATAAATATTCTACTTATTTTACAAGTTTTATCATTAATTACTTCTGGTATTTTGTCTTTACTTTCAATAACAGTACCATCTTCTAGTTCAGCACATATTTTTATTTCTTCCATTGTTACAGGCAATACTTTTCCTGTCATATTAAAAATATTTTCCGATTGTTTTACCGATTCTGTAAAATCTTTGTACAAGTCTTGCATTGCTAAAAAGTAAATGTCACTAAACGTTAAATCATTAAGCTTTCCATATTTAAATTTAAAATTCATTAATTTTTCCATTGCTTCTTCTTTGGATGAAAGAGCAACAATACTTTCTTTTATATCATCTAATGGTAAGGTTTCTAATAATTTTCTTGACTCTGTTTTTTGTTCTCCGTAATCTGAAACCGTAACAATGGCAGTGATATTATCCGTATAATTTTTTAAACCTCTTAATACAGAGTTTAATCCAGCGCCTCCACCAATTGCTACAATCTTAGGTCCTTGATTATATACTCTTTTATTGAATATTAATGTTTTTACATTTGATTTTTCATCTTTTGTTCTCTTGTCTGTATCTTCTACTAAAATTTCAAGTGTTCTCTTTTGAATTGCCACAATACTATAAATAATGCAAATAAAACCAACAACAAATATTACTGCTATTTTTGCTAAGTTTGCAAATTCTAGCTGTCTACTAGTTAATATTTCCGCCATGCCATAACAACATAGAAGAATTCCAATAATAATTAGCAGAATCCATCTTTTTATTCTTGTATTCGCTTTAAACCATTTAAAAAAACTTTTCATTTTTGTAATTCCTTTCTTTTTTGTGCTTATTTTACCTTCAACATTTCACATTTTATTCACCTAGTATTTCTACTTCTAGCTTAATACATTTTCCTGTTTTTTCAAATACTACTTTTTTCACATGTTCAATTAAATCTAATATATCTTGTGCAGTAGCATTACCGGTATTTACAATAAATCCTGCATGTTTTTCTGAAACCTGTGCTCCTCCAACAGTATATCCCTTTAAACCACATTCATCAATTAATTTAGCGGTTATAAAATCTTCGCCACGTTTAAAAGTACTTCCCGCACTTGGTAGACTAGGCTGTTTTTCTCTTCTGCTTTGCATTAGTTCTTTCATAGTATGTTGTATTTCTTCTATATTACCATAAGTTAATTGTAATTTTGTCTCTAAAATAACATATCTTTTATTAGAAAATACGCTATTTCGATAGATAAATTTTTGCTCTTCTTGGCTTAATTCTACTATTTCAGGTTCGTCCGATTTTTCTACTACTTCTGTAATTTCAATATCATCAATATTGGTAGTTTCCGCTAACATATAATAGTGCTTTAAATCCATACATTTAGTAGAAACTACTACATCCTTCATTTCTTTTCCATAAGCACCAGCATTCATTTTAATTGCTCCACCAATTGTGCCTGGTATTCCAGATGCAAATTCAAAACCTGTTATACTATTTTTTTGTAATTCTTGAGCAAGTTTGGCAAGACTTACTCCTGCTCCTACCGTTACCAAAACTTCCTTATTCTGCATTGGTTCAATTTTTATTTCTTCAAATTCTATTTTTGCTACAATTCCTCTTATGCCTCTATCTCTTACTAAAATATTGCTTCCATTTCCGATAAAGGTTATATGCATATTATTTTTCTTTGCTATTTTTATGGTATACTTTAATTCTTTTATATTTTTTATTTTTACAAATATATCAGCATTTCCTCCTACTTTAAAAGAAGTATGTTTGCTCATTGGTTCATTTTTAAATATTTGCTCAGAAGGAATCTCTTTTGTTAGTGTTTGGTATAATTCTTCTAATTTCAAATTCCAATCCTCCTATCAAAATTCACAAGTAGATTTTATCATTTTTAACTAAAATTTACAATAGGTAAGTTACAATTCCTTTCTTATATGTTATAATGTTGTTACAATTCACAGTTTAATCTAAAATGTTGGAGCAATGCATATTTTAATTTTATGTTTTGGCCCTTTGGCTGCGTACAAACTGTATAAACTCCACTTACGTTTCGTTTTACAGTTTGTAAACTTGTCGGTCCCCACCTTAAGCACTCCAACATAAAATTAAAATATGCATTACTCCAACAAAAAGCAACCGTAAATTGTAACATAATGCTATTACTGTAAAAAACAAAATGAGAAAGGACTGAGTTTTATGAAATCTGCTTTTTACCCTGGTAGTTTTGATCCTTTTACGAATGGACATTTACATGTTGTAAAAACAGCTGCCAAATTATTTGATAACATTGTAATTGGTATTGGTACCAATTCGCAAAAAGCAAGAAGATTCGATAATACAATTATGAAAGAAGCAATTGAGGAGACATTGAAAAATGAAAATATTTCCAATGCGGAAGTTATTATTTATACTGGTCTTTCTGTTGATGTTGCAAAAGAACATCATTGTCAGTTTATGATTCGTGGGCTTCGCAATGATATGGATTATCAATATGAAGAAAATTTAGCTCAAATAAATGAAGAAATTGGTGGATTAGATACAATCTATATTCGTTCTGGCTTATTGGGCTTTATTAGTTCTAGCATGGTAGCAGAATTAATAGAAAATAAAAAAGAAGTAAGCAAATACTTGCCTGCTCCTGTTATTCGTAATATAGTTAAATAGCATGCGATTAGCCTTTATCACGAAAAAAAATTCTCGATACGGAGAATTTTTTTATTTGGCGGAGTGAGTGGGATTCGAACCCACGGCCCCCGAAACGAGGGTACTGCAGT